>JAEUII010000467.1 GCA_016795145.1 Planctomycetaceae bacterium
TGAAGGGACGGCGATCAGCTTCGCCGGTTCTGCGACGGACCCCGCCGGTGCGAATGACACTCTGACGTATGTCTGGAACTTCGGCGATGGATCCGCGACCGTCACGGGAGCGTCGGCCAGCCATGTGTTCGCGGACAACGGCACGTATGTCATCACGCTGACCGTGAGTGACGAAGACGGTGGAACGACCTCGACGACTCAGACGATTACGGTCAGCAACATTGCCCCGACGCCGACGATCGACAGCATCAGTGCCACGCGGCTTGAAGGGACGGCGATCAGCTTCGCTGGTTCTGCGACGGATCCTGCCGGTGCGAATGACACACTGACGTACGTCTGGAACTTTGGAGATGGCTCAGCCACCGTCACTGGAGCATCGGCCAGCCATGTGTTCACGGACAACGGAACGTATGTCATCACGCTGACCGTGAGTGACGAAGATGGTGGAACGACCTCGACGACTCAGACGATTACGGTCAGCAACATTGCCCCGACGCCGACGATAGACAGCATCAGTGCCACGCGGCTTGAAGGGACGGCGATCAGCTTCGCCGGTTCTGCGACGGACCCAGCTGGTGCGAATGATTCTCTGACGTATGTCTGGAACTTTGGCGACGGATCAGCGACGGTCACTGGAGCATCGGCAAGCCATGTGTTCGCAGACAATGGCACGTATGTCATCACGCTGACCGTGAGTGATGAAGACGGCGGCACGACCTCGACGACTCAGACGATCACCATCAGCAACGTGGCCCCGACACCAACGATAGACAGCATCAGTGCCACGCGGCTTGAAGGGACGGCGATCAGCTTCGCTGGTTCTGCGACGGATCCTGCCGGTGCGAATGACGCTCTGACGTACGTCTGGAACTTTGGAGATGGCTCAGCCACCGTCACTGGAGCATCGGCCAGCCATGTGTTCACGGATAACGGAACGTATGTCATCACGCTGACAGTGAGTGATGAAGACGGCGGCACGACGTCGACGACCCAGACAATCACCGTCAGCAACGTGGCTCCGACGCCGACGATAGACAGCATTAGTGCCACGCGGCTTGAAGGAACGTCCATTAGTTTCGCCGGTTCTGCGACGGATCCTGCTGGTGCGAATGACACTCTGACGTATGCGTGGGACTTCGGTGACGGTTCGGCAACAGTGGCTGGTGCGACGGCAAGCCACGTATTTGCAGACAATGGAACGTTCGTGATCACGCTGACTGTCAGCGATGAAGATGGTGGTACGACCTCGACGACTCAGACGATCACCGTCAACAACGTGGCTCCAACACCGACGATCAATAGCATCAGCGCGACTCGGCTTGAGGGCACGGCGATCACCTTCGCTGGGTCTGCCAGTGATCCGGCGGGAGCGAATGACCCACTCACTTATCTCTGGAACTTCGGAGACGGGTCGCCGGGACTCTTCGGCGCGAATGCAGAGTACACGTATGCCGACAACGGGACGTATCTGGTCACCTTGACCGTTACCGACGGGGATGGCGGATCGGCCAGCGTGACTCAGACGATTATCGTTTCAAACGTTGCACCATCCGCATCATTGTCCGGCCCAACAACGGCGACGACAGGAAGTTCGATCACGATCCTTTCATCAACGTCAGATCCGGCGGGTGCTCTTGATCCATTGACGTTGTTGTGGACATTGACTCTAAACGGCAGTAGCTACGCCACTCAGTCGGGTGGCAGCAGTTACTCGTTTAGTCCAACGCTGGCGGGCAGCTATGTCATTTCGTTGCTGGTTAGTGATGGTGATGGTGGAAGTGTCACGGCCTCTCATACCGTTACGGTGAATTCGACGTCGTCGAATTCCGCTCCCACTGTTGCGATCTCAGGGCCTGCGAGTGTCGTGCGAGGACAGGAACTCACGTGGGTGTTCACGGCGACAGATCCAGATGCGGCAGACCAGGCCGGCATATTCTCCTGGATTATCAACTGGGGAGATGGCAGTTCGGTGCAGTCGTTTAGCGGGCCGTACCTCGTCTCCGTGACTCACACCTTTACGGCGGAGTCATCTTCGGCAGGCTATTCAGTCAGTGCGAAAGCGGTTGATGCGGCAAACAACAGCAGCGCTGTCGTCACAAAGGTGGTGCAGGTTGTTAAGTGGCAGGTTCAGGCTGATCCTCTCCATGCCGGCGAGACAATGCTGGTCGTTGGCGGTTCCGTTGATAAGGATCGTATTCGAGTTACTCGTCACGGTGGTTCGAATGGCTACTACAAGCTAAGGATCGACACGGAATCCGATCGTGGCGACTGCGACGATGATGAGGAAAACGAATTCACGGTGCGGATCTATGCATCATTCAACGGGATCATTGTTTACGGGCAGGCTGGTAATGATCGGATTGAGATACAGACACCGATCACCCTGTGGTCGATTCTGGATGGTGGTGCTGGAAATGACCGAATCACCGGCGGCGGTGGCAACAACATCATTCTTGGCGGCGACGGTAACGATGAATTGGATGGGATGTCAGGCCGCGATCTGATAATCGGCGGTCGTGGCTCCGACGAAATCGATGGCGGTACCGGGGACGACCTGATCATTGCTGGTTACACCGCTTACGACAGGAACCGACTGGCTCTGGACATGATCATGCAGGAATGGACAAGCAATCGCTCGTTCACTCAGCGTCGCAGTAACATCATGGGGACAAGTTCAACCGGCCTGAACGGTAATTGGCTGTTTAAGCCACTCGGGACCGGCCGCACTGTCTTCGACGATGATACGGTCGACTATCTGTGGGGAAGCGAAGGAAAAGACTGGTTCCTGCTGAACATGAACAGCGCTGAAGGCAGTCGGCGTGATCAGATCAAGGACTTCCGCAATGGCGATGAAGATGATGACATCGATCTCTTCTAGGCTGGTTCGCTGCGGGCTGCTTCCGAGGTCGGCGGCGGCGAGTGATTGGCGACAATTCAAACCAGGCTGGAACGCACGTATGATTCAGTTCTTCGTGCTTAGGATGGGACTGTTTGAGGGCTGAGTGATGTCTAATGGAACTCCGGATCGGGATGACAGGAAGACCGTTCGAGTTGGCTCGAAGTCTGGTGGTGGCAATGAACCGGATGCAACGTTTATTGCATCGCCGGAGACGCCGAACACCGTTTCCGGGGCGGCAGCCGAGACTTTCATCGCCAAAGATCCGTTGGCCGATCAGCAACAGCCAGCGAAGTCCGGTCCTGCAGGTTCATCGGAGACGCCAACTCAGCCGGGCAGCGATGGTCTGACTGCGCAGACTCTGATTGGTCAGGTTCGAATCAATCCAGGTCAGCCGGACATCGCAGATCCTGCTGGGTTTCATGCCGCAGGAATTGAACCGGGAACGCAGGCGACATTCATCTCCAGTGAGTTCGTGGAGATCCCTGCCGGCACAACCGTGATGCGCCCTGAGCCGAAGAAGGACAGCGAAGACTACTTTGACACTGTCACTGACGAAGTGGATCAGAAGTCCGGTAAGCCGGTTCGGGGACTCGTCGTTGGTGATTATCAGGTGGTTTCTGAACTCGGTCGTGGCGGAATGGGGGTCGTTTATAAGGCTCGGCACCGAAAGCTGAACCGCCTTGTCGCGCTAAAGATGATTTTGTCAGGCCGACATTCCAGTAATGAATCGCTTGAGAGATTCATTGCGGAAGCTCGCGCTGTGGCCAAACTGCAGCATCCCGGCATCGTTCAGATTTTTGATATCGGCGAACATCAGGGGCTTCCGTATTTCTCGCTTGAGTTTGTCGAAGGCAAAGACCTTCAAAAGGACTTGAATGGTCTGCCCCGCGCGCCAAAACGATGTGCGGAGATGGTCGAGCAGCTCGCGAATGCGATGCAGTATGCTCATGATCACAAGATCCTTCACCGTGACCTGAAACCGGCAAATATTCTGCTCGACAAGGACGGGCGCCCGAAGATCTCTGACTTCGGACTGGCAAAGGTTGTCGATGATGAAGGGAGTGGCGCGACAAGCGACGGGACGATCATGGGAAGTCCCAGTTACATGCCGCCTGAACAGGCTCGAGGGCAGCAGTCTGCGATTTCCAATCGCTCTGATGTGTATTCGCTTGGCGCGATCCTGTACCAGATGCTGACGGCTCGACCGCCATTCGTTTCCGAACGGCCACTCGACACGGTGATGCAGGTAATCAACAACGACCCCGCGATGCCTCGCAGCCTGCAGCCTGATGTTCCGGCAGATCTGGAAACGATCTGCATGAAGTCACTGCAAAAGGATCCGTCAGCTCGTTATGCCAGCTGTGCAGAACTGGCTGCTGACCTCCGCAGGTATCTGAATGGTGAACCCATTCTTGCACGTCCGATCAGCACGCTTGAACGCTGCTGGCGCTGGTGTCGGCGCAATCCGAAGATCGCAATCCCATCTTCACTTGCTGCAGTATCAATCACGTTGACCGCGATCATTGCCTCGTGGGCCTGGTCAGAGACGAAAGCTCAGGCATTGATCATCGCGCAGGAACGCGACAACGTAAAGGAAGAACGCGACAAGGTGAAGGAGCAGCGTGACGAAGCGGAACGTCAGAAAAAGATCGCAAATGCCGAACGCGATGAAGCAGAACGCCAGCGCATTCGCGCCAACGAACAAACAAAGCTGGCCGAAGACAATCGAAAGGCTGCAGAAGTTCAGGCCGTTGAAGCACTGAAGAGCATTCAGCTGGTTGTGACCGAGATTGATACGAAGCTTGCAACACAGCCAGGGTCTGCAGATTTACGAATCGCGATCCTCAAGATCCTGGAAGATCGCTGGAACAAGATTGATTATCAGCTCAGCGGTGGAGTCAAAGGTCAGGCGGAGCCAACCCTGATGGCCGTTCGTATGAAACTTGCCATCACCTGGACTCAGCTTGGCATGTTCGATGAGGCTGCCAAGCAGTACGAAGCACTTGTCGAGAAGGCTCGACAGCGCATCGTAGATCAGGGACGAACGAATTCTGCTCGAGGGAATCTGGCTCTGATTCTCAAGCAGTATGCGGAATTGCTAAGGCTAAAACTCGGTCGGGTCGCCGAAGCGGAGAAAGTACTGGATGAAGCGGTCACGGTTCTTCGTGATGCTGTTGCGAAACCCCTTCGGCCGAACAATGAAGGGACGCCAGACTTCGAAATTCGCTACCATCTCGCAACGGTTCTTCGAGAGTTGGGGAATCTGAAAGTCGGTGAAGGGAAATTGAGTTCGGCGACTCAGTCCCTGCAGGAAGCTGCCATCTTGTTTCTTGAACTGCTTCGTGCAGCGGAGCAGAACGGTCCCCTTGTCGCTGACATGAAACCAGAGCGGGTTGCGGCATTTCAAAAGCTGTTGCCGTGGGATGCTGACTCATGCCAGGCACTTGCGGCCACCATGATGGCTCGGCAGGGACGCGTCGATGAAGCACTCGTGGTTTGGCAGGAAGCAATTCCTCGGCGTCGAGAAGTTGTGAAGGCTCGTCCGGCTGAAACAGTTTCGCTCTCCAGTCTGTTGCTGACCGGCGGCCGATACTTGATCTATAACGGGAAGTTTGATCCTGGTACGCAATGGCTCGAAGAAGCCGTCACCGTTTCAGAAGGGTTGCGGGCGAGTGATCCAAAGAATGTCGATTTTGTGCAGCAGGCTGCCGGCGCGTTGTATTACTTCGGTGTGGCAAAGGATCTTCAGAATTCGCCGGAAGAGGCTCTAAAGTTGTTCGAACGATCTCG
This sequence comes from Planctomycetaceae bacterium, assembly GCA_016795145.1. Lineage (GTDB taxonomy): Bacteria > Planctomycetota > Planctomycetia > Planctomycetales > Planctomycetaceae > SXXK01. The sequence goes on from JAEUII010000467.1 coordinate 5,690, forward strand.
TCTCCTGCGCATAGAACTCGCGGCAAAACCAGATGCGACCGCGTACAAAGCAGAGCTGATGCTCAGCGAGGCTCGAGTTGGCAATGTCGAAGCGACTCAGAAGTTGATTGATGAACTCTTGCCTCTGTCTGAGAAGAACATCGATTTTGCGATGGATGTCGCTCGGTCGATGGCGGTCATTTCTCTCAGGATGGAAGGTGATGCCGCAGTGAGTCAAAGAACGAAGGCCATCGAAATGCTGAAGAAAGTAGCCGATGGGGGTTACGCGGATTCGGGCCGACTTCGCCTCGAGCCAGACTACGCATCACTCAGGGACATGCCTGAGTTTCAGAGAGTTGTCGAGCAGATGGAGAAGAATGCCGGCGGCGCGTGAAATTGATGCTGTCGCCGGCGTGTTGACGCCAGTGTGTTGACGCCAGTGTCCTTTACCTGTCTGCAGGGATACGGCCCGCGGGACGGACTCCGGTGCCCTTCTTGTCACCATCACCAAGTTCATCACGAATGGTGTTGGCCAGCCGTGATAGTTCTTTCACAACCTCGGGATTGGTCGCCGCGACATTGTTAGTTTCGCCAGGATCTGACGCGAGATCGAACAGGCTCAGTTCGATCTGTCGGTTTTCATACTTCACCGGAGTCCCGTCGTCCCGACCTTCTCGACCCGCGAGTGTTCGATACTGGTGAGGAAAATGGAGTTTCCAGTTTCCGCTGCGAACCGCGTGGAGCTCATTTCCCCAGTAGAACGCAAGCACGTCGTGAGGAGATTTCTGTGATGCATCACCTGACATCAGGGGCAGGATGCTCTTGCCATCAATTGTGTGCTGTGGAAGCGTGCCGTGAATCATCTCTGCAATTGTTGGCAGGATATCGATCGACATGCATGGTTCAGAACACTCGGAACCGGCCACGATTTTGCCGGGCCATTTCATGATGCACGGGACGCGACAGCCACCCTCGAACATCGTGCCCTTTCCTTCTCGCAGGGGCGTTGCCGAACCGGCGTGCTTTCCATAACTGAGCCACGGTCCATTGTCGGATGTGAAGATGACAAGCGTGTTGTCTTCGACCCCTGATTCCTTCAGTGCGCTGACAATCTGGCCGACCGACCAGTCAATCTCCATCAGCACATCACAGAAGAGTCCCTTGCCACTTTTGCCATCAAACTCCGGCGATACGAAGAGCGGAACGTGCACCATGCTGTGTGGGACGTAAAGTAAGAATGGCCTCTTCTGGTTTCGTTTGATGAAGCTAACCGCATGTTCTGTGTACTGCCGAGTCAGCAGTTTCTGATCGTCTGCAGTGACTTCCGGTTTAATGACTTTGTTGCCTTCGATCAGTGGCAAGTGGGGCCACGTCTTGAGTCTTTGTTCCATAGGAAGGTGCATCACCTCTGGATGAAACGGCCACATGTCATTGCTGTATGGCAGCCCGAAGTATTCATCAAATCCGTTCTGAAGTGGAAGGAACTGCTCGTGACTTCCGAGGTGCCATTTTCCGAAGCACGCTGTGGCATAACCCCGCTGGTGGCACAGTTCACCCAGCGTCAATTCATCTGAGTTGATGCCGATCGGTGATTTGGGGCCAAGGGCTCCCTGAATGCCGACTCGAACGTTGTAGCAGCCAGTGAGCAGGCTGGTGCGGGAAGCAGAACAGACTGCCTGCGAAACGTAGAAATTCGTGAACTTGCGACCGTCTTTTGCCAGCTGGTTCAGGTTGGGCGTCAGAGTCGAATCGCCACCGAACGGGCCGATATCGGCGTATCCCATGTCGTCCATGAAGATGATAACGACATTTGGTGTTGCTGAAGTACCGGCAACCGCACCGGCATTCAACATTGTAAATGCCACCAGACAGAATGGTACGAAAGAGCTCAGTCGACTCGTCATGTTAACCCGCTCCGTTCTTTCAGCTGCCTGGCAGCCCGTAAGAAATGATCATTGAGCATCAGTGGTGATTGTGAAGACTTTTGCCTCGATGCTCCAGCGTCGTAAAAGCGTTGATGTGGCAGCACTAATCTGCGCCGGTTGAAATTCCGCCCCTGTCGGCCGATACTTCTGTCCTCCGTTCTGACGACGTTACAAGTTCGTGTTCGTCGGTCAGGCTCATCCCACCACGCAGGCTTTTCCTGAAAGCGTTCTGATGCTGGCCAGATCATTTCGTTATTTTGTGCTCGCGCTGTTGTTTCTCGTCCCCACGTCGATTGCTCAGGAGACAGCAAAACCTGTGCGAATGGGGACCGGAATAATGACCTTTGATACCGTCCCCGGCTGGGGCCTTGGTTCAGACGGCAAGTCACAGATTGGCTCGACGCATGGCAGCGTGGTCATCGATAAGGAAGGAAATATTTACACTAGTGCGAACATGGGCGTGTTCGTTTTCAATCCCGACGGGCAGATTGTTCGACGTTTCCTCGGTGACGACTACAGTAGTATCCATGACATGGAGATCCGCGCCGAGGAAGATGGCGAATTTATCTACGGAGCGCGTAACAACAATGCAGAGGGCATCAAATTCAATTCCGTCACCGGGGCGATCGTTTTGAAACTGACGTTCCCGGAAGAGTCAGGTTTGAAACTGGAAGCCTTCAGGCCGACTGCGATTACGGTCGCTCCAAACGGCGACATCTTTTTGTCCGATGGTTATGCCAGCAATCACATCTTCAAGTATGACCGGACGGGCAAGTACCTGAAGCACTTTGGCGAAAAAGGCAATGGGCAGAAACAGTTCAACACTGCCCACGGCATGACTCTGGATACGCGATACGAGCCACCTCGACTGCTGATCTGTGACCGAAATCACGAGCCAAAAGGCCGACTGCTCCATTACGATCTGGAAGGGAACTATATCGACGAAGTCATCAGCGGACTTGGAATGCCAACCTCTGCAGCGGTTCAGGGAGACTACGTTTCGGTGCCCGACCTCCATGGTCGACTCGTCATCCTCGACAAGAGCAACACAATCATGGCCGTGCTTGGCCATAATCCTGACCCGGCCAAGCGTGCCAATTTCGGTGTGCCACAGGAACAGTGGATCGAAGGGATCTTCAGCGGCACTCACGGTTCGTACTGGGACAAGGACGGAAACCTCTACGTGCAGGACTGGAACGTCTCCGGCCGCCTCATGAAACTCGTGCGAGTTCGCAACTGATACGTTGCAGCAAACTCAAAGACATCTAACCGTGCTGCATGCAGCACGGTTTTTTTTGTCGCCTCGTCGATTCAAGGTGCCATGCACCTATTGTGGTTTGGTGTGAGAAAAGACTGTGTTTTTCACACACGTATGCGCACCGTTACCCGCGATGATTCGCCACCCGGCAGGCTCGCCGGATTGAGCTTGCCTCAGCCAGAGATGCTGGTCTGCCGGCTTCGGTTCGGAAGCGTTTGCGGAAGTTGCGGACGAGGTCCAGCCAGGTGTCCGCGGAGCAGTCGAGGCGCTGCAGGATTCCGGGAAGGCCTTTGTCGATGGCTCCGGGCTTGTCCTTCCTCAGTTGCCGACCGGTCCAGTCGACCAGCTGCAGGTAGCGATCCAGCGTCATGTCCAGACAGCCCTTGTTGCTGGCTCGACGCTTGGGCGGCTTCGCGGACGACTTCGCCTGATCGGCCTTGTTGTCTGCCTGAAGCTGGATCGGTGCGAGCCACCCGGAGTGCTGGTTCTGTTCAGATGATGAGGTATCGGCTTCCGCGTTGACCGGCTTGCCGCCGTTCTTTTTTGCGTCTCGACCCTTGATCCGTTCCTGCACGCTGGTGAAGTCGCTCGTTTCAGGAGTTTCCGCCAGACCTGCTCGAATCGGATTCAGATC
>JAEUII010000003.1 GCA_016795145.1 Planctomycetaceae bacterium
AACGACCGTCGCACCATCGACGGCATGTTCACGAATGCGAAGGACATCATGGTGAGCCCGGGCCGAAGTCAGAACTTCAAGGGCTCGTTGATTCAGTCGTGTGGCGGAACGGATTGCGGTCATGGTGATTACATTACAAAGAACCAGGAATATGGAGTGCCTGTTCGCAGCACGGTCTTCCGGAGGATACTCTACGTGACCATCATCACAACTCTGAGACGGTCTCGAAGAACTGCAATTCCCTTGTATGACTGATCCGATTCTTCCACCCTGCCACCCCTGCAGTCTTCCGGAAGACAAGCTGCTGGAGCAATGCCTTGTTCGCAGAACACGCCACACGGGGCCAGGCGGTCAGCATCGCAACAAGGTTGAAACGGCGATCGAGATCGTTCATCAACCGACGGGCATCACGTCATTTGCCGGTGAAGAACGCAGTCAGGAAACGAACCGTCGGGAGGCCGTGTTCAGGCTTCGATTATTGCTGGCTCTTAAGATTCGCTCCGTGCACAGCAGCGAAGTGTATCCATCGAAACTCTGGCAGACGCGATGCCGCAATCAGCGAATCTCCTGCAACGAGCGACATGCCGATTTTCCAACTCTGATCGCTGAAGCTCTGGATGCCGTGGACGCAAAGGACGCTGATGTCCGTCGAGCTGCAGCGGCCCTTGGCTGTTCGACTTCGCAGCTGGTCCGTTTTCTTGCTCGCATGCCCGAGGCACTGCAGCGAGTGAACGAGGCCCGTGCTGAAAAAGGGCTGCATCGATTGCTGCCGTAGTCGCAGCAGCTTACCGTGTCGTCAGCACTGTCTGGCTATCGGCCTTTGCCCGAACCGCGTTCCGGCTTCTCTGGTCGGTCTGGCTTCTCTTCAAAGATCAGCGGAGTCGATGAATTCGCCGGAGCCACTCGAAACTGCACCCGTCCTTCCAGAACCTTTCGCAGCAGGTCTCCGCAGACCTCGCCCCGCCAGCCGCTCAGCAGCCTCGGTGTCTCACCTTTTTCGCCCTGACGAATCGCACGGACAAGTTCGTTCAGATCGCGATTGGTTCCGACCAGTGACTGAGCGATATCCAGCTCCGCGCAGACGTTGCCCAAAGCAAGTCCAAGCAAACGCGAAATGACCTGTTCATCGGAGGATGAGTCGTCTGAGTGTTTGATGCGTCGAGGAAGTTCGTCTTCCGGAATCCGCAGCGCTTCGTCAATGACACCCACAATGTCTTCGAGCCGCTTTTTGTATTCAGGCCGATTGAGATCGCGGGTCTGCAGCGCCTGCTGGACCGTTCGCGGGCGACGGCGAGCCAGATCGATCAGCAGGTCATCTCGCAACACACGGCGAGCCGGCTTGTTTCGAAAGGCCGCTTCCTCCTCACGCCAACTGGCAAGCTTCTGAGCGACAGCAAGTTCACGCCGAGGAAGCTTGTGGATGCCGGAAAGACGTTCCCACGGTTCCTGCTGCTCGTCTTCAAAGATCTCGCTGCACATGCGGTCGAATTCGGCATAGGCCCAGTCGAGCCGTCCCTTCTGCTGAAGCCATCGCGACTGACGACTCCAGACATCCAGGACATGATCAACGTCTTCCAGAGCGTAGTGAATCTGCTCGGGCGAAAGCGGACGACGAAGCCAGTCCGTCCGAGTCTGATCGTTCTTGATCGTCTCACCCAGCACTCGTTCAATGATGGCAGAATACGACATCGGGTAGCTGCGACCTCGCAGTCCTTCTGCAATCTGTATGTCAACAAGTCGCTGAGGAACCAGGCCGCTGCGCTGAATGCAGAAACGAATCTCTGCCTGACCGCCATGAACAACAACCGTTGTTTCTTCATCCGCCATGATGTCCCACCATGCCCCCAGCGAAGGCACGGTCAGCGGGTCAACAGCCACGCACCGTTCCGGCGTGGCAAACTGCAGCAGCCCAAGTTCCGGGCGGTACCCTATATCCGAAACAAACTCAGTATCGAACGCAACGATACCGCAACTTCGGATATGGTCACAAAGTTCGAGGAAGTCGTATTGGTGGTCGATGATCTCGGAGGACATTGTTTCTCGGCAGCGTGGCGGCGGGACTTTCGACGGAGGATAATGTGGTCCCCACGGGATTTCGATCGAACGGCCGGTTGTTTCCGGAAAGCCCCAGCCACCTGGTTAGGGAGTCTCTGGCTTTGACGACTCTTTTCCGGCCGCCTTGACGGAAAAACGAATGATTCCGTCGCGAGTCATCAGTTCGATCATCGACTCTGCTGCGATGTGGTGGCAGAAGAATGGTCGCGAGCTGGAGATGAGTGATTCTCTTGCTTTGATCTCACCCGTATTCGTATCGATCAGCTGTGCGTCAAGAAACTCGCCATCCAGTTCATCGCCATTGTCGTCGGTCTGCGTTCGAATGCCCCAGGCGACCATCAGGTCGGTGGGGCTTCCAGCCACTTCAGGAAAGACCGAGTTGCTTAGACGCTGGCTCCATTGAAGTGTACCAGTCTGAGGCTCCAGGCTGAGCAGGAGGCCATCGGCGAGCTGCGGTTCCTTCGTTCGATTATTTCCGATCAGGCCACCCAATCCTCGGATGCGGTTGTCTTCCAGTCCGACAAAAAGGCGACCATTCCGTTCAAACGCCATGACGCCGAAAACGATTCCACTGCCGTTGTCGATCAGTTCCTTAACCGTTGTGCTGAACTGGATCTTTCCAGCTCGAGCATCGATCATCACGATCTGATGGTTTGAGCTGACGGTGAGAACACGATCTTCCGGCAGCAGTTGAAAGATCTGGTCGAGCGAATTACTTCCAGCCGTGATGGGTTCTTCGTCCGCCAGAATGTCTTCTGCGGAGGCTCCATCGAAAACACGAATTCGTGATTCGTAGTCGGAATACACAATGAACCGCCCGAACGTCTTCGTCTCAGTCGCATGGCCAAACTGCAGGCGTCCCGGAGGCAACTCCTGTCCATCGCGCGTTCGAAATCGGCGATAGGATTCGAGATCACTTCCCATGACGACGATCACGGTGTCGTCACCAAAGATGCGTTTGATGCCTGGCTGATATTCGACTTCCGGAGACAACGGAAGATTACGCGTCCAGAGATCCTGGCCGGTGACCGGGTTGGTGCAGTGCAGGACCCCGTTGAAGTGCCAGACGAAAACGCTGGCCGTGAGCGGACCGTATTCCACCGAAGCATCTTCCGGCTCATTCGTTCGGTATCGTCGCGACCAGATGGTTGAAGCTCGTCCGGGGACCACGCAGGAGACCATCATGATCTCCGTTGCCCCCGTCAAAGGCACAAGTCCTGGCGTCGCGGTTCCATCGCTCGTCTGCCGAAACGCCAGAGTATCCCGCCCCAGTGCGGATGGCAGCACCAGTCGATCACGAAACTGCCCGTCGCGCGAGTCCAGGGTAATCAGCTCGACTCCTTCCATCCCGTCGATCAGCATGGCTCGATGCTTCATCCATGTCGGAGTCCATCCGATCGTTGCGCCGCGTTCGACAGTCGACATGTCCCACCAGGACTGATGCATCAGCGGAGTTGAAGACGCTTCGATCGTGTCGGACGACTGCAGTCCCTTCGAACTGATGGCCTCAGACGTCCGATCCGGTGGGTGAAACTTCTCGTAGATCTGTTCCGGATCAAATCCCGGGACGACTTCCATTGACCGCAGACGTTCCAGCTCTTCACGTCGTGCTGTGGCTTCCGAAGAGCCTGTCCTGGCGACTTGCAGACTTGCCGCGGCGATAAGTTCTGCAGCCGATAATTCACCCGATTGGATCAACCGCCGCAAAAGTGGTCGATACCACCGCACCGCGCTTTCGGATTCCGGAAACACGACCATGTCGGCCGCCAGTGCACGCAGCTGAGGAATTGTTGCGGCGTCGACTTGCTCCTGCGTCAAATCGGCCAGTCGAACGGGCGCATTGAGCAGTATGTCAGGCCGGACACTCCATTGATCTGTGACGCTGATGGGAGACTTCCATTCTTTGAATTCAGCAAGCTCACGAATGGTCTCCGCTTTGTCTTCGACGTTCGGTCGTTTCAGCAGTGTCAGCACAGCAACACGAAGTTGTTGTTCCGGGGTCAGAGAAAGTTCCGCCAGCAGCTTCAGATCTTCTTCATTGTGCTGTGACAGCTCCCCGGAGTTCTCACCGCCAAAGAGCTCATCTCCCCAGGTGTGCAGCGTGATCTCGGCCAGAAATCGAGTGATGCGATCATCATGGTTCTGACTTGTTGTCTGAGCTTCGCGGGTCGCAAGCTTCAGAAGCTCAACGGCGTCGGAACGACGTCCAATCAGTGACAGCAACTGAGCTTGTTTCAGCACGACATCATCACTGACCGGGCGATGCTCCGTCAGCTGTTGAATCACTTCGGGCTGAATCAGCGAGTTGACGGTATCGTAGGACGTCACTGAGACCGGAGTTGATACAAGGACTCGATTGTCGAACCCCACCAGCGCTCCGTACGGAAACTCCCTCAGCTCAGTCAGCTGCAAATGGTCTGTGGAGACCACTTGGCCGTCACTGAGGCGAATGAACAGGAGAGGTCCGGAGCTCTGAGGGATCAGACAATACTGACCACCGCAGATTGCTCGACCGCTGGAAGTGGGAATCTCCGTCACCCACTGTTGAACACCGCTCGCCAGGTCAAGGCTTCGACAATGTCGCTTGCCCGCCAGAATTACCTGTTGATCGAGCAGCGCGGCAATGTAGTAGTCGGGACTGTTTCCGACATCACCCGGACCGAATGCTCGGCGGTCAACCTGCCACAGGATTCTTCCTGTTTGTGCATCCACCGCTTTCACCGTCGTGCTGACAGGGCTGCTGCAAACAATGACACTGCCGTTGGTGACAGGAGTGAAGACCGCCGGACTGTCGATCCAATCTTCCTCCAGCAGCATGTGAATATCGGTTTCTTTATTGGCGTCGATGGTGTCACGTGTCGCCATCGCCCACAGAAGCTGCCCGTCATTCGCTCGAACTGCGGCCATCAGGCCATCAGCCAAAGAGCAAATCACGGACTCCCTGTTGACAAAGCAGACGCTGCATCCGTCAGCCGGGTTCCATGCATCCAGCCGCTGAGCACCCAGCTTGTCATAGAAGGCAATCGGTTGTTGCCATTCGATCTTCCCGGTTCGACGCTGAAGACAATTGAGAACACATTGTTCCGACATCGCGCTCAGAATAAACAACTGCTCCCCATGAACAACAGGGGCCGAAAGAAAGCGGTGACCAGCGAGAGTGTATTGTGAACCGGTTGTCTTGATTGCGCCTTTCGGATCCTGTTTCGCAGGATGTGAAGAACCCGGGTCTTTGGTATTGCCCGATGCCTCACTTGCCAAAGGATGCTCGGAAATCTTCTGAACAACTTTGTACGAGTAGGCAGACGCAGTTCCAGCGGTCCACGCAACCTCGGGAAGCCCGCCCGCGACACGACGGACAGCGACAAGTCGTGTGGCCGGCTGGCTGCTGTTCTCCTCATCACGCTCGACCCCAACGCGAAACGGATTGCGAATGGGGTTCCCGAAACCTTCTTCGAACGCCGAATGTCCTTTCCCGTCGAACACATCAAAATGATCAAGGAACCACAGATACTCGTCATCGGAGGTCAGAATTCCAAAGGTGTGAATACCGCTCAGGCGCAACGGCTGGTCGACAAATTTTGGAAACTCTTCATTCATCAGGACCGGTGACGATGGAATCCTGACTGGTGACCTGAAGGCGTCCGTTGGCAGCGACCATCGTTCCTTTCCCGTTGCTGCATCGATCGCCACAAGACGCAGAGGTGTCCGAAGAATGCACTCATTGCCCCAGACGATGACCGGCCAGTTATGAAACTCACCAGCGCCGCGAGTCGTCTCAGGCTGATACCCCGACAGCAGCTGATCGGTCATGACGCGGGGAACACCGGACCGCAGCCAAAGACTTTCGGTCCACGTCCAGTTTGGAACAGGCCACGCAGCCGAAACGTCGATCGACTGCTGCTGGGCCGGAATGTTCGTGACCGAAGGCGACGATGCAGGCAGACGGCTTAGTCGCTGCGCCAACTGATCCTTGAGCACACGTTGACGACTGCCCGCTTCTGACTCAAGAATTGATCCATCGAATTCCGGGCGAAGGATCTCCAGCTGGCGAGCTGCCGCCTTTGGCTGATCAGTCAGGAGCCATGTTGTCGCCGCTAGCAGACGACACTGCAGGGAAACTCGGCTTACGGGGTACTTTGCCGCAACTTGTTCAAACTCACGCGGGTCGGCTTTGCTGAGTGCGTCCCGAAGTTCCGCTTCAGCAACCACAGACGTCATCTGGTCCCACGCACGCTGAATTTGAACGGGTGCGTTTTTCAGGTGGAGAATCAATGTGCCCCGAAAACTTGACACTGGCGTATCAGGAGCCAGATACAGGAAACCATCCTGAGGTTCCGCAAAGAACCTCAGCAGCGATTCGAAGTCCTGGTCGCCGAGCTGGCTGGCCTGAAGCCGTTCCGCAAACGCTTCCCGCTCACGAACACGAAGCAGCTTCTCCTGAAGCACCTCAGGAGTTCCAAAGGGATGAACTTCAGCGGATGGATTCTTCTCTTCCTGCCCCCGGGCTGCAGTCGCAGTCAGAACAACGAGCGCAACGCTGAAGGGAATGAGGCAGCAGAACGCGAACAGCGCCGTTCGAGCCTTTATTGCCTGTTCACTTTTCAGATCTGTGCGACTCATTGTGAGCGTTTTCAGGGCTCGAGCGATCAACATGGTTCCGACAAAGAGTGTCTGGCTCTTCGGCCCATGTCAAAAGAAATCGTCATGATGCATCAGATCATCTTCGGTCACGAGTTCGTAACCCTGTTCCTTCAGGACACGAAGGGCTTCGTCACGCTCTTCAACATAGACCGCGACGGCACCTCGCCCCTGCTTTCGGTACATCATCGGATAGACGTAGTGCACATTGAGTTCAGCCGACATGAGACGACCAAGGACGGAAGTGTGCGGCTGCTCAGACGCCGGCAGCAGGACACCGATGACGTCCGTTTCAAACATATGCACGCCAGCGAACGTCAGCAGCTCATGAGCCCGTTCGTAGTTATCCACAATGATCCGCGCCACAGCGCAGTCGGACGAATCATTGATCGTCAGCGCGACGATCTTCAAATCATCACGCTCAACCCGACGAAGCAGGTCATGCAATGAGCCGACTCGATTTTCCAGGAAGATGATGAACTGCCGAAGACACGGCCAGTCGCGACCACGAGAGGTGACGGGAGCAACGGGGGCATCGTCATCGCTAAAGGCTGAACTCATAAAAGAACTCTCCGGGGCTCATTGGTCCCGATGGGGTCGACGTAAGACTGGCAGGCAATTCCGGGCAGGCACAACGACAGGCAAACCATGGCACGCCCGAAGCTGCCATGCTCCTTCCTGTCGGTCGGTCACATGATAGGCAGGCTGGGCGGGAAGCGGAATCCCAGTTCATTTCCTCGTAAAATGGCAAAATGTAGGGATCGGAGTCATGCGAAGAACGCTCTGCCTGGCAACGCATGCTTCCACAAATGCCCTGAGAATACCCATGATCCTGGAAGTCGCTGATTGTCGGAGCACTGTGGACTGCGTAGGATGCTCGACTTCCGATCTTTTCCCTTTCAGTAGTCCTCGCCATGTCCTCTTCGTCACGTACAGAAACCCTGCATACTATCTCCGCTAAGACTGGTGGAACGATTCCACGTTCTCAGGAACTCTACGCGACCAGCCTGGCGAATGCGGTGACTGCGGCTCATATCGCCGATCAGCTGCGAGGCCAGAACATTGTGGTCCTGGACCTGACCGGGATTACATCGATCGTTGACTTCTTTGTGGTTGTCACGGGAACCAGCGGCCGACAGATGCATGCTGTGGCAGACGAAGTCAATCGGAAGCTCAAGCACGAAGATGGCAACCGTCGGCTCAGCATCGAAGGCTACCGCACCGAAGGCAACTGGATCCTGGTGGACTACGGCGACGTCGTTCTGCACGTCTTTACGCCGGAAGGGCGAGCACTCTACAACCTGGAACAGCTCTGGGCCGACGCTCCTCGCATCGACTGGCAGAAGCTGGCTCCAGGCACCGCAGGGAAAGCTACGGCATCACAAACTGATGCCCCTCAGGCTTAACGGTCAGAACCGGACACGGGGCTTTGCGAACAACTCGTTCGGCGACGCTTCCCATCAGAATGTGCATCAGCGCGGATCGACCGTGAGTACCGATCACGATCAGATCGACGTCCTTCTCTTTTGCGTATTCGATGATCTCAAGAAACGCGGTGCCGACACGCACGTCTCGAACGATCGGCTTGCCGTTGTCCCATCCGTCGCACGGTAACTTCTGAAGCTGCGCGGCAGCATCCTTCGCCATGGACTGAGCCTGAGCCTGCATCGATTCCACAGAGAACGCTGCAGCTTCGGGAACCAGCATGGCAGGGTCCGGGACGACGTGCAGCAGATGAACCTCCGATCCAAATCGAGCGGCAATCGCACACGCATACTCGACGGCAGGCTTTGCGAAGTCACTGAAGTCCGTTGGCACCAGGATTTTGTTGAGCTGGATCATGGTTTTTATCCAATCACTATGGGGGAAACTGGTTTGCAGGTTGTCAAACAGGACTAGTTTGTCACATCAACAACTTGGGTTTAGCCGTCATTCCCGCGCAGGCGGGAACCCAGAACGTTGAAAGCTGGGTTCCCGCCTGCGCGGGAATGACGAACCCTTCTTCGTTGTTCTGACGGAGTACTCGATTTCACTGGCTCGCTGCTTGTTACGGAAGTGGCATCTGAATGGTCATCATCGCCAGTCCTACACAAATCGCACCGGTCAGCAGCAACACAATCAGGAAGCCGACACCGTAGACCGTTCGAATACCATCATCCGGCATCTCTTTGCTTTTGAACAGTCGCTTTGCCATGACGCTGCAAACCCAGGTCCAGTGCAGCATCACGTGCAGGACAACGCCGACTCCCAGAAAAGCGAGCAGCCCGAACTGGATCGAGCACCATTGGCCGTAGTTCATTCCCCACAGTGACCAGCCTTTCGCTCCCACACCCGGCGGAAACACAAACTGCACGATCACGGCGACGATGGAGAGTGCAACGAACACGATTGCCAGCAGAGCATCGAGCCAGAAGTTCACCATGGTACGGGAGAACTTCATACCTCCGTCGTCTTCGTGCTCTGAGCGAATTGCGGCTCGAAGCGCCCCGACCACCGAGGTTCGTGCCGCTGGCGGTTGCACTTGCTCCCGAACCAGGATATCAGGACCTGTAAAGTTTTGTTCGACTGAAGTGATCATGGCTTGTTCCGTTAGACAAACGTCCTGATTCTTCGTAAAGCAAAACCAATGCCGACTTCACCGGGCGAGAATGCCGGGCGAAATCGGCGTGAATCTCACGAGCCTGCACACATTCAATGGCTCGCCTGCACACTTGCGAGCGAATGTGCACACTCAACTTCGGTCAATCAGGGATGCTGACAATGATGCGAAGCGTGCTTGCTGTCGTACTCGCAGGAGGTCGAGGATCGCGGCTTGAACCCCTGACCAGGGACCGCAGCAAACCGGCCGTACCCTTTGGAGGCTGCTTCAGGATTATCGACTTTTCGCTGTCAAACTGCGTGAACAGCGGTATTCGAAAGATCCTGGTGATTACTCAATACAAGTCCGCGAGCCTTGAGCGACACATTGAACAGGGATGGCACTTTCTTCCCACAACGCTGGGTGAATTCGTCAGCGTGCGACCTCCGGAGCAGCGAATCGACGAAAACTGGTACCAGGGAACTGCTGACGCGATCTACCAGAACATTTACACGATCGAAAAGGTCCGGCCAAAACACATTTTGATTCTGAGCGGTGACCATATCTACCGCATGGACTATTCGCGCTTTATCAATAGCCACATCGCATCAGGAGCAGACGCTTCGATTGCCTGTATGCCCGTGTCACTGGCGGAAGGGCGGCGGTTCGGAGTCATGCAGACGAACGACCAGAATCGCATCGTGGATTTTCAGGAGAAGCCGTCGGAGCCGAAGCTGATGCCAGGTTCTGATTCACAGTGCCTGGCATCGATGGGCATTTATGTGTTCAACACCGAGTTCCTGTTTGAACAGCTTTGCCAGGATGCGAACTCACCCGGAAGTCAGCGTGACTTTGGTCGGGACATCATTCCGTCGATTATCTCCGCTCGCAACGTGATGGCATGGCCGTTCCTTAACCCGCAGACCGGACAGGCAGATTACTGGCGCGATGTCGGGACACTCGATTCGTACTACGAAACCAGCATGGACCTGACGGCCGTGACGCCGGAGCTGAACCTGTATGATATGGACTGGCCGTTTCGAACATGGCAGCCGCCATTGCCACCTCCCAAGTTTGTTCTGAATGAATCCGGTCCCGATGGAACCCGCGTTGGGCATGCGATGAACAGCCTGATTTGTTCCGGCTCCATCATCTCCGGCGGAACTGTGGATCGCTGTATCCTCTCGCCGCGTGTTCGTGTTCACAGCTATGCCGATGTGCAGGGATCCATCCTTTTTGACGGAGTCGAAGTGGGTCGTAACTGTCGGCTCCGAAACACAATCGTTGATAAAGGCGTACAGATCCCCTGCGGGACAGAAATTGGCCATGACCACAAAGCCGATGCTGCACGAGGACTGATCGTTACGGACGGAGGGATCACCGCTGTTCCTCGGAATTATCGCTTTGCCAGCACCTGAAATTCTTGCACCAGGTCAGCTCGCGAGCCACGCTTTTCATGAGTGTGATTTTGGCCGGAATGGCGTCTTATCTTTCGAAGATCCTGACCGGATCCTCGAATGAAGATTGTCAGATTTCACGAGGTCACGTTGACCGGGTTTACGCCATGAGTCTACGATCCCGAAACATGCTGCCGTCAGATCATGGAGGATCGAGATGATTCAGGCTACGTCGCACGCTGGGGCGAAACTGTTTGTGCTGGACACAAACGTCATTCTTCATGACGCAGGATGCCTGAGGAACTTCGAAGAAAACGACATTGCCATTCCCATCACGGTGCTCGAAGAACTGGATAAGTTCAAGAAGGGGAATGAAGACATCAACTTCCAGGCGCGGGCGTTTCTTCGCCGACTGGATGAACTGACGGGTGATGTGCTTTCCAGCGAAGGAACAGCGCTGGGTGCCGGACTTGGCCACATCAAGGTGGTGCTGCAGGCAGAAAACAGCAAGCGACTTCGCGAAGCATTCCTCGACGACTGTCCAGATCATCGAATTCTGGATGTCGCGCTCACGCTGATGCAGAAGGAAGCACCGCGTCCAGTCGTGCTGGTCACCAAAGACACCAACCTGCGCATGAAGGCCAAAGCGCTGGGACTGATCGCCCAGGATTACAGCACGGACAAAGTCGAGAGCATGGACAAGCTCTACTCCGGCAAACGCCTGGTAGAGGGTCTGACCAGTGCGACGCTGGATCTGTTCTATGAAGGCAATGGTCATGTTCCGGCTGAAAAGCTGGAGGCTGTGCATGATCCGCTGGCCAATGAGAACTTTATTCTTCGCAACGGATCGAAGTCTGTTCTGGCGACGTACAGCCCGAAAGAAAAGAGCTTCATACGGATCGATCGCACCAGTGCGTCCTTTGTGAATCCTCGCAATGCCGAACAGTCCTTCGCACTGCGAGCCCTGATGAATGATGACATCAAGCTGGTCACTTTGACGGGCAAAGCCGGCAGCGGAAAAACACTGCTGGCCCTGGCGGCCGCTCTGGAATGCAAGTCGCACTATCGCCAGATTCTGATTGCCCGGCCCGCCGTACCGCTCAGCAATCGCGACCTTGGCTTTCTGCCGGGTGACATTTCGGCCAAGCTCGATCCCTACATGCAGCCGCTGTATGACAACATGGCTGTGATGAAACATCCGCTCGCCGAATTGTCAGGACACGGTTCCGCCCCCAAAGTGCAGGACCTGCTGGCAGCCAATCAACTGGAAGTCACACCTCTGGCGTATATCCGAGGCCGCAGCCTGCAACGAGTCTTCTTTATCGTCGACGAAGCTCAGAACCTGACGCCGCACGAGATTAAGACGATCATTACTCGTGCCGGCGAAGGGACGAAGATCATCTTCACAGGTGACATTCAGCAAATCGACCATCCGTACCTGGACTCACTGTCGAACGGCCTGAGTTATCTGATTGACCGCATGGTCGGTCAGGCACTCTTCGCCCACGTGACGCTCGAAAAAGGCGAACGCAGCGAACTCGCCGAGCTCGCCAGCAACCTGCTGTAGATCCGTCGTTGTTCGCTCCGCCGAACAGAACGCCGTTATCACGTGCGGTATTGCCCAGAATTGCTGCCTATCCCGTGGGCGTACTCAAGACGCAGGGATCGCGGAGCGATCCGCGACTATGCAGACAAAGTCGTTGTTCGCTCCGCCGAACAGAACGCCGTTCTCACGTGTCGTATTGCCCATTATTGCTGCTCAGCCCTTGGGCGTACTCAAGACGCAGGGATCGCGGAGCGATCCGCGACTATGCAGACAAAGTCGTTGTTCGCTCCGCCGAACAGAACGCCGTTCTCACGTGTTGTATTGCCCATTATTGCTGCTCAGCCCTTGGGCGTACCCAAGACGCATGGATCGCGGAGCGATCCGCGACTATGCAAACTCAGTCGTTGTTCGCTCCGCCGAACAGAACGCCGTTCCTTGAATCGGAGCCATTCCCCGCCTTACAGTCTTTCGTAAGGGATCTTTAGCAAGATCCACTACACTAGCCAGAGCCCTTTGACTTTGAGCAAACCGCCATGATTCAGGACAAACTCAAAGCCGCAGGAAAAGGCATTGTCTACATCGGCGTTCTGCTCATCCTGCTGTTTCTCCTGCTGCTCTCAACATTCGCGTTCATGCTGATGCTTGGACCGGGGGAAGCGACTTGGATGCGAGTCACCTGCGGATGCATCGGCGGCATGTGTGCAACACTCAATACCGTGTTAGTGTTTGTGGTGAACCGCTTCATCGCCATCCGAATGGCCTTGAGAACGTTTGGCTCCGTGTTGTTCTGGACGGGATGTCTGCTCGTGTCCGTTCATGTGATCACTGCGATCTCCGCGTTTACCGCGCTGGCGGCCGGGTTTGAACTTCCGCGATTTGAAGGAAGCGGTGGTGGCGGTTGGGATTGGGACTAATCCGGAATCAGAAGACCTTGCCCAGGCGAAACCGTGATCTTCCGCGAATGACCTGCAGACATTCCGCGAGACGATCGATTTTTCGACACCGTTATGGGACGGGCGGGGTTGAGAAGGGTGCTGGGCGAATTCGAATACTGGCCCAAAAGTCTGAACTGGTTCTACTCGTCTCGCGGCCGGTTCGATAAACTTGAAGGACCGAGTACTTCGCTGACGGCGGGGATCTTTAGCAAGATCCACTACCGACGGGGATCTTTAGCAAGATCCACTACCCCCAAAGCTGAGAGGTGCATATGGAAGACACGCCGGAAAACTATCCGCTCGTAGAACGCTTCCACAAAGCTGAATACCTTGCTCGTGAGTTGACGGAACATCTGCAGCAGAGCTTTCTGCCAAAGCTGTCAGAACTTCGCCACGCCAGCAAAGTTTATGATCCAGCCTCCGTGTCCGATCAGGAAATGCTCGATCGAATGACGGCTCTGATGGCATCGGAGGACTTTGCGAATGGCGTGTTCGACAAGCTCTTGAAGTACTTGCGAAGTATTGAAGCAGAGACGAAACAGATTATGGGCGTCAAGGAGTAAGCGTCGGTTTTTGCTCAACGTGGTTCCGCCAATTTGCAGGGGGCGATCTATGAATGCTGGAGGCAACAAGTCTCCGTGGTGGAGCCATGCTCTGTTTGTCGTGATCGGGCTGGGTCTATGGTTCTGGACTCAGAATCTGATTGGAGCCCAGTCGCACGAAAAAGGCACGATCGGCGATACGGTGCATGAACTTCTCTCGGCCCCGAATCACTACCTGCAGACTCATCGGACAGCAGCGAATGCTCTGTTGATTTGCAGCTCCGGAGTGATAGATCTGCTGGGAATCTACCTGTTATTCAAGTCCATCTTCGGCGCAACGCTTCGTCCGTTTCTTGGACTGTTGATGCTGTTTGGCATGCGACAGATCTGCCAGTTGCTGACAACACTGGACGCACCCGTCGGGATGGTCTGGCACGATCCCGGCTTTCCGTCACTTCTTGTCACGTATCATGTTTCCACGGACTTCTTCTTTTCCGGGCATACCGGAATTGCTGTCCTTGGTGCCGTGGAGCTTGCTCGAAACGGCGGCCGAAAATGGATGTACCTCGGCATCCTGATCGCCGTCTTTGAAGCCACCACCGTCCTGCTGCTGCGTGCTCATTACACAATGGATGTGTTCACAGGAGCCATCGCTGCCCGCTATGCCACTCTCCTTGCGGCCCGCATCAGCCCCTACGTTGATCAATGGCTGACAAAGATCACAACTCGGCCAATGACCTGAGTCCTGTTATGGAATCAGTGGCTTCACCATCGGACGGTGCCGCTGCACTTCAGCTCTGAAATCACCAAGGCTGTGCCAGATGGTGGGCTGCGAAAGGTCAACTTCCGTTACGATCACATCGCCCCAGTTTTCAGCCGTCTTTAACGGTCGCCCATCGCGACCAAAGATACTGGTTGTCATCCAGTTCATTGACCGGTCGCAATAAGTACTGCTCACCACGAACGCGTGATTCTCACAGGCTCTTGCTGAAGCCAGCAGAGGGTTGCAGCCCCAGACCGGGAAGGCAATGACTTCCGCACCACGATTGCTGAGCTCTCGCGCCACTTCGGGATAGAACCCGTCGTAACACACCATCATGCCAACGTTGCCGAACCGAGTTTCAAACACCGGGAAGTCGTTCCCTGGCATCACGCCTCCATCGATCTCGCCACGCGGCAAAGTGACTTTGCGGTACTTCCCCTGAACCTTGCCATCTGGTCCGATCAGCACGGCGACGTTGAAGATGCGATGTTCGTCACGTTCGAGTAATCCCACAACCAGATACAGATTGTGCTGAGCAGCGAGTTTCCCAAAGTACTCGGTCGATGGCCCAGGAATGGTCTCCGCACACTCAGCGTACGTTCGATTCGAACCGTAGTATGTGAGCGTCTCCGGCAACACAACCAGGTCTGCTTTCTGTTCGGCCGCCTGAGCAATCAACGGAGCAAACTGTTTGCACTTTTCTGCACTCGTCGTACCTTCTGCGGGACAGTAATGAACGGCCGCAAGACGTGCCGTGCGAGGCGATGGGGCGGGAACGCGTGAGAGCGTGACGTCCGACCATTCGACAGTCGCATTTGCGGGCCAGCGAAATGACAGTTCAATGCGAGCTTTCGTGGCATTGGCAGGAAGACGATACTGCCCAGCCACTTCGTACCAGCCATTAGCGAGGGCCGGACCATCGGACGGATATTCTGGTTCTGCCGAAGGTCGCTCGCCTTCGCGAAATGTCGTTGTGGCTTCGAAATCATGTCGAGCTGCACCGCCGGTTTCATCCTGCCAGAAAATGCGTGCGACTGCTGCACGTCGCGGACATTCAGCACCGGTGACGTTGCACACTGCATGAAACCGATACCAGTGCCCTCCATCGACGGAGACTGTGGTTTCCCACCAGCCATGTAATCCGTCGCGATGGTCGGACTTGATTCGCAGTGCCCCCTTCTTTGATGGACCGCCTGCCGGATCGAATTCAAATGCCGGCAGAATCTCGTTGCGAGGTCCGCCGGACTTCCAGCCTTCCGTGGAATTCGAAAGGGAGACGCTTTCCGTGTCCTGGCACGATGCTGATGCTGTCAGAAGAACCAGAATGCCGGGACACAGGAGAGCAGCAGTGCCATTAAAGAACCGCATCGTTGCGACTCCGCATGAGATCACATGGGAACGAACTGTGAGGACAATTCACCAGCGTGTCGGAGTCTTCGTTCATTCGAATTCCACTGTCAATCGGTTTGCAGGGCAGTTGCCATGATGAGCCATCAAATCGCACAATGAGCGTCTGCGATGCATTGGGTCAAATCCGTTGCGCAATGAAGACCGTCCCGACGAGCCCGTTCTCAACCAGGCAGCGTGTTGACTTATCCCAACCCGTTGCGTCAGCGAGGGAT
Source organism: Planctomycetaceae bacterium (assembly GCA_016795145.1). Lineage (GTDB taxonomy): Bacteria > Planctomycetota > Planctomycetia > Planctomycetales > Planctomycetaceae > SXXK01. Next base: position 16,077 of record JAEUII010000003.1, read on the forward strand.
CAGTGTCGGTCCTCTCGCATTCTTATCCTCACTGACGTGTCGGGTTGCGAAACGCCCGTCCATCAGCAACCTTTCAGGAGTCCCCCCATGAAAGACCGCCTCATTACGGTCATCATTTCCGTTGCCACGACTCTGGGACTTATGAAGTCGGTTCCGGAAGCTCCGAGGGAACTGGAAGTGGATCGTCTGATTGTTCGACAGGAACTGATCGTCTCGGACACTGGCTCACCCTGGGAGCAGGGCTACGAAGCTCAACAGATTCCACGCGGCATCTATGCCCGCGCTCTGCACGATGGTCCTGGCGGTTTATGGGTGCGAAGTCGTCTGATCAAAGGGGAGATTGATGATCCTTTCGACGATCGCTTTCATGCTCTGGAATCCAGTGGCAAGCGTCGAGGATCGCCGGGACACATCTCCTGGAATCTGTGGGCCAGTGATGCGTGGCGGCAGATGGCCATCATTCAGGGAGAAGCCCTGGAAGACTCGGAAGTTCCAAACGGAGACTGGACCGGAATGCATCCAGGCCGGCTGCGATTTCAATCGTTTCGTCCTGGGCACGATGAACCTCTAACAGACGCAGTGCTGGGCCAGGGCAAGATGTCCATTGGAGGCGGTGGTTTCGGCGGCGGCGGTCTGCCGTATCCGGAAGCTGTTCTTGAGCTTTGGGGCGGCAAGCTTAAGGAACATCCCGTTGTGACGCCAACATCATTGACTGTTCAGAGCGACGATGGAACAGGCCTTCAGGAGTATTCCATTATTGCCGTTGCTCCTGATAACTCACAGTCCGCTCCGACAATGCCGGTGCGAGCAAACGGACGGGCGAGCCTGACGTGGGACAGCGTTCCCGGAGCGGATGCCTACATCATCCTTCGAAACGGCCGGCCCATCACCGGAGCCATTCGTATTGAAGGCTCGACAAAGCACTGGACTGACCAGGGTCAATAACGCTGCTACTAGAGCACGACACTGCATGAAAGTGTGCAGGCTTGCTCCGCGACCGTCCAATCGGCGACACAGCGCCCTTCCCTGGTGGTGATCAGAAAACGACGAGAGGACGGGAGACTCTCCACGAACGGCACGTCGTTGCCAGCTTCTGCGTGGTGGTCACCCTCTGAAGACTGTACGTCCATTTGGTGGCACATTCCCCATTCAGAAAGAAAGCGTCTGCCTTCGTCGGTTTTGCGGGTAACAGTTTTCGGTCAGGGCGCTGAATCCTCGGTGAGTGTTTGGAATGCTGTCCCCAATTCAATCGTACACCGATGCAACTCCTACCGTGGCACTTCGAGTGGGACACATTCGGTGCACGGGCAAACTGTTCTGCTCAAATGGTCGCGATGCATTGATCGGAATCTCGGCCGCCGTAAAGCCGGGTGACCTGATTACTGTGATGATCGACGGTCCGCGTATCAGCGCGGAGTACACCGGTGTTGCTCATTCGATTGTTCAGGGACAGCACTACGCGAAGTGTGGCGTAACATTCCGCGAGTTCGTGCCGGAGCTGTTTCGAACAAATGACATGCCCGGTTGTGTGCGTCGAGTTCGCTTTGCCTGCTGCAGAACGGGCGTGATCAAACAATCGCTCGATCGACTGAAGATGCCCGCGACAGCCGTTGACTATTCTCGCCGCGGCCTCTCGCTTGAGACGTATCGACCGTTCCGGGAAGGCGAAGGAGTGCAGTTCGAGTTTCATGACCGCAAAACGGAGACCCGCGTGATCGAACTGATCGTGCGCTGGTCGAAATTCAACGGCCGAATTCACTGCCTTGGATGTGAGTTGCCATTGGGGGCAAAGGGAGAATATCCCATGGCCGAGCTCGATGTGGAAGCGGCACTCACGACTATTCCCTGAGACTCACATCCCCCATTCGTAATGTGCCTCGTGTCTCCGACGCGAGATCCCGCCACGGAGCGTCGGTCCACAGTGGCGTCAGCCTGCCATGATTTCTTAACCGCGGATGAGCGCAGATTGACGCAGATGGAAGATCCATCTGACAAAAGTGACAAACCCAAGGCGAGCGGGGCGACGTCAGTCCCCTGATTGCGATTCTGCTGTTCTGACAGAAAGATGTTGGGCAAAAATATGGCGAGCGGTGCGGTGTCAACGGTGTCAACCCACCGGTACCACTGCGATTGTCGGACAATGAACCAGTGACAGAAGATAGGAGAATCGCATACCGGAGCGTTCACACACTCCGCTCTCCATGATGGTTCGAGCTACAAAAGCAAATCCCAAGGCGAGCGGGGCGACGTCAGTCCCCTGATTGCGATTTTTTCATCCCTGCATGATTCTCATCGAGTATCCACCCGGCCGAAAAGAACGAAAAAACCAGCCCTCCTTTTGCCCCCTTCTCTCGTTTCTTTCGGCCAACGCAAGTGTTCCCCATCATTACCCCTCGGTCCGTCATTCCCGCGCATGCGGGAACCCATCAACGCGTTTTTGAAACCGCGAATGGACGCGAATCCACGCGAATAACGCAAAGCAAATCAGGTCAGTGGATCTCGTGCAGTTCCGGGCCAACGGCCCACCCATTTACCTAGCCTGGGCCACTCGGCCCAGGTCTCAGAGTCACCACGATGACAAAGCCCCAAAGGGGCGGCCGTTCTGCCTCCATCGGTCCCACAACGGCAACTCCCAGTCACAGGCGAGCGGGGCGACGTCAGTCCCCTGATTGCGATTTGTTCGGACAAAAAAATGTTGGGCAAAAATATGGCGAGCGGTGCGGTGTCAACGAGGGGATCAGCCTCGAGGCACAGAAAGCCAGAATCGTCGCGTGGTGTGAATTGAACGAGTGCCAGCTTGCTGGCGTCTACGTTGACGCCGGCATTTCCGGAAAGCGTGCGGATAATCGTCCGGAGTTGCAAAAGGCCATCGAGGCGGTCGTTAGGTGCCGTGGCGTCCTGCTGGTCTATAGCCTGAGCCGCCTGGCTCGCAGCACAAAGGACACGCTGTCGATCAGCTGAAAGAAACACTGGGAAAGCAAATGAGCGCGCCGGGACTTGAACCCGGGACCTACGGATTAAAAGTCCGTTGCTCTACCAACTGAGCTACGCGCTCCCAAGTGCGTCTGTGTTCGAGATTTTTGCAGTGATTCGGCAAAATCAATGGGCCGAATCCAACGAAATCCTCGCGAAGGGCAGGAAGTCTACCGTCGAAGTGCACCCAGGGCAACTCGCTGGATTACCGAAGTTTGCCGTCTCGATTCATGGAACTCCCAGTGTTTTTGCCCGCTTTCACGCGCGGTGGACGTTTCAGACACTTCGAATCTGGCCGGGACGTGCGAGACGTTCATTTCCTCGCCCGCGGTTCAGCCGGCTTCCACGCGAGCCTTCTCGGAACTCTGAAGCTCCTTCGTCAACGCATCAATACGCAGCAGGACGCGGTGGATTTCAGTCTTTTTCCGAAGCTTCTCCAGGTACGCAATCGCGCTGCTGATATTCTTTGTGCCCATGCGGCGAGCTTTTTCCAGCCGCACATCCCAAATGGCATTCTCCATCATCGCCTGGGCCGATTGCCGCTTCTGCTCGGAGGAATCCAGGTTCAGCTTCGCCTGCAGAAGATCGTAGAGTTCCTTCTTTGCCGCTGTATCCAGGGATGAGTTTTCGATTTCTTCGACCAGCTGCTGATAATGTTCCAAAGTCTGATTCAGATGCTCCATCACAATCTCGCAGCTTCGTACAGCCGAGACCTGCAAGGCTGAACGCAGCTCCTGCAGTGCTTTCTGGTTTGCAACCGCGGCTGACTCCTTTTCCAGGATGTACGTCGCCTGAAGCCTGGCCGTCAAACGGGCTCGCTCTTCCTGCATTCGATGGCGCCGATGGAGCAGTGAGAGTGTCTTGTTGCGTGCTCGGCGAAGTAATCGATGTTCGCTCCAGATCGTCAGCGAACGCGGCCACAGCACGCCGAGTATCTGAATGAAGATGGTCATCAGCACAACGCCCGTCACACACAGCAATGTGACGATACCAAATGTCAGCAACCCTCCTCGCAGCATGCTGAGATCAAATGTTCGGCGAGCAATACCGAGCGAATACACGGCCGCGCCGAACACGGCACCGGCGAGAAACAGGAACGTCCCTGCTCCCATCAGCACGCGCAGGTCCGGTCCTTCCGGCTCATTGGTATTGTCTGGGCGACCCGGTTCCGGCATCTGCTCACCGACTCCTTGCGACCATCTTTACGTCGGGACAGGAATGCTGTCCAGAAGCGATTTCAGAATCTGAGATGCTCGCTGACGATGATCTTCCTTCAGAACGCCCCGACACACAATCCTGTGAGCCAGCACGGGAATGACAATCTGCTTGATATCATCCGGTATGACGTAATCGCGACCTTCACAGTATGCCATCGCCTGAGCAGCTCGGTACAGCGTCAGCGCCCCGCGAGTGGAAATCCCCAGAGTCAGTTCCTGATGCCGGCGAGTCTTCTCGCACAGGTCCAGCATGTATTCGGCCAGCGACGTGTTCACTCGAACCGCCTGAACCTGCCTCTGCATCTCCAGAACCTGCTCCCCCGTTGTTGCCGAACTCAGCGAATCCACCGGTTGTCCCGAGCGATGCCGCTGCAGAATTTCCAGTTCGGCCTTCCGATCCGGATAGCCGACGCTCAGACACATCATGAAACGGTCCAGCTGGTTTTCAGGAAGCGGATACGTGCCTTCGAACTCGTACGGGTTCTGAGTCGCGATGACCAGGAATGGTTCGGACAGCGGGTGAGTCGTTCCTTCAATCGACACCTGTCGTTCGCTCATCGCTTCCAGCAAGGCGCTTTGGTTACGAGGCGTCGTGCGGTTGATTTCGTCGGCCAGAAGGACGTTGGTGAAAATCGGGCCAGGCCGAAATTCAAAGTCACCCGTTGCCGGCCGGTAAACGCTGGCTCCCAGAATATCGCTGGGAAGCAGGTCCGGCGTGAACTGCATTCGGACGAAGCGACATCCCAGTGTCTTTGCCAGCGCACGGGCCAGTGACGTTTTTCCCAGGCCTGGAGCATCTTCCAGCAGGATGTGACCACCGGCTAACAGCGAGACAACAGAGAGTTTGACGGTCTGTTGTTTCCCCAGAACAGCGGATTCCACATTGGAAATAATACGACGAACTACCTCGTGACTCACATCGTGCTCCGAAACCAGCGTCAGAATCTGCCTGAGGGCGGCGGAGTCTAGTGAATCCGCCACGTGCATTCCACAGGCTCAGTACGTCATCCGGCTCCAGATTAGCAGTCAAAATAGAGAGCAAATTCGTAAGGATGTGGCCGCTGCTGAATTGCCTTCACATCGCTGTCTCGCTTGTGTCGAATCCAGCGTTCGATCACGTCAGGTGTGAAGACGTCGCCAAGCAGCAGGAATTCGTTATCCCGCTCCAGAGCTTCCAGAGCGGCCTCAAGCGACGATGGCGTACATTCAAGGCCTGCTCGCTCTTCCGGAGCCAGATCGTAAAGGTCTTTATCCTGAGGCTTGCCCGGGGAGACTCGATTCTGAATGCCATCCAGCATCGCCATCAGAATCGCGGCGGTCGCAAGGTAAGGATTGCACGCGCCATCTGGACACCGAAACTCCAGGCGTCGACGCGATTCCTGTCCCGACACGGCGGGAATACGAATAGCGGCTGATCGGTTTCGATAACTGTAGGACACATTGACGGGCGCTTCGAACCCGGGTGTCAGTCGTCGATAGCTGTTCGTTGTGGGGCAGCAGAATGCGAGCAACGCGGCCGCATGTTTCAGAATGCCGCCCATCGCAAACATTGCCTGTTCGCTCAGACCGCCATAGCCACTGCCGGCAAACAGCTGTTGTTCGCCCTGAAACAAAGACAGCCCCATGTGCAGCCCGGAGCCATTGTCATTCCAAACCGGCTTTGGCATAAACGTCGCCGTGCGACCATGTCGGTGAGCGACATTCCGAACGATGTACTTCAGTCGCTGAAGATTGTCGGCCGTCCGAACGATGGTGTCGCCCTTCAATGAGACTTCGCATTGTCCGCCGGATGCGACTTCATGATGCTGGCCTTCAGTGCGAATGCCGCTGTCTTCCAGAGTCATCATGATCTCTGTGCGAAGATCCTGAAACGTGTCGACGGGTGGAAGAGGCAGATAGCCTTCGCGGTGACGAATCTGGTTTCCGCCTCCGCTCCTGGCTGCTCCCCGATTCCATTGTCCTTCGCTGCTGTCCAGATAATAAAAGCCCTCATGCTCGCGCTGGTCAAAACGCACGCTGTCAAAAACAAAGAACTCGGCTTCTGCCGAAAAAACGGCGCGGTCAGCGATGCCGGTTGACTGAAGATAGTTTTCTGCCTTGCGGGCAATGCTGCGAGGATCGCGCGGATACGTCTGATGCGTGACGGGATCTCGCACATTGCAGAGCATCGCCAGCGTCGACTTCATGAATGGATCGACAAAGCAGGTTTGTGATTCAGGAACCACGAGCATGTCGCTCTCATGAATCGCCTGCCAGCCGCGCATGGATGATCCGTCAAAGGAAAACCCATGCTCAAAACTGTCTTCCTGCAACTGTGCCGCAGGGATTGTGAAATGCCTCTGCGCACCGCAAAAATCGGTGAAGCGAAGGTCTATCGCCTGAATCTCGCGCTGTCGACACAGTGCCAGAACTTCACGCGGTGAGAGGTTGTTTTCGGCCATCTTACTGTCTTCAATCTAAGGTCCAGCCCGGCCCCGCATCGCTGAGGTTCAGGCACTCGTCAGGAAACTGGAAGACGCTCGGCCGAAATCCGTCGACGGCCACTGGGTTCTTCGACGTTCCCTCGTTAGCAAAATACAGACCAGTTGTCCGCGATTCTGATGAGTCACCGATACGAGAACAAATGATCATATTCTCGAGGTCGTGGTTCCCGGGATGCAAACAACGCTGCTTAATGAGAAAACACCCCGGATTTCCTGACTCAAGCCATTCAGACGGACTCATCAGCCAGCCAATTCGAGCATACGTCCCACAGCCCGGCTCTGTCGCGGCGAAGGGCATCATTGCCCAAAAAAAGATCAGTGGTTGAACAGGAACTCGCGGCTGCTGACGATGCCCCAGATCAGGTCCTCGACAGCCAGACGTCGCTGGTCCGCAGAAGTTTCTGCCAGCACAGCCTTGATCTCAGCCAGCTCCTTTTCCGTCGGACCCCGTGAGAGACAGGTCAGAAAGATCTCATCGACAAGGGCGTCATCGCTTGTCAGATCTTTCATCCACCTGGCCAGCCTGTTTTCCGGAACAGCAAGCTTCTCATTCAGCGTCGTCCCGTTCGACAGATGCAGAACCTGAACCATGCTCGGTTCATCCGAACGCTCACATTCACAGGTGATGCGTCGCTGGTTTCGACCAAATGTCTGCAGGAAGTATGAATCAACTGCAGAGTCCTTCAGCTGAATGGCGCGTGTTCCTTTCGGATAGGCATCCGTCGGCTTGATGTCCGCACCAGGATAGACGATGCGACTAAACTCGGTCGGAACTTCGGTCACCTGCGACACAGCATCGAGGAGCACTTCAGCCAACAAGCGTCGAGGGAAGTAGCGGGAATAGTATCGCTGGTCCCCCGCGTTCTCCGGCAAAGTCTCACTGCTGCGCTGATACGTTTCGGACTGCAGAATCGTTCGCATCAAAGCCTTGAGATCATACTTGCCGTCGACCAGAGACTTTGCAGCCGCTTCAAGCAGCTCTTCATTGCTGGCCGGATTCGAGGCTCGCATGTCGTCCACCTGTTCAACGAGCCCCACGCCAAAGTAGTTCTTCCAGACTCGATTCGTGACCGACCGCGCGAAGAGTCTGTTCTGAGGCGAAGTGAGCCACTCAGCAAGATACTCGCGGCGGTCACCGGGTGCGTCAAAGTCAATCGGTTCTGCATCCAGTGGAGCGGGGCGTTGAGGTTTGCCGGTGCGCGGCTGAACCAGTTCTCCGGAAGAGACCGTCACAAGAGTTCGCAGTCCATCGCCATTGCGAGGATCTCCGCCCCAGCCTTTTGCTCGGACGCGTGAGAACAGATTTGCGAAGGCGTAGTATTGGTCGTTCGTCCATTTCTCCAGGGGATGGTTATGGCAGCGAGCACATCCAATCGAGAGACCAAGGAACGCCTGACTGACATTCTCTGCCATGTCTTCCGGAGCCTGATGACGAGCAAAGAAATTGGTCGCGCCGTTTTCGAAGCTTGATCCCCTGGACGTGACAAGCTCACGAACCATCTGGTCCCACGGAGAGTTTTTCTCGATATGTCCGCGAATCCAGCCGTAATACGCCGAAATCGCATCGGGACGAAGCTCAGTGCCGTTCAGCAGAAGAAGATCGGACCAGCGATAGGTCCAGTAATCCACAAACTCCGGCTTCGAAAGAAGCGATTCAATCAGGCGATCACGCTTATCCGCACCGGTGTCCGCCACGAAGGCTCGCACTTCACTGCTTGTCGGCAGCGTTCCAATCGTGTCCAGATACGCTCGGCGAATGAAGACATCATCCGAACAGCGAGGCGATGGCTTCAGATTCAATCGCTGCAGCTGACTCAGCACCAGGTCATCAATGAAGTTCCTTCTGGGAGCATTTGTGAAATCTGAAGGATCGATCGTCTGTGGAAACGGAACGGTCACTCTCGCGATGACAATCTGACTGGAGAACCAGGCCGTGACCGCACCTTCTCCCGAGCCGACAACTTTCACCAGACCATGCTCGTCGACCGTTGCAACGGCCTCATTGGACGACGTGAACTTGGCCAGGTGCGTGACGTCTTCAACGTGCCCATCCGAATAATGAGCTCGGACAAGCAATGGCTGCTGCTGTTCAGCCGTCAGAGAGACACGCTCAGGCAACACTTCGAGTGACCGAAGACGCGCGTCAGATTCCGCCGGCGGAGCCGCTCCGGACGCGATCCATTCTGAAAGGACCTTGTAGTGAATCGAATCGGTTGTCAGCCTGAGACCGCCTTTATGAGGAGTCGCCATTGTCGGCTTGGTCAGCAACAGACTGGTCGCAGGATCCAGCAGCTCGACGCGACGCCCCTGCTGCTGTTCGACGATTGTGAAGAAGTCGCGATCAGGATCGTAACCTCGAAGAGACAGCCGAAATCCACCCTTGCCAGCCAAAGCACCGTGACAGGCTCCCGAGCTGCAACCCAGCCGCGCAAGAACGGGTTCGACATGATTGCGGAAGGACCACTGGAATGGCTGATCCATCCCGGTCACCTCGACTTTGACAACCGCCGAATCCGAGCCTTCAACGCGGACCGTCGCTGTCCCATTGGCAACCGGATAGAGCGTTGAGCCGTCGACTCGCACGATATCCGGGTGATCGCTCTTGAGCGTCTTTCCTTCGACCTGCCCCATCGCCTGCGAGCCATCAAATCTCTCGACGAGGACTCGATGCGAAGCCGCTGGGCCGGATAACTGAATCGCCGTCGGCAGGATGCGAATCTCTTCAGCCGTACCAACAGTCGCGGCTGGGACTGCATTCAAAAGCGCGGTCAAAAGCAAAGAACTGAACAAACGCGGGAACATGGTGGGATTTCCAGGCGAGTTCGATACGTTGAGAGACTGGTCACTGTAAAAATGAGGGCCGTGGTTGCACAACCGACCTGAACGCCGTGAATGGAATTTCACATTCAATCCAGAGTAGAGCGATTGTCCTCAATCGCTTCACGACACGAAATAGCCATCGTCAACGGGTTTCACGACTCCGGCGTTCTGCAGGACGTTCCGGGCAACGACTGAGGACAGTCGTTTTACACTCTTCGGGATCCGAATTTCGATGGATTCTTCCAAACTTATTGCGGTCTACACGACTGTGGCAACAGAGGACGCTGCGCAGAAGATGGCTCACGAAGCTGTCCGACAGAAGCTTGCGGCCTGTGTTCAGATCGATCCCATTAAGAGCGTCTACGAGTGGCAGGGACAAATCCACAGTGATCCCGAGTATCGCGTTTTGTTCAAGACCACTCGTGCGGCTTACAGTGCGCTCGAGAACTTGATCCGTTCACTTCATTCCTACGAGCTGCCAGCCATCTTTGCTGTACCCGTTGAACTGGCCTCGCACGATTACCGGCAATGGGTGAACGAAAACGTTCGTCCAGCGAATTAGCGTGCCGTTGTTTGGTCTGTCCTGCAAACCCGAAACGTCCAACCGGTAGCCGTGCCAACTGCGAGGCGATGTTCTGACTCCCAAAACCGGACGCTAGCGCGTTCCGGCTCATCGTCTGCGCAGTCGGAATTCTACGGAACGCTAACCGGGTGGTTCGCCTTCACGAATAATCTGAACACGCGGATGTCTTGAAAGGACGCCAAGGTTCCGAGGGCTGCAGCTGTTCAGTCGCAACACTTCCAGATTTTCACACTTCAGCAGGGGAGACCAGTCGGAGATGCGATAACAGTTTTCCAGACTCAGGCTGCACAGAGATGGCATCGTTGCGACGGCACTCAGATCACTCAGCTCACTGCAATACTGAAACGCCAGCTCACGAAGTTGTTTGAGCCCTGTGAGTGGAGCAAGGTTCTGGATTCCACCATCCACCGCACTCAGAGATTCCAGCTTCGACAGCCCCTGAAATCCGTCGAGTGACTTATGTGAGTCACTGCGAAGAAATGCGGAGCGTAGTTCCTTCATATTTCGCAGGGGCCGATAGTCGCTGACCTGTCCGCCGTCGATCGAGATCTTTCGAACGCCGGCCAGTTCAGAAAGTGCTTCAAGACTTTTCAGCCCATCTCCGGAAATCTCAAGCCTTCGCAGATTTCGCAGCGAACCAAGAGGCGTCAGGTCGTTCGTTCCAATTCCGGACAAGCTAAGAGTCGACAGGTCCGGGAGACTGTTCAGGAACGACAGCGTGGCTCCGTGCGGAAGTCGCGTCTGCAGATGGGAAAGGCGTTTTAGTTTTGCGATAACATCCAGTGACGCAAGATCAATTTCCCAGCCAGCGAGATCGAGTGCGCGCAGATTTGAAAGCGACTGAATTGCTGACAGCGAAAGCGGCTTTCGCCGATACGGCCGCTTGTAGTCTGATGCCCACGTCACGCGATTATTCTGGACCGCTGGAATGTTCCAACCCAGCGCCAGTAGCTCGATCTTTCGAAGGCTGGCGATTTGTTCGGGCAACTCAGAAAACTCCAGATCGCCCAGGTCACACACGATCGCCCCGGAGGCAGCGATCTTCTGAATTCGTTCAACAAGCGGATTAGTCATTGGGTGAAAGCCTCAAATGAAAACAGCCTGAAGGAGCAATCCTTCAGGCTGTTGGCGATTCAAATCTCTGTCACGGTCTGCATACAAAAATGCGAATACCATGACTGTCGATGGGAGTGTATTAGCCCATCTGGAGAGCAGCAAGCTGCTTCAGAGCCTGCTGAGCGGCAGCGACGTCGCCCTTGCAGTGCTGGAGCAGGGTCTTTGCAGCCTGCAACAGGGAGAAATCAACTCCCGCAGCTGCTGCGACGGCGGCCGGTGCAGCTGGCGCTGCTGCTGCCGGACGTCCTGGACGACGGCCTGAGCCAGAACCGACTGGACGTGGCTTCTTCTTCAGAGTGCGAGTCAGGCCGAGCTTCTTTCGAGCATTCGCGAAAGCAACCTGAACACTGGCGTTATTGAACTTTGCACCTGGGAATTTTTCCTTCAATGCTGTAATCACTTCCGGGCCACGGATGTCCTTGTTGGACTCAACCAAAGCCCGAATTTCTGCGGAGACGTTGACTCCGTCTTTGCTTGCGGCGGCGCGCTTCGCCATCTGCGTTTCCTCTTATCGTCAAGTTTACATTTGAGGTCCCGGATCAATTTGCGCCGGAACCAACAGACACTCTTCCTGAACCAAAACTGCATCCTGCATGGAGTCGGCAAACGATGCCAGACTCGACAATGTACGACAGGTTCACAGACACTGCGGGTCTTTCGAAATCGAGAACTGGAGGTTCCACTCGAAGACTCTTCAATCCTGCACGACGGAGGTCATAGCATTCTGTATGCGGAAATTCAATCAGGTCTTCTGATGAATGACTCAAATTAGTATGACCCCGCCCCCACTTGTTCGCTTCCGGAAACACTATTTTCAGAAATGAGGCGAAGCGGGAACGGTGGTTCTCCTGCCGCGACATTCAACTCGCCACGACTCACCAGCAACACGCACGTCACCTTAGGAGTGCAAAAACTAATGGAGCCTGGTACACGGTTTCTTGTAGCAGGAACTCTTCTAATCGCCCGTTGTAGGCCCCGTTTGAATTCAAACGCGTGACCTATTCACGTCCACGAAGAGCATTCGAAATAAAGCGAGGAGAAACCGTTGTGCGAGGCACTTTTCCTTCGAACCACTCTCTGACATCGGCATCAATTCCGATTCCGTGCATGAAATTATAGATGCCCTTACTGAGTGCTCGTCCAAGCTTGTCGTGATCGACTCCTGTCGGGTCCACAAACTCAACGTCATTGCTCGCAAACGTGATCTCCGGCAAGGGTTTCAGTGTGACGCCATAGTCCTGCGGCGCGAGTCCGACCGGGGAGTGAACGGTGCATGTGAAGCGATGGAAAAAGCCGCTGTGAATACAGCCGTTTTCAAAAAGCTGACGTACATATTCAAGAGAATCGACGGTGTCCTGCAGAGTCTGTGTCGGAAACCCATACATGAGATAAGCGTGGACAAGAATGCCGTTGTCTGCGAAGGCTCGCGTCACTCGTGCAACCTGAGCCACGGAAACGCCCTTCTTCATCAGTTTCAACAACCGATCCGAAGCGACTTCCAGACCCCCTGAGACGGCAATACAACCGCTCTCCGCCAGCAGCTGGCATAGCTCCGGCGTAAACGTTTTTTCAAACCGAATATTTCCCCACCAGGAAATCTGAATCCTGCGTCGCAATAATTCCTGTGCCAGTGACTCCAGTCCCTTAGGTGGGGCCGCTTCGTCAACAAAATGAAAACCCGTCTGTCCTGTTTGATCAACGATCTCTGTGATTCGATCGGCCAGCAGACTGGCGGCCGCCGTGTCATAACGAGAAATGTAATCGAGGCTAATGTCGCAGAAGCTGCACTTCTTCCAGTAACACCCATGCGCAATCGTCAGCTTATTCCAGCGGCCGTCTGACCACAGGCGATGCATGGGATTCAGGAGATCCAGAGTCGACAGATAAGCTCCAACATCCAGGCCATCCCAGTTCGGTGTACCAACCTGTGAAAACGGAACATCGGGTTCGGCATGATTTCGATAGATCACAGCTCCGGAATCGGCACAACGATGATAGGTCCGAACGAGCTGCTCTTCTGGACGACGCCCGGAAAGATGTTCGAGCATGGCGAGAATCGGACGTTCTCCGTCGTCCAGCATGACAAAATGAAAGTAGTCAAAGACTCGCGGTTCTTTCAGCTGCCGCAGTTCCGTATTGGCATAACCACCACCCAGTGCGATCCGAACATTTGGATGATGTTTGCGAATCGTTTGAGCAATTCGAAAGGCAGCATAGACTGTCCCGGGAAACGGTACCGTGATCAGAACCACGTCTGGCTCGTGCTTTCTGATTGCGTCCAGTGTCAGTTGCTCCAGGGTTCTGTCGAGCGATGTTGGTGGAGCGGTCAGTGCCTGATGTAGCGGCTCGAAGGTAGGCTGACTCTGAGCCAGCGACTCGGCGTATCGAACAAACTCGAACCGTTCGTCGACAGCATCACGAATCACGTCCGCCAGGTCACTCAGATACAGAGTACAGAAGTGCCTTGCTTTGTCCTGAACCCCGAGCACACCAAAAGCCCAGAGCAACGGATCATCACCGGTTTCCGGATCCGCTTCGAATCGATCCAGTGCCTCGAACCGTGGCCCTTCAGGAAGAAATGTCCGCGTGACAATGCGATGGGCAAGCGTCGGATCCGTTCCCTGAAGGAACCGAATCACTCGATCAATCGTCGATTCGTAGCGATCAAACTGTTTTAGGAAGTTTCGAACCGAGGGCGATTTTCCGGCTCGAACATTCGTCGTCTCACTGGCCTCGCTTCGAACCGAGTGAAGTCCCTGCTGACTAAGCACCGAAAGCACCAAGCCATGTGCCAGGTCGGCCTGAACTGCGCGAACTTTGCGTGACCGAAGGAAGCCGGTGAGGTATGCGGTTGAAGGGTAGGGAGTATTGAGTTGTGTCATTGGCGGAATCAGCGACAGCACGCATCCGTCAAATCGAAACTCGGTTCCTTCTTCAGCAGGTTGAACAACAGGCAGACTCACGCGGGCATCACCTTCAGTCCGGCGCAAACAGGAACGTTGGGTTCCAGCATTGCTCTTCGAAACATGATCTCACATCGATCTTCAATGAGCATTCTCAACATCGGCTAGCCAGCCATCAGTATCAAAGGGAAATGCATACGGCTTGCCAGACAGCTCCATCTTTGGCGAACGTCGAACGTCTTCGAAGTAGGCCTCTGAAACTCGAACGCGTGACAGGTGCAGAGTATTCGCGATCTGAATGACGCGGGCTTTCTCCGGTAGAATCATACCAATCGTCGTGAGTGCGGCTTCGACGGCTTCTTTGTCCGTTTCAAACGTGATGGGAATCATCGCGGCTTCCGGATGATTCCCCGTAATGCAGTTGATCCGCGTGATGACTGGATCAACCTGCTCCACACAGCGTCGCGTCGTGAACTCGGCAAGTCCGATCCCGGTTCCATTGCCGTAACTTTCCTTCGTCAGGCCTCGCACAAAGATTCGTCGACATCGTACCGAATCAAGGGGCGTCGCCGCATGATCATTGAACTTCCGACCAATCACGTTGGCATCCATTCCGACGCCGCTGATGTTCTTTCCTATGCGATCGACGATCAGCAGATCAACATCAGAAAATGGAAGACGGGGAAGCCAGTCATTCGCAAGCTTCAGCAGCTCAGGTTCCCGGGTTGCAAAATTCTGCGGAGCCACCGCTTCGATCAGTGCCGTTTCATCGGATGCGTTTTCCAGAATGGCCATGCCGCCACAGACGTGGCAGACTTCGAGAACTCGTTCTGCAACAGCCGCGATGATCTCTGGAAAACTCATCGTCAGAATTCCGGCGTGATACACCAGCGCTCCCGCGTGCTTTCCGAGACCGATCAGCATCATCTTGTGCAGGCCGGATTCGACAGGACCGACAAAACGCGTATGAGGCTTAACGCGATTGACGACAAACACATGATCCGCTTCCGATGCGTAGCGGTCGAAGTGAACGGGAAGACCATTGCTGGTTTCGGCAACGACGACCGTTTCCATTGTGGCGCGGATCGGAACGCCAACTGATTCCTCCGTGACACCAAGACTGGCCAGCATTTTGACCTGGCCTTCCACCGTTCCACCGCCATGGCTGCCCATCGCCGGAACAAGAAATGGCATCGCTCCCAATTGCTTAAAGTGCGACGCGATCTCTCGCAGGATGATATGAATGTTGGCGATCCCGCGACTTCCCGCCGTAATCGCCACGGTCTGTCCAGGACGAATACGATCCTGCAGTTTCAGCGTGGCCATCTGCTGCTGCACGGCTTCAGGAATGTTCTCCAGAGAAGGAGAATCGAATCGCTGAAGGACATCACACATGAGTGGAAACTGTGACACGTTGAATCCTGAATGGTGGTGGTTCGGGTGGGATCTGCTGGTAGTCGGCTGATTCTATCTCAACCCGCTGCGTCAGCGAGGGATCGATGGCATTACCATGGTGATTTTGATCCCTCACTGACGTGTCGGGTTGTGAAATAGCGACGTCATCAAACAATCTCATGAATCACTCGGCCGGCCACATCGGTCAGTCGGAAGTCTCGACCAGCATAGCGGTAGGTCAGTTGTTCGTGGTCAATGCCAAGAAGATGCAGCATCGTGGCATGCAGATCATGGATGTGAACGCGATTCTGAATGGCTCGAAAACCAAACTCATCGGTTTCGCCGTACGTCATTCCCCCGCGGACGCCACCGCCCGCAAGCCAGGTGGTGAACCCATAATGATTGTGATCGCGCCCTGAACCGTTTTCTGACGTTGGCGTTCGTCCAAATTCACCGCCCCACAGGATCAGAGTCTCCTCCAGCATGCCTCGCTGCTTCAGATCTTTCAGCAGAGCCGCGATCGGCCGATCAATCGCGCGACTCAGGTTACGTGCCGCATTGTTGTGATCGCTGTGAGTATCCCAGGGCTGGCCGTCACCATAATACACCTGAACGAATCGAACGCCTCGTTCACTCAGACGCCGTGCCAGCAGACAGCCGTTCGCGAAGTGCCCTTCGCCGTACATGTCTCGCGTGGCTTTCGTTTCAAGGTTCAGATCAAACGCATCTGTCGCTGTGAACTGCATGCGGAAGGCCGTTTCCATCGCCTGCAATCGACCTTCGTACTGGCTGTCGGGTCCCGTTCGTTCCAGCTGGTGTTTGTTCAGCCGAGCCATCAGGTTCACCTGAGCTCGCTGAGCTTCCATCGTGGTCGATGGGTTCTTGAGAAACGGGATCAGTTTGTCAGGGACCGGATCAGCGTGATTGATATACGTGCCCTGATGAGATCCCGGCAGGAAAGCACTTGTCCAAAGGATCGAGAACCTGACGGGCTTGCCGGGGCAAAGCACAACGTACGCAGGAAGGTTTGCATTCTCGCTGCCAAGCCCGTACGAAAGCCATGAACCCATGCTCGGGCGAGTCGGCAAGATCGTTCCGTTGTTCATCAACAGCAGCGCGGGACCGTGATTGGGATTATCCGTGTACGTTGATCGAAGCACACAAATGTCGTCGATGCATTCGGACGTCAGCGGCAGCAGCTCACTAACAGGAAGACCACTCTCACCGCACTGACGAAACCGAAACGGTGAAGGCAGAAGCCCGGCTGTCTTTCGTTCAGTCCGAAGATCGGCTTCAGGAGGACGCTGGCCGGCGTACTTCACCAGCGCGGGCTTTGGATCGAAATAGTCTCCCTGAAACGGACCTCCATTCATGAACAGATGGATGACTCGTTTTGCCTTGCCCGGAAAGTGCGACGGTCGAACGTCGCCGGATGCCTGTTGGCTCATCGCGGCCAGAAGCCCCAGAGCACCCGCACCGCCACCCATGCGCTGAATCAGGTGGCGACGAGACAGAACATCAGCTTCGCGAAATGCGAAATCGTGCGTCTGCATGGTGCCTCCTTAAGACAAACTTCGGGACGAGTGTTTCCGGTGAATGCTCGAACTTCAAACAGCCTACACGACTTTCCGGCTGGCGACTATACTGCCCCGCAGCGCAAATCAAAACGCGATCATTTCCTGGGTGCAGTTATTCACAAGACCGGTTCATGTCGAAGCCCGAATATTCCATCGTTATTGGTCTCGAAGTTCATACTCAGCTGAAGACTCAGTCGAAGCTCTTCTGCGGCTGCTCGACGGAGTTTCGTCCGGACGAACCGAATACTCAGACGTGCCCTGTGTGTCTCGGCCTTCCCGGTGCGCTTCCGGTTATGAATCAGGAAGCCTTTCGGCTGTCGCTGATGACGGGCCTCGCGCTGAACTGCGAGATTGCTCATGAGACGCGATGGGATCGCAAGCAATACTATTACCCGGACCTTCCCAAAGCGTATCAGATCAGCCAGTACGATCAGCCGTTCAGCGCAAAAGGATGGCTGGATGTTCCGCCGGAGAAGCCGGATGGCCAGCCGACTCGAATTCGTATCACGCGCGCTCATCTGGAAGAAGATGCTGGCAAGAATGTTCATGACGAATCCGGTCGAGGCGCGGACAGCGGTGTGGACCTGAATCGAACAGGAACGCCTCTTCTGGAAATCGTCAGTGAGCCCGACATTCGTTCGGCCGCGGAAGCTCGACGTTATCTGGAATCCCTGCGCACTCTGCTGCTGTTTCTGGGAGTGTCCGACTGCAACATGCAGGAAGGCAGTCTTCGCTGTGACGCGAACGTGAACCTTCACGTGCGGGGCACGGATGGCTCGATAGTGGCGACTCCGATCGTCGAGCTGAAGAACATGAACAGCTTTCGCAACGTCGAGCTGGCGATCGAATATGAAGTTCGTCGGCAGCTGCAGCAGTTCATGAAGACAGGTCAGAAGAAGGGCGATGTCCCCAAGCAGACTCGCGGCTGGGATGCAGAACGGGGAGAGACGTTTACTCAGCGAGAAAAAGAAGAGTCTTCGGACTATCGCTACTTCCCTGATCCCGACCTCCAGCCGGTCGTTGTCACTCAGGAAGAGATCGAAGCGATTCGTCGGATCCTGCCTGAGACACCAGCGGCGAAGCGAGTTCGATTTTGTACTCAGCTGGGACTGAGTGAATACGATGCCGACGTGATCCTCGACCAGGGCCCTGAACTCACCGGATGGTTTGAAGACGTTGCGACACTGTGTGGCGATGGAAAGACAGCCGCCAACTGGGTGACTCAGGACATTCTGCGAGACATGAAGTCCCGTGCATTGACCATCACGGGATTTCCGATCACTGCTCCAGTTCTTGGAACGTTGTTGAAAGCCATCACATCGGATCGCATCACCACGAAGAGTGCTCGCGATGTGTATGCAACGCTGCTTCGATCAGCGGATGCCGCGGAGTCCATCACGGTTGAAGACATCGATCGAATCATCAAAGAGCAGGGACTGGAGATCGTCCGTGACACAGGTGCTTTGGATCAGGCCATTCAGACAGTGATCAGCGCGAAGCCGGAAGCTGTGCGAGACTTCCTGAACGGCAAACAGGCGGCTGTCGGACCACTGATCGGCATGATCATGAAGCAGGTTGCTGGAGCGGATCCAAAGCAAGTCCGCGAACGCCTCCTCGCCGCCATCGAAGCCACTCGCCCAGCGTAGAACGGCTGTCCTCAGCCGTTCCCTCGCTCTGATTGCGATCCCGCATATGGGCAAATAAAGGCGAGCGGGGCGACGTAAGTCCCCTGATTGCGTTTCTTCCCGTTACAACGACCGGCGGATTATGGTTTTGTCTGTATTCGGTGCGGTCCTTTGAAGCGATTCAGGCCCGGCAGGCGGTCTTGACTGCGCTTGATTAGTGTTCATTAGTGGTTACCAAATGGTGTTTGAGTACAAGTCGCACACCGGAGCGTTGACACACGCGTTGATACACTCCGCTCGCCGAGAAGGATGGAGTTGGCTACATCAGCTTGTCGGCGAGCATCTTCCCGCAGTTTCAGCCGATCAACGGCGTCGTCTCGTCGGCGTTCATTCAGTCTGAAAGCCCGGAACAGCAATCGGCTCTTGTTTCGTGTTCACGAAGCATGGTACATCCCTATGGGGGAACTTTTCCTTCCACTCTCGTAGGCAGAAATTCGTGACCAGCTCATTTGGCATCAGACTGTGTGCACAGATGATCGGCCTGTTGTTCACACTGGCCGGCAGCGGTTGTGCACTGATGGCTCCGTCGGGCATGGAGTCCACTCCCGCCGGAATGGTCCCTGGTCAGGATGCACTGGGGCAGGACATGGACCTGCTTTACACCTGCCGATTCGATCCTGATGCGGAGCAAATGTCACAGGAAGACTTTCGACCCGGAAAAGAGGTGCAGGTCATAACAGTCGACCGTCACGTCAAGAAAAACTGGGGCACCGAAAAGGTTTGCCACACGATGACCATTTACACTGGCACGGTCGAATCGGTCGACAGCAGCAGCATCGTTCTGAAAGATGTCTTTCGAATGTTCGAAGCCCGGGCCGAACGTGGCGTCCCGATACTGCAGTCTGTTCCGTATCTCGGTCGGATGTTTAGAAACACGGGTGTTGGACGCACGTCCGATCGAATGCCGGACAACGTCACGATTCCGCGTCTGAAAATCGGTGGTGCTTTTGAGCTGTCGCCTTCCGGCATTGAAAAGCTCAAGCATCTGCGAAACAGCGTCGATGTGGGCAAGACAATTCACGAGCCGGTTGAAATCGTTAATGCCGATCCGTTCGCCGAATCACAAACGCCCCTGTGAGCCAGGTGACGTCTGGCAATAGGCGTGTCATCAGTAGATTGACATCCACCGCTCGCCTGATTTGTCACAAATCATTGAGCCGCAGAGCGCTAGCTCCCGGTTAGGTCTGCTGTGTTTTTGCGAAACCCGGACGCCAGCTCGATCCGTCTGATTAAGTCAGGATTGCTCATTCATGAACTGAACGGCGGCTTGAAATTCCGGAGCCGCGCCATTGAAGTTTCTTAGCAGTGGCAGAAGCTGATCGTTCGTTGTTCCGGCAGACTGAAGTGTCGTGACCAAACTGTTGCAGTTGCATTGAGCGGCCGGACCGAAGCAGCCATAACATCCTCGATCGAACGCTGGACAGATCGCACCGCATCCTGCATGTGTGACGGGACCCAGACATGGAATCCCCTGAGCCACTTCGACGCACACTGTCCCTCGTCGCTTGCAGTCGAGACAGACCGAGTGTGCAGGAAGCCGCGGCTTGCGACCATGAACCAGATCGGTCAGCGCAGACAGCAACTGATGGCGATTGACCGGACAACCTCGCAGTTCATAATCAACACGAACGTGATCGGCAATGGCCGTCGACGTCGCCAGTGAAGAGATGTACTCGGGCTTTGCATAAACGCATCGCAGATAGTCTTCATGGCTGGCCCAGTTGCGAAGGCTCTGAATCCCGCCGGCTGTCGCACAGGCTCCGATCGTGACAATCGTTGTCGCCTGTTTTCGAACGTCCTGAATTCGCTGCGCATCATGAGGTGTCGTGATGGAACCCTCGACCAGTGCAATGTCATAAGGCCCCGCCTCCATTCGGCTGCTTGCTTCAGGAAACATCGCGATGTCTACGAGGCCGGCGACCGTCAGAAGTTCATCTTCGCAGTCCAGCAGAGAAAGCTGACATCCGTCGCAGGACGCGAACTTGAAGACAGCCAGTCGAGGGCGTTTCTTCAGGTCATTGACCGCCATGTCAGAGGTCCTCCACTTTCATCCTGGAGGCAACTCGATCAAAGCAGAACACGGGGCCATCCTTACACAGAAACTCCGGACCAAACTGACAGTGTCCACACAGTCCAATCGCGCAGTTCATGTTTCGTTCCAGTGACAGAAAACACTGAGCCGACGGAATTCCTCGCCGGATCGCCGTCTGCACGGTGTACCACATCATGACTTCCGGCCCGCAAGTCATCACAACCGTCTTCGAAGCATCGCGCAGCCATAATCGATCCAGGACGGCCGTCACCATGCCGATACAGCCATGCCACGATTCATCCGCGCGATCCACGGTGACGAGGACGTTCATTCCCTTCGCGCGCCAGTCGTCGTACCGTTCCGGATAGAGCAACAGTGAGGAATCACGAGCGCCGACGATCAGAGTCAGTTCGTCCAGTTCCGATCGATGCTTCAGAAGATGCAGGATCGCCGGACGAAGAGGTGCCAGGCCAATTCCCCCAGCAACAATGACCACGTCTTTCCCAACACACGATTCAACCGGCCACGACGATCCAAACGGGCCTCGCAGAGCGATACTGGAATTCAGCGGGAGACGAGCGAGTGTCTTCGTGACATTGCCAGCTTCTCGAATTGTATGCGGCACAACACCACGCTGGCCTGGATCGCCGGAGATGGAAATCGCCACCTCGCCAACTCCTGGCAGATAGATCATATTGAACTGGCCCGGCAGGAACTGGAACGACTCCGCAACACTCGCATCATCAAAGGCCATGTCGTAGGTCGCGACGCCAGGAGTCTCCTGTGTCACGCGCTGAATGCGAACCGAATGTGCGAGCCAGGGATTATGCGGGTGCGAGGAAGGAAACGGAGTGATCATGAGGGATCCTCCGAGTTCGCATGAACGGCATCTCGCAGCTTCACAACTTCTTCCGTCAGATCAATTCCTGGAGGACACCAGGTGATGCAGCGACCGCATCCGACACATCCGAGTGTTCCGAACTGATCCTGCCACGACGCGAGCTTATGAGTCAGCCACTGCCGATAACGACTTGCAATGCTGTTGCGAACGGGTGAGCCATTCATGTAACTGAAGTCGATGTTGAAGCAACTGTCCCACTTGCGTTCTCGCTGAACATGATCGTTCGTCAGATCAGAAACATCGGTCACGGTCGAACAAAAGCAGGTAGGGCACACCATCGTGCAGTTCGTGCAGGACAGACATCGAGTCGCAACGTCGTCCCAGTGCGGATGTTTGAGATTCCCCAGCAGAAGATCGTGAAGATCATCGGTTCTCAATTTACGAGTCATCATCGCTTCCGCCTGAGCACGTGCCGAAGATGCTTCAGCGTGATGGTGTTCGGTGACAGACTCAAGTGGCAGACGCGCCGCGATGGCTCGACCGGATTCCGAACCCGTCTCGATCACGAATCCGCCGGCGATCTCCGTCAGAGCCAGATCGAAGCCGGAACGACATCGCGGCCCTGTGTTCGTGGATGAGCAAAAACACGTGGACGCCGCCGACGTGCAATTCACCGCAACAATCAATACCGCGTCGCGTCGGGACTTGTAGATGGGATCCACCCACGGACCGTGCAGGAAAACCCGATCCTGAATTTCAATCGCCGCTAACTCACACGCACGAACGCCCAGGAATGCAAGCCGCGGCGCGGGTGGAGCATCTGTGGAAAACTGCCAGCCGTTTTCTGTTCGTGTTGCTGTTGAAACGATCGACTGCGGCGGAAAGAGATACTTCTTCCACGAATGTGGTCCCACAGCGAAGCCAAAGTACTTCGAGTCATCACTTTGCTGAAGACGATAACGACCTGGCTCCTGCAGATCCGTCCATCCTCGTGGAAGCTGATTCACCGACGTGATTTGATCGTACACAATCGCACATTGGTCGATCTTCGGACCAATCACGTCGTAGCCGGCGGCGATCAGAGCATCAATCAATTGCTGAAGATCGTCCGTCCGCAGCAGACCTGCGACTGAAACATCAGCGGGCTGAATGCTGGTATGATGACTCACGCTGACGTTCCTTCTGCAAACAGATCCAGCAACTGCAGACGTGTCGAAAGAAGTCGTTGCGACAGGACCTGAGCAATTCGCTTCATCAGAACAAAGCCCAATTGAGGATCGTGTTCACACGCCTCCTTTAGGCACTGGCCCGACAGGGCGATCAGCACGGAGTCCGTTCTCGCGGTTGCCGTTGCCGTCATGCGGCCATCACTGATCAGCCCTGACCAGCCGACAAGATCACCGGGACCCGCAGAAAGAAAGTCGACAGCACCTCGCCCCGGCACATTCATCGAAAGCCGAACGTGTCCGCTAGTCAGAACAAAGACATCGGGCTCCGTCTCGCCTTCGCGGAACAGAGTCTGACCGGCAGAAAGCCGCACAAGCCTTGCACCTCGACATAGACACTGCAGATGCTTGTTCGGCAAGCCCTCTGCAAATCGAGTTGCACACAACAGCTTCAGAAAGTTCGGTTGTTCGAGAGTCATTCGAGTTGCTCCTTGTCCTTTCTGTGTTCATTTGTATCTGAGCCGCCAGGCGCTAGCCGGGTGTTTTGATTGCGATGTTCTGACACTCACCCGCAGCTAGCGCTTTGCGGCTCACGGAATCATCAACCTTTGTCAAAACACATAGTGCCTGACATCGGCCACCTGCCTGTGGAGATCAGCTCGGAAATCAGGGTGTGCAATCGAGATCAGTCGCTCGGCTCTTTGTCGCAGGGACAGACCATGCAGGTTCACCGCGCCGTATTCGGTCACAACCCAGTGCACATGGCCGCGAGTCGTCACAACTCCGGAGCCTGGCAGGAGTTCCATCACAATGCGGCTGTACTTGCCCTCGCCTGCTGTCGATGGCAACGCAATGATCGGCTTACCTCCTTTGGAAATGGCGGCTCCGCGGATGAAATCCATCTGGCCGCCGATCCCTGAATAGATTTTATGTCCCAGTGAGTCTGCACAGACCTGACCTGTGAGGTCAACCTGAAGGGCGGAGTTGACCGCTACCAGACGATCCAGCTTTCGCAGCAGATTCGTGTCGTTCGTTATGTCACAGGGAAGGAAACATACCTGAGGATTGTCGTTGACGAAGTCGAACAGTTTCTGCGTTCCGCTGACGAAGCTTGTCACAATCTGCCCCGGATAGATTCGCTTGTATCGATTCGTGATCACTCCGGCTTTGACCAGGTCGACGACTCGATCAGAGAACATTTCCGTATGGACACCCAGATCATTGCGACCGGCAAGGCGAGACAGAACAGCATCCGGAATCGCGCCGATTCCCGTCTGGATCGTGCAGCCATCTTCGACCAGCGCTGCGACATGTTCGCCGATCGCAGCTTCAACGGCGGTTTCAACACCGGCAACGTGCTGATGCAATGGTCGATCCGTTTCAATCCATGCAGAGATGCGACTGATGGGAATGACTGAGTGACCATGAGTCCGCGGCATCTGGTGATTCACCTCGGCGATCAGCACCGTTGCGGAATCAGCCGCCGCCCGAGCACAATCCACCGACGTTCCCAGCGAACAAAATCCATGTCGGTCGGGAGGCGATACCTGCAGCAAAGCAGCATCCAGCGAGACGATCCCGTCGCGAAACAGAGACGGAATATCCGACAGGAAGACGGGGATGAAGTCAGCCACTCCGTCCTGCACCGCCTTTCGAGCAGGCTGGCCGGTGAAGAGTGACACTGATCGGAATCGCTCCCGATGTTCCGGATCGAAATAGGGAGCCGGCCCCTCGGTATGCATGTGGAACAGCGTGACGTCACACAGCTCTTCTCTGCAGCACATCGCTTCGACCAAAGGCGTTGGAGTCGCGGCAGCTCCGTGAATGAACACCTTCATCCCGGGCTTCAGAAGTGCGACCGCCTCCTCAGCGGAACATGCAGTGCTCGGTTGAGTACTCAATTCCCATCCTCCAGTTTGTTCCGATCCAATAACCCAACGACTTCGTGTCCGAAGCAACGGTCATGTCATTTCAGACTTGCTTCGGCAAAGTTGTTGATCGGCAAACAGAACCACATCGATCAGATTACCTTCAGCAGTGCGAATGAGCACGCGTGTGACGAATCAGCTCACACGTTTGTCATGCAGTGGATCTCCGATAAACTTCCGTTGGTGTTGTGTTCGATCACCAAGCCTGCATTGTTCCCTCCACCGGAGCGAGTTGCCCACAATGGCCAAGACGTATACTGCAAAACTGAAGATCAGCTTCCAGAAACAACATACCTGTGTGGGCTGCCAGTCGGAGTTTCGCTACCAGCTGGATCGACAGGTCACAGGGACTGGCGGATCGAAAGAAGCGGCCGAGAGCAACCTTCAGACTGCCATCAGCAAATCACTCGCCAATGACGTTGACCAGCATGCCTGTCCTCATTGTGGCATGCTGCAGCCTGACATGATTGCCAATGTTCGAAGTTCACGTGCATTGACCGGCGCGTGGATTGGTGCCATTGCTGTGGCCGTGGGACTCTTCATTGCTCTGCCGCACTGGGTGACGTTGTCCACGTCGGCGATGATCAGCACGATCGGGATGGCGATTCTCATGCTGGTGTGGCTGGGCACCGTATTCTTCAATCCCAACAGCAATATGACTCGAGGACAATCCGCGAGTGCCGAGAAAGTTGCCGCAGGAACCGTGCAGCTCGTCACGCAGGGAAACAGCCAGGATTCGGTCGATGACTTCAGTTCACCATCCTCTGGGCAGTGGTTCACATTGCTGCTGGGAGCCACCAGTCTGGTCCTGGTGGCGTCGCCGATGGTGCTTCCATCCATCATGGGCTGGAAGACGAATAACTGCTATCCGCCTGTCGTTGGACCTGGCGATACCACTACCATCTACTTTGATCAGCAGATTCGTTCGCTGAAGGGCTACTGGAATGGCTGGGTCCAGGCCGCTGCGACAGTCGAAGGCGAACCGACGATTGTTCCCATGCAGGCTGAAACGAAAAAGAGCACCTGGGGAGATACGATTTCCGGCAAGAGTGTCAGCAACAACAGCAACACGATGTATGTGAAGGTGACCGTCCCGGCAGACGAATCGATTGCTGGAAAGTCTCTTAATCTGGAGCTGAAGGTCCAGGCGAATTATCCGCTGGCAGAAGGGCGAGAGTTCTTTGAACATCAGGGAGAGTTTCAGCACAGAACCAATCTGCAGCTTTCGGCCGCCGGCAGTGGCAGCCAGTATTTCAATGCCTGGCTGATCGGGCAGATCTCAGCGCTGGTCAGCTGCCTCATTGGAGGTTTCGTGCTGTGCAGCAGTGCTCGCTCACTCGCCGCAAGAGCCATCGCACCAAAATTGATTATGCCAGGCGATGCTGAAGAAGTTGAGGAAGTGGAGTAAGGGACGCCTGTTTGGGTGCAGTCGCGGATTTCGGTAGGTGGCGCTTGCCGAGCGGCACTTTGTGGCCCCGCCGCAACCAGCGAACGAAAGAGATGGTTGCAGATGTGATGGCCAACGTGGGACAGGTTCGCAATGCAGCCTTTCGTCGCGAGAATGCGAGACATGATGTGAAAGCGAGACAGGGGTTCGCCTGACGGCGAAAGTCCTTTCCGGCAGAAAGGACCTACTTTGACAGGCATCCGCGACGACACTCGAAACTATGCTTCACTGGCAACGTGATGGAACTCTATTCTTCTGTCACGACAAGGAACCAGCCAATGTTGCGAACCTCTTCCGGGCGACTTCGCACGATCACAGGGGAGATTGCGGCAAGGTGCCTGGTCCCCGTGACTGGGTCTTCAAAGTTTTCGACGATTGCCACTGTCTGTCCATTTTCTTCCTGCAGACCTTTGGCAACGTTCAGAACATCGTCATTGACTCGCGGAAACGGTGCGTCTTTTCGGCGTTCCTTCAGCCGGGGATGAGCAATCACCATTCCGGGTTGTCCTGTGATCTGATTCGTTTCCACCTGAAACAGCATGGCGTTGTTCTGAATTCCAAAGTCGTCAATTTCCAGGGTCATCGCTAACAGTCCGGAGATCCTGCGGGCAACCGGATCCTCACTGTCCCAGATCGGCACAGAAAACGAAACTACCAGGCGATCCGTCGCGGTGCTTTGATACACGCAGGACAGATTCACAGCATCACTGTGGTCTGCGAGCTTGGGCAGAAGGAACTCAAGCGGCTTCAGCGAGGGGACTCGAGGATCTTCTTTGGCCATGTCTTCCCCAAGACCATGAAAGTAGTCTCGGTGTCGATAAGGATTTCCGATGCTGGAACCTCTCGGTGATCGCGCATACTGAAGGCCCTGATCGGAGAACACGCTCCAGTTGGAGTTCTGAACGGAGGAACCGCGAAGGCCCCGCTGTTCCGTCAGCCACGCCTGAATGGGTTCCCACAGTGTCTTGTTTTGCGGATCAGCATTCGCCGCCGCAATCGCCAGTCGCAGCACCTGGGACTGTGCCTCCGCTTCAAGCAGTCTCCATCGCAGATCGATTTCGTAGCCGATCGCCTGGGCCATGGCCTTCGCCGATGTTTGCAGATTCTCCTTGCGTGCGGATTCGGCCTGGCGTCGACTGTCGTCTGCAACAAGTCGGGCTTCTGCTTCTTTCTTCGCGAGTGCGCCGAGCCAGATCGCCGCAATAATGCTGACCATCACCACGAGCATGATGGCGGCAATCACAGACTGTGCGGCCGATCGATGTCTTCGAGTCCAGCGGGCCGCACGCTGCATCAGCGAATCCGGCTGCACACTGACGGCTTCATCCGCGAGATAACTTTCGATATCCAGAGCCACATCGTTTGCCGTGGCATAGCGATCGTTCGGTCGCAGCTGCATGGCCTTC
>JAEUII010000058.1 GCA_016795145.1 Planctomycetaceae bacterium
CCGTGGATGCTCGCCTGTCAGCCCGACTGACCGAGATTGGAACATTGGAACTGTGGTGCGAGCAGATCAATGACTCGCGTCGCTGGCAGCTTCAGTTCGACGTGCGTGCCGCCACAGAGACCGACCGGGAAGCGCATTCGGGAACGGCAGAACGTTCCGGGATCGTCGACCAGGAACTGATCAGTGCCGCGTCTGTGATTCTTCGAACGATCTTTGGGCCCGACGCTTCGGTGCGTCCTGATGAAACGATGGCGCGTTTGAGCGAAGCCATCGGGATGCCAAGAAACGAATGGCCGCCGTCGTTGCTGCGAGCATTATGGGCGGAGCTCATGGAATTGCATGAGGGGCGTCGTCGCAGTCCTCAGCATGAAGCCCGCTGGATGAACCTGACGGGCTTCTGTCTTCGCCCTGGGTTTGGCATGGCCGCGGATGACTGGCGAGTCGAAGAGACATGGAAAGCCATTAACGGACGGTTGGTTCATTCCTTGCCGGCGTGCCTCGCCGAATTTCGGACACTCTGCCGACGAATCTCCGGAGGACTTCCGGCCGGACGCCAGAACCAGATTGCCTCCAGCGTCATGCCGGCTCTGCGACAGCGATTTCGCCAGGCTCAAACAGGTCGAGGCAAAGCGGCTCCGTATGCGTCGGGAAATCACGAGGCCGCTGAAATCTGGCGCATGCTGGGATCGCTCGAACATCTGGATACAGTGACTCGTACAGAACTTGGCAGCATGGCCTGTGACTTCATGTTTCGCGACGCCTTCGAGCCTGTCCATAACGCGCTGGTCTGGATGCTGGGTCGAGTCGGCGGCCGCGTTCCTGTTTACGGCGGCCTGAACATCGTACTGCCAGGATCAACGGTGCAGCCGTGGATTGAAACACTGCTCCGATCCGCCAACCTTCAGGATCCCACAGTTCAGTTTGCCCTGATGCAGCTCTGCCGACGCACCGGCGACCGCTTCCGAGATATCGGGGAAAAGCTCCGCAAACAATGCGTCGAACGACTCACCGCCACGAATGCACGCGAGCACCTGATCCAGCTCATCGATGTGGGCGGCAACCTCGCCGACGAAGAAGCCAGCATGATCATCGGCGAATCCCTGCCCGCCGGATTGCGATTGAAGTAGTTACCAATCAATCAATCAATCAATCAATCAATCATCCTCCCCTCGCCCCGTTTCGGGGAGAGGGGCCGGGGGTGAGGGGTTATGTGATTTAAGCGATTCTCGGTTCATCGCATCCCTCACAGCCGCCCGAATCTTTTCAATCACACTCCCATCATCTCGCACCACATCATAACCGGGGATTCGTAAAACGGTGTAGCCGCTTCGCTGCAGGAATCGATCACGAATTCGATCATGTTCTCGCCCCTCCTCGGTGAAGTGGGGCTCACCGTCAATCTCGATGACAAGTCGCAATTCCACGCAGCAGAAGTCCGCGGTGTACGGAGGAATCGGAAATTCGCGTCGGAATTTTTGTCCAAAGATCTGTCGATTCCGAATCCATTGCCAGACGGTGGATGCAAAATTGTTGACATTGCGGCGCTGGTCACGAGCGAACTCGATTGCGGGCTGTGATCTGGCGCGACTGCGTTTCATGGTGGTGATCATGGTGAATGAAAGTTGAACTGATTCGTCAAGCATGCTGCCCCTCACCCCCGGCCCCTCTCCCCGCTTCGGGGCGAGGGGAGGAATAGGGCGAGCGCTGCTTTGAATTGCCGGAGGATCATCTCGAATTGCCCTTCGAGATTCGAGCGACCGCACTTATCGCTCGAGCCACGGCCGTCACTTGTGAAGAAGCATGTGCCATCCACCCCGAGGCAAATGGTTCCGCTTCGCCGTTATCGTCCTCTCAATCATCCTCCCCTCGCCCCGTTTCGGGGAGAGGGGTCGGGGGTGAGGGGTTGTGTGATTCAAGCGATTCTCGACTCATCGCATTCCTGACTGCCGCCCGAAACTTCTCCATCACACTCCCATCATCTCGCACCACATCATAACCCGGGATTCGTAAAACGGTGTAGCCGCTTCGCTGCAGGAATCGATCACGAACTCGATCATGTTCTCGCCCCTCCTCGGTAAAGTGGGGCTCACCGTCAATCTGGCGCGACTGCGTTTCATGGTGGTGATCATGGTGAGGGAAAGCTGGGTTGATTAAGCAAGCATGCTGCCCCTCACCCCCGGCCCCTCTCCCCGAAGCGGGGCGAGGGGAGGAATATCGAAGGGCTGCTTTTTCTTTTGCCAAACGGCCCACGAAACTCAGCAACACTTTGCGTCTTCGATTCAGTTGTCGTTCAATTGCGAATTCCAAACGCGCCGTCATCCAAAGAAATGGGCGATCAGCTGAGCAATCAGTGTCACGGTGGCGCCGGCGAGCATCCAGAGCAGTGATGCAAGGCTGAAGATCTTTCGTTCACGCCATTTCAGGACTCGGCGATACCAGGGTTCTTCATACACCGAGACCGCTTTTCCCAGCAGATAGTTTCGCAGGTCGTTCTCCATCTGCGACATCTTCTGGTAACGCTCGGCGGGAGTTCGCTGGAGTGCTTTGACACAGATCGCGTTCAGCTCGGGAGGAATGCGGTTCTTCGGTGCCACCGAGACGGGTGATCGCAGGGGATCTTCCAGAAGCTTGCGTTTGATCTCTTTGAAACTCTTGCCGGACATGTAACTCTGGTTCGTCAGCACTTCGAACAACACAATTCCCATGTTGTAAATGTCAGTGCGTTCATCGACGTCCCCGGTCTCAACCGCCTGCTCGGGAGACATATAGAACGGTGTCCCCTGGACGTCGCCTCGACCCGTAAGTCGGCCGGAGATGGTCTGCTGGCCGCTTCGAATCAGCTTGTCCACTTCGTCATCGTCGGCCATGTCCCAGACTTTGGCCAGACCCCAGTCCAGCACCATGATCTCTCCATAATCGCCGATCATGATGTTGGCGGGTTTCATGTCGCGATGCACGACGCCCTGATTGTGAGCAAACGCAAGACACTGAGCACAATGGACCAGGACATTGATCAAATTGTCAAGCGGGTACTTTTCGATGGTCTCCTGATGACCTTCCGCAATCTTGTCCAGAATGTCGCTCAGGTCGCGTCCCCGCAGCTTCTTCATTGTGAAGTAAGCATTGCCCTCGGAATCGCGGCTGAGTTCATAGACGGGGATGGTGCAGGGATGGGGAATCTGAGCAGTCACTCGAGCTTCGCGAAGAAACCTCTTCTGATACGTTTCAAGGTTCTGGAACTGAGCCTGTAACGTCTTCATGACGACCGTGCGTCCCAGATTTTCATCCACACAGGTACGCAAAATCGCTTCACCGCCCTGAGTCAGCGGCTGGAAATCGCGGTACCGCATGAAGCCGTTCTTGACGTGCTTCGGCAGATCGCGATCCGTTTCCGACATCTTGATATTGTCAGTCACCATTCCATCCTTTTGCAGCAAGGACACCGACTGTGAGCCGTTCGCAGGCCACACAGACAGATTTCTTCCTGACCATCCGTCCGTCGCCAGGCCAGAAATTTGTCCGACTCTCGTCGAAACTGTAACGAACGACATGAATTCGACACAGTGAGACCACAGAAATCGTCGAAATCGTTGCCCTTCGCAATTTCACCCCTTATGCTCATGAACATCTGTCGTTTAGTGGTCTCGAAGCCGTTCGGTTTCACCGGACCACTCAAATGCAATCAGCAGAAACCTCCCTGAGGATCTGACATGGATGGATTTGATCACGGGCTGATTCACGCCGTCAGTACCGTCTTGCGCCGTTTGACACTCGTTCTGAGTTTTTCCCTCGCTGTGTTCTGGATTTCGCCGGCTCTGGCGGAAGAACCAGTGCTCGAGTTTGCTCAGGGACTGCGAGAACGCGGGTACTATGACACAGCAATCGAGTATCTCGATGGGCTGACGGCACGGACCGATTTGTCGCCCGCTGTCAAAGACGTTCTGGACCTGGAACGTGGCATGACGTACCAGCAATGGGGTGCGACGTCACGCGATCCGGAACAGCGGACGAAGTATCTTGGCGAAGCGGAAGTCGCTCTCAAGAAATTCCTCGCCGAACATGCTCAGCATCCACTGGCGGCGCAGGCCAATAGTGTTTTGGGCGAGCTGCTGTTCGATCGTGCCAAGTCGCTGACGTGGCAAACGACGGAGTCCGACGATGCGACTCAGAAGCAGTCGCTGCAAAACGAGGCGCGTAACCTGATCGACCAGGCCAAGGTGATTTTTCAGGCGGCTCACGATCAGTACAAGTCGCAGTATGACAGCTTCCCAAAGTTCATCGATGAGGCGAAGGACGAAGAAGAGTTCATCAAGCGCAAAGAAGCGGAATCGAAGTACCTTCGAGCCTGGTTCAACCTGGCGCGATGCACGTATGAACGAGGCCAGACGTTTGATCGCGGCAGCGAAGAACGTAAGCAGACACTGATCCAGGCCTCCGCGCTGTTCGAAGAAATCCACACGAAACGCCGAACCAACGTGATCGGTCAGCATGCTCGTCTGATGATGGGCAAGTGTTTCCAGGAACAGGACGACATTACTCGAGCCCTTGGGATCTACCAGGACCTGCTGGGAAATCGATCCGAAGACGGCAATGCAAAGATGCTTCAGGGCATTGCTCAGCACTATCGACTGATCTGCCTGAACGATCCACAGAAGCATGACTATGCTCTGGTCATTCAGGAAGCCACCACATGGCTTCTGGCAAATCGACAGTCTTCCACATCAACGTACGGACTGGGCATCCTGTGGGAACAGGCGATCGCAGAAGACAAGCTGGCGGAAGGTCGTGAGCTGCCTGCTGAGGAAAAGAATCGCCTTCTCGAGTCCGCCCTGAATCATGCGGAGCAGGTCGCCAAGTATCCAGGAGCATTCCGCGATCCAGCGATGGCGATGGCACGACGGCTGAAAGTCGTCCTTGGCGAGAAGGACCGTGAGCCTCGTGATTTCGTCACGGCCTTTGAACGTGCTCGAGGCTTGATTGCACAGATCCAGGAACTGACCGACGAACTCGCTCGCGCGGCCAATGATTCCGAACGCAATGAAAAGAAAGCAGCGCTGAACGGGCATCTGGAAAACTGCGGCCGGTTGCTGGAGTTAGCCCTGGCATTGGCAGATGCGGAAAGTGATCCGAAGGCCGTCGCTCAGGCTCGGTACCTGCTGAGCTTCATCATGATGCGTCAGGGCAATCCGCTGGATTCCATCGTCCTGGCCACGTACTGCTTTACGCATGATCAAAAGGCAGATCCCGAAACAGCGTTGAACGCCACCGAAGTTGCCATGGTGGCCGCTGTCTCTGCATGGAATGCAGCTCCGGCTGAGAGCAGGGACTTTGAAACGCGACTCCTTCGCGATGTCTGTCAGCAGATTCTGACGTTGTATCCACAGTCCAGCCGAGCAGGTGAAGCTCGGATGCGTCTGGGAGCAGCCTACCGAACATTGTCGCAGCCGCTGGAAGCGGTGAAGTGGTACCTCGAAGTCCCCGAGACTGATCCTCAGTACGGTTCTGCTCGCATTAGTGCAGGCCAGTGTTACTGGGGCGCGTGGACTCAGAAGGCCGCAATCGCATCCATCGAAGGTGACACGTCTCTGGTCTCGTCACCGGACATGCAGAAGTGGAAAGCCGAAGCAAAGACTCTGCTGAACCAGGGCATCGACATCCTTCGCAAGAAGCTGGGTGAGAATGCGGCACCGAGTGAAGAACTGGTGGGAGCGGAAGTCTCGCTGGCGGAAATCATGAACGTTGACGGTGAGTTCGCTCAGGCTATCGAACGGCTGACCGGGCACGGCGACTATTCCGTTCTGAAGGCACTGGATGTTGAGGATGAATCAAAGCGTCCGGATGACGGAGTGAAGGGTCGTCGATTCGCGAGTGCCACTTATCGACATCTTCTGCGAGCCTACGTTGGGACGTCGCAGATTGATCAGGCACTGCAGGCAATGAACCGGCTGGAGAAGATCGGCGGGGAGAACCTGCTGGCCGCGTACACTCAACTGGGTATGGAACTTCAGGAAGAACTGCAGCGACTGTCGAACTCCGGGCAGACCGATCGACTGACCGCTGTCCGCACGTCGTTCGAACAGTTCCTGCAGAAGGTGTACGAGTCTCGAAACAAGACCGACTACAACTCGCTTCTGTGGATTGGCGAAACGTACTATGGCCTGGGCCAGGGAGTGAAGGGCGATGAAAACTCGGCCGCGGGCTACTTCGGCAAAGCGGGCGACGCGTACAACGAAATCCTGACCGGTGGTCTGGCAAGTGCGGAAAACAAAAACGCCGTCACGCTTCGTCTGGCGCGTTGTCGTCGGCAGCAGAAGAGCTTCGATGAAGCGTTGAAGCTGACCGAAGAGATCCTGGCTCAGAACGCCATGATGATGGATGCTCAGTTTGAAGCCGCTGCGGTGCTGGCCGACTGGGGTGAAAACACCGAACCCGAGAGACTCAATCAGGCGATCCAGGGGATTCGTGATGCCAGTGGCAAGGCCACCAATGTCTGGGGCTGGGGAACTCTGTCGAAGCGACTTCAGCAACTGACCACAAAGGATCCATCGCCGGAAATCCGAAAGTTGTTCTTTGATGCTCGTTATGAACTGGGTGTCACCCGACGCCGTATTGCCAGAGTGTCCAAGAAGCCGGAGGAAGGTGCGACTCAGCTGCGTTCCGCGATGGCTGAAATCAGCAGTATGGTTCAGGTCTTCCGTGACATAGATGACGTGACGTTTGCTCGGTTCGACAAGCTGTACCAGGACATTCAGGCCGATCTGGGACAGGCAGCGGCGCCGTTATCAAGAGCCGTCACTGAGAAGCCTCCGGAAGATGGCAACACCCCAACAAAGACACCGACCGAAGAGACCAAGACCCCCGAAACGGTGGCCAATGTCCCGGCAGAAAAGCCGCCGGAAGCATCAGGCAACACGTGGCTGCCGATTGCTGGAATCGTGGCTTGTATTGCGATCGCTGGCGGAGTCTTCTTCGCGATCCGTAAACCACGGGAGCGCGTTCGAGTCCCGGGAACACCGACGAAAGCCCCGAAGATTGACGTTCCCATCGCACCCGCGGGCCCAGTGATTCCGGATGGCATTTCCTTCGAAGCGGCTGCTCCGTCGGACGTACCGGACTTCTCCGCGTTTGCGGGAATTGGATCACCCAAGCCAGCACGCCCGACGACTCGACCTGCAGCCTCAACCGGCGAACGACCTGCTCGCCCAGCCGGCGCAGCACCTTCAGCAGGAGCATCCGCAGCGCCAGGACCAGCGGGTGGGGCGGCACCGGCGGCACCTCGTCCCAGACCAAAACCCGCTGAAGGAGCAGCACCCAAAGCCGCGCCGCCAGCAGGAACAGATCGCCCGAAGCCGGCGGCACCGGGTGACGCGGGCAGTGCAGACCGCCCGGTCGTTCGAAAGCCTCGACCGCCGGAAGCGAAGCCTCCGAAGAGCGAATGATCCACGAATGGCGGCGGCAAATCTCGCAGCCGCCTCACGGCATAGTGAACTCAAAGAACTCGACCATAACTCAATCGTCCAACTGAAGCGGACATTTCTGTTTGCAGGGAATCAACAATGCTGACATCTCGCATGCAACCATGGATTGCGGTGAAGCGAATTCTGATCACTGGCGCGGGAGTGGCTGCCTTCATGGCAACACTGCTCGGCACAGACGGTTTGCAGGCCGCCGACCAGGTGACTCGACGAAGTGATCGAGTTGTCTTCAAAGGCACGCTGGAGGACATGACCACGACGTCCGTGAAGGTTAAACAGTCGAACGGACAGGTTCAGGAGATTTCCGTTTCCGACATCCAGGCCGTGCGATTCGACGGTGAACCATCACTGCTGAATCAGGCTCAGTCGAACGAACGAAGCGGGGCACTCGATACGGCTCTGGAGAAATACAAGCAGGTTCAGACCGAGTATGACGGCGAAGACAAGAGGCTGGTCGTCGAACTGAAGTTCCTGATTGCTCGATCGCTGGTGAAAGCCGCCCTGGCCAATCCAGCGCGAGTCGACGAAGCGAAGAAGGCGATTGGAGCCTTTCGAACAGAGAACAAGTCCAACTTCCGCTATCTGGAAGCGACTCTCCTGGAAGCTCATCTGCTGTCGCTCGACACCGCAAATGCCCCAGCGGTGGAGCAGTTGCTGAATGAAGTCCAGGCGGCTCCTGTGAAAGGGTTCAAGCTTCAGGCCGGAGTTCAGTTGGGCAAACTGCGACTGGCGGCAAAGGACGCCGCAGGAGCCCTGGCCGCGTTTGAGCAGGTGATTACCGATAGTAGCGGTGATGCCGCCTCGTCCGGCGCGCTGTACGACGGAATGCTGGGAAAAGCCATGTGCCAGAAGGCTCAGGGGCAGGCCGACGAAGCAGTGAAAACACTGGATGAAGTGATTTCGAAAGCCACAGAATCAGAAACTGAGACTCTTGCTGAGGCCTGGGTGCTGAAAGGCGACAGTCTTCGAGAAAAAGGTCAGCCCAAGGATGCCCTGATGGCCTATCTTCATGTGGACGTTCTGTATTCCTCGGAACCAGCCGCACACGCCGAAGCTCTGTACCATCTGGCAGCACTTTGGGGCCCCGCCGGACGGCAGGACCGAGCCGATAGTGCTCATGCAAAGCTGGTCGAGAAATACCCGAACAGCACCTGGGCGAAACAAGCTGGCACAAAATGATCGGTGTTTCGAAAAATCCGCTCAGTCTACCGGGTGACGAAGCGTTACAGAATGACTAGATTCCCGGCACTTCCTTTCAGAAACCTGCTGGCCCGTTCTCACCACGTAAGAACAGGCAGCGTCTCACACTACTCACGATGAGGTCACTTCGGAGAATCCTCAACATGAACCGCGGCTCGATGTTCCAGTTCAACGGTCGACGTTCGGTGCTTTTTGTGGTCCTGTCAGCAGCTCTGCTGATGATGTGGCCATCGCTTCAGCTGCAAAACGTCGTGCAGGCTCAGGAAGCAACGCCTGCTGCCGACGGCGCAACGCCTGCGGCTGAGGCAACACCTGCTGCCGCACCAGCAGGGGGTGATACCACCGCTGCTCCGGCACCCAAAGTCGAAAGCCGAAGCTTCCTGGCGTATATCGCTCGTGCTTGCGGCTGGTTCTGGGGTCCTGCGTTCCTTCTGACTTCATTCATCCTGGTGGCTCTGATCATGATGAATGTTCTCCAGGTTCGCCGCGATGTTCTTCTGCCGACAGCGTTCGTGGAAGAGTTCGAGCAGAAGCTGAATGCGAAGGACTTCCAGGGTGCCTACGAGTTTGCTCGCGGTGATGACTCTTTCGTCGCACGAGTTTTGGCGGCTGGCATGGCTCGTCTGAGCCGTGGTTACGAAGAAGCCGTTGAAGGCATGCAGGAAGTGGGCGAAGACGAAAACATGGCTCTCGAACATCGTCTCAGCTATGTCGCTCTGATCGGCACGATCGCTCCGATGATGGGTCTGATGGGTACGGTTCAGGGGATGATCAGCAGCTTCGACATCATTGCTCAGTCAGCAACGTCTCCGAAGCCATCCGAACTGGCCGACGGTATTTCGACTGCTCTGGTCACGACATTCATTGGTCTGATTCTGGCGATTCCTGCGATGGTGTTCCATGGCATCCTGAAGAATCGCATTCAGCGACTGGTGCTGGAAATTGGCATGGTCAGCGAAGGACTGATGGGACGATTTGCTGCTGTTGGTAAGCAGCAGAAGTAAGTCTGACCAGGCAGTAGCTGCCTTCGACTCAGTGTGAATTCCTGATGTTTCAGCACGACTCTCGCCGAGCAGACGTATGAAATTCAAGCCAGCCAATGTGGCCCCCGCTGAACTCGACATGACACCCATGATCGACATCGTATTTCAGCTGATCACATTCTTCATGGTGATTAACAAGTTCGACCAGGACGAAGCGGATGAACGCGTCTTCCTGCCTCGCGACTCCCTGGCAAAGCCACCGGCAGTTCAGAGAAAGGATGCCTTTGTTCTGAACTTTGGTTTCATCCGAAATGTCGACAAGTCCATTGCTGATAACACTCCGTACCTGTTCTTTGGTGATGAGCGAATTACCATGGAGCAGGTCCGTCCAAGGCTCCGGCAGGAATCTCAGTTCTACCAGACGATTGGAACAAAGCTGGAAGATGTGACGGTGGAAATTCGAGCTGACGCTGACATCAAGTCCGGGATGATTCAGGAGTTGATTCAGATGTGTCAGGAAAAGGACATTGAGTTTCAACGATTCGCTTTGAAGGCAACTCAGGCGGCTGTTCCCTAACGGCGGCTAAAGCAGGGCTCCTGGCAGGCTGACAGCATCCAGCAGAGTTTCATCCACAGGCGAGATTCATGAAGATCAGAAACCGCGTTTCAGGCAGCAAAATTCAGCTCGACATGACGCCAATGATTGACGTCGTGTTTCAGCTGATGATTTTCTTCATGTGTACGCTGAAAGTGATTGAACCAGAAGGGGACTTCGATATTTCGATGCCCCTGGGAGCACCTTCAGCAGCGGCAGTCACCGAAGCGGAGCTGCCTCCGTTTAAGGTTCGCATGGAAGCAGACGGAAATGGTGACCTGCAGGCTCTGTATTTTAACGGGACCAACCTTGGAAGCGGAGACCAGGCCTTTGCCCGGCTGAATTCGGAAGTGTTCCGAGCCATCACTGCTCTTCAGGCCATTGGTCCTGACCAGCAGGAAAAACAGGAAGTGGAAATCGATCCCGATTATGCACTTCACTATCGGAACATCATCAATGCCATTGGTGCCTGTTCCGGACGACTGGGACAGAACGGTATCCCTGTCCGCTACATCAGCAAGATCAAATTTGCTCCCAGACGAGAACCCTGATCCTGAACGAGGGCCGCTGACAGGGCGGCCCTTTTTTGTTTGTTGACGATCCCCGCGTGGCCGCATGATGAATGCGAATCACAGCGCGGGATGGACCTTTGTTGTAGAAAAGTGCGACTGGTGACTCTCGGTTCGACTGCTGTTTCTTCCCGTCTTCTGACTTCTGATCAGGTCCCCGAGACACTGGCTCGACGCGCAAAGGATCGCCACGGCTTTGCGGATGAGTATCCGTTTGACTCGCACTGGTTTCAGACTTCCTCCGGCATTCAGCATTATGTCGATGAAGGAAGCGGACCGGTGCTTCTGATGGTCCACGGAAATCCGACGTGGAGCTTCGCGTGGCGACGCCTGGTGTCTGCATTGCGAGGACAGTATCGAGTCATTGCGATTGATCATCTGGGGTGTGGGTTTTCGGAGAAGCCGCAGGACCGAGACGTCTATACGCTCAACGGACATATTGAACGACTGCAGTCGCTTGTTGAGCTACTGGGGCTGAAGGACATCACACTCTTTGGCCATGACTGGGGCGGTGCCATCGGGATGGGCTGTGCCGGCCGGATGAAGGAGCGATTTCGTCGGTTCGTCCTGATGAACACAGGAGCGTTTCGAAGCCAGGCGATCCCGTTTCGAATTTCCCTCTGCCGAATTCCTCTGCTGGGGAAACTGGGTGACCAGGGATTCAATCTCTTTGCCCGAGCAGCTCTGAAGATGGCCGTCGAGCGTCCTCTTTCGCCCGCAGCCCGCGCCGGCTTCATTGCCCCGTATGATTCCTGGGCCCATCGCATAGCCGTGCATGAATTCGTGCAGGACATCCCGCTGACGCCCACACATCGCAGCTACGGAACTCTGACCGAAGTCGAAGAATCTCTGTCCTCGTTTGCCAGTCATCCCATTAAACTGATCTGGGGCATGAAGGACTGGTGTTTCACGCCAAAGGAATTCCTGAGTGGTTTCCTGAAGCGGTTTCCTCAGGCATCGGTCACTCGCATCGAAGACGCCGGGCATTACGTGTTTGAAGACGCCACCGATCAGGTGATCAGCGAATCGTCCGCATTCCTCAAGACCCCCTGAGCCTGAGGCGCTAGCCGAAACGCCTCAGGGTTATTACGGCATGGCGCAAACCGCCCGGTGTCGACCAAATGAAGTCCGGCGTGTCACCGGAGGGCTTGCGCCCTTCCGCTAACTGAATTGCAACAGCTTCCCAGGCCAATGGGCACTGTTGCTCCGTCAGAACAACGCAGAGGAGTTCGTCAACGAAGAGGTGTTCGTCATTCCCGCGCAGGCGGGAACCCAGCTTTCAATGCTCTGGGTTCCCGCCTGCGCGGGAATGACGGTTAAACCCAAATTGTTGATGTGACAAACCACTAATCGACATCTCGAACAGAGTCGCTATGAATCAACCTGAACACGGCTTCGCGCATGGGTTGAACGA
>JAEUII010000095.1 GCA_016795145.1 Planctomycetaceae bacterium
GGTTCAGACGCGGTGACTTCAGATGCTGCGGGTTCGTTGGACATGCTGTCGGATGTTGGGTTGCACATTCCGACCCTTATAGCGCCCCACCGACTGGTCCGCCAGGTCACTTCGCCATAAATTCACAGGCTCTCCGCGAACAGAACGCACGGTCTTGAATGGCTGAAGAAATAGTGTCAGCGGATGGACAATTGTCCTGATGCTGATGAACATGACACCCCCATCCAGGAGTCATCACATGCCAACAGCGAAAGAGGTCTATGCGATGCTGGGAAACGAGAGTCTCTGGCAAGCAGCCAACCACTGTCATGAGTTGTTGCGCGAGGCACAGATCCCACATTTGATCTGTGGCGGTGTCGCGGTTTGTCTGCATGGCTATCAGAGAAACACAACCGACATAGACCTGATCGTCGAACGAGACCGCGCCTCTGACGTTCGGGCGGTGCTTGAGACCGCAGGATTTCAGTGGGACGCAGAGAATAAGGAATTCAGAACACAGGGTGGAATTCAGGTTCAGTTCCTCATCGCGGGGGATCGAGCTGGAAG
The DNA here is from genome assembly GCA_016795145.1 of Planctomycetaceae bacterium. Lineage (GTDB taxonomy): Bacteria > Planctomycetota > Planctomycetia > Planctomycetales > Planctomycetaceae > SXXK01. Next base: position 547 of record JAEUII010000095.1, read on the forward strand.
GAATTCGGAGGTACAGCTTCCGGCACCGTCGGGCGAACTGAACGTCGAGACGATTGAGGGACTGCCGGTACTTCAACTATCCCGGTTGATTGAGATCAAAATCGCCTGCGGGGCAGAGAATGTCAGGCGGATGCACAAAGACTTTGCGGACGTCGTGGAGTTGATTCTGGTTCGAGGGCTTGACGGTTCCTTTGCCAGATTCCTGCACAGTTCTGTTCGAGATATCTATCGTCGCCTTGTTCGAAATGCTCACGGAGAAGAATGAACTGTTTGGGCGAAACCCTGACGATGTTCGTGGTTCTTTCGCGTCTCACATCAAAGTGTACTCGTCGCCTCATCAACGACCGGTCATTACCGGGAAGATTCGAAAGGGCAACCAATGGACCTTAGTCTTACAGCAAGAGTCCTCGCGACGTTGCTGGCGATGTGCATGAATGGATTCCTTCAGAGCGTACCAGCACCGGAAAATGCGGTTGACGATCTCCGCGAGTCCATGCGGTTGCAGATTCTGAGCCTGAACAAGAAAGAAGTCAGCGGTGGTGTCAGCCAGGGATTTGACTTTCTGGAGTTTGCTGACGCTCATGGACTCAATCGTAGTCGAAAGGCTCTGGTCTCCCTGCTGACTGATGATGCAGAGCACGTTCGCAAAGTTGCCGCCGATGCTTCCGCTGCCTGGCTGCGTCCTGGGGATCTCGACCTGCAGATGCTCGAGCGATGCCTTCAAGATTCGGATGCCAACGTAAGGAGCGTAGCAATTCGCCTTTGGCCCGTAGAAGGTGTTCCGCCAGAGGCTGTGTTCAGGCTGGCTCGAGATCCTGCTGATCTCAGTAATCTCTCTGCCCTCCGCGAAATTCCGCGTTTCATCCAAAGCGGAAACATGGATGCCGAGACAGTCCTTCTGGAAATGATTGAATCGAAAGATGTCGATGCCGCAAGCCTTGCAATCTCTCTCCTGAAAGAAGTCCCGACTCTTGTCCCGCGGGCGGAACCAGGGCTTCGGAACGCGTTGACTCGGCTTGAAGAAGGCAGGCCAGTTATGGTCGCTCACTTTCCGCCAGTCACGTTACCACCGGTCACTGCTCAGACACTTCGGGAGTTAGGATTCGCTGATCCGGCCACGGCGGATTCGCTCCGAATCTATTGCGAGCAGCAGGAGAAGGGGTTCCGGCAATACAGTGAGATGAAGTTACTTGAAACGAACGGCGGGGATGCAGCGGATGCTCGACTGAAGTTGGGAAAAAGTGGCGAACCACCATTCGATGAAGCGGCCTGGGTCGACGCAGCCTTTGCCCTGGCTCTTTGGCAAAGAGACTTTGAACCACTCCGGAATCTTCTGTTTCTGCAGACGTCGATGAGTCCTCCCGATGACTTGATGTGGAATGATCTCCACGTATTGATCCCGGAAGTACTCAACAAAGCTCCTGTCACATTGACTCGCTGGGAACATGGGACGAGAGTCTGTCGATCGCTATTGTCCACATCCGAAAGAAGACGCGACAGTGAAAACTGGGAAGCCCTCAAGGCCTTTCCAGGTGCATCGTATGTGTTTCATCCAGAGATGCTTCTTTATCTCTCTGAACTGCCCTCCGAATCTGAGAAGGTCCGAACGTCCGCGTCACCTGGAATTCTCAAGATGCTGGCGACCGATGGTTATACCAAAACTGACCTCGAGTTTTCGCTCCGGATCCTGCGGCTTGAGCATCGCTGCAGAGCTGCGGGTAATGAGTCATTTGAACAATTCGGCGAGCTGGTGGTAAGCAACCACTATGAACGCGAGGTTGAGCTGATGCTTTGGTCCTTGATCAACAATACGGATGTTAATCGGTCCTTTGTTCGGCGGACGCTGCCGTCCGAGTCAGCTGACGGCCAGGTGTCCCGGAGCCGTGAACACATACTTGCCTGGCTAAAGGGCGAGTAGCCTGGCAAGCAGGAACGACACGTGCTGGGCTCGCACTGCCATGATCGGTGACTGTTGTGTGTCCTGAATCGCAGTTCATCACTCAGAGAGTGATGGCTACGAATGATCGTGCCCGTGATGATCGTGATCGTGTCCATGGTGATCGTGATCATGTCCATGGTGATCGTGATCATGCCCATGGTGATCGTGATCATGCCCATGGTGATCGTGATCGTGGTCGTGGTGGTCGTGGTCGTGGTCGTGCCCGTGGTGATCGTGGTCATGTCCATGATGATCGTGATCACGTGCCACCTGTTGGCCGGATTCGGCGGCGCGGTAGACGTCGGTCAGAGGAATTCCGTGCTGGCGGGCGAGCTTTGCACAGTCTTCAAATTCCGGAGAGACGATCGCGGGTTCTCCTGCTCGCCATGCTTTCTTCGCTCGCACTGTGCCCCATGGAGTTTGCCGCATAATCGTCTCACGCTGGCGAACGCTGCGTTCCAGAATATGTCGGCGAATTCCGAGTGTCGTTGTTTCCCGGAAGAGAATACCTTCCATCATGTCTGCTGCTTCGGGGCGACAGAGCACGCTCAGGATGATTCCTGGACGATCCTTCTTCATATCGACCGGGATTGCAAAAACGTCCAGAGCACCATGAGCCATCAGACGTTCGCGAGTGTACCCGATCACTTCTCCTGAGATGTCGTCGAGATTTGTCTCCAGAAGAACAACGGTCTCGGTGTTGCTGCTGGCAACCTGCTGTCCAATGAAGATTCGCAGGACGTTCGCGCGTGGTGCAAAGTCGAGCGTGCCGCAGCCATAGCCAATGGCTTCAATCGTCATGGCTGGCAGTGAGCCAAAGCTGTGTGCGAGCGTCTTGACGATGGCGGCTCCTGTGGGAGTCGTAAGTTCCGCATCGACCGGCACATCTCGAAGCGGAATGCCCTTCAGGATTTCGGCCGTCCCCGGAGCCGGTACCGGACAAATGCCATGGTCAATTCGGACGAATCCTCGACCTGTCGGAACAGCGTTACAGACAACGCGATCAATCTTCAGCAGATCAAACGCAACGGCGACTCCCACAATATCCACGATCGAATCGATCGCACCGACTTCGTGAAAGTGAACCTTTTCAATCGTTGATCCATGCACCCGAGCCTCCGCTTCTGCGATGACTCGAAACATCTGCAGAGCGAGCTGCTTTTGTCGCTCAGTCATTACAGCTGACTGATTCAGCAGCTTTCGAATGTCGCTAAAGTGTCGGTGAGCATGCTGTTCCGGATGATCGACCAGAACATGCAGAGATCGAAATCCACCTTTGATCACCGTCTCGACTCGAAGCCGAACATCCGGCAAGCCCAGCGAATCGATGGCTTTGCGAATCGTATTGACATCGGCACCCGCATCAATCAGGGCTGCCAGTGTCATGTCGCCGCTGATGCCCGTTGCACATTCAATCCATGCGGTTCTCATACTGGTAGCCTACGTTTCGAAGAACATTCGAAAAAGAAGCCCGGCTTCCGAAAAAGCCGGGCTTGTGATGTTGTGTGTCAGGATTTGGAACTGCGTGTCTTCAGGACAATGAGTTCGAGCTGGAGGTAGTGGATCTTGCCAAAGATCCTCGAGACGCAGTAACGGCTGGGGACAGCCGTTCTACACTAATCCTTCTTCGCTGCGCCTTGAGCACGAATGCGATCCAGAGGTGAACCTGTCATTGGTGCCGCTGGAGCCTTTGGCTTTGGCGCTTCTGCGGCAGGTGCTTCCGGTGCAGGAGTTTCAGCAGCGGCCGGAGCAGCAGCTGGCTTTGCCTGAGCTGCTCGAATCTTATCCAGTGGCGAACCACCGGCGGCCGGTGCAGGTGCCGCGGCTGGCTTCGCACCACCGGCTGCGGCTCGGATCTTGTCCAGCGGAGAACCGCCGGCTGCTGGGGCTGCCGCTGGTTTCGCTCCACCTGCTGCAGCGCGAATCTTGTCGAGAGGTGAACCGCCCCCGGCTGGTGCTGCAGCTGCTGGTTTGTCGGCCGCTGGAGCTGCCTTGGCGGGCTTTGCTTCGGCAGCTGGCTTCTTTGGCTTTGGGCTGTCGACCACGGTCAGATAACCTGGGTCGATGTCATACCAGCCGATGTCGATTCCGTTATCGAATTCCACGAGCGCTCGGCAGTTCATGTTTACGGTCTTCACTTTGCCGGTGAGACTCGCAAATCGTTTCAGTTCCGGCGCGGTTGATGAAACCACGACCCACTTATCGGTGAGTTCCGTCTTGAGCCGTTCAGCGCGATCGATCAGTGACACGTGACATTCCCTGTTTGAGGTGCCTCATGGGCGGCCTGTTCAATGTCCGGAAGCCTCATCACTTCCCAGACTAAGGCCCTCCTATTTTGTTGCAATTTCCCCGTTCTTTCAAGCGGCTGCGGCAGGCGTTTTCGTGACTCTCGCGGCTGGCGAAGCAAGCGTTTTCCATGCGATCGCTGGCGAACTCTCCGAAACCACAACCCATCCGGGCCGTACCACTTTCCCTTCTCTGCCTCTTCCGCCCGTAGGCCTGGGAAATCCGGGAAGCGAATCGCTGACCGGATGAAAACGGTGCTTCCCACTGCTAAAACACCCTGCATTCTTCGACGGAAATGTGTCCGCGAACATTGATGGATTTGTTCAGAAAACCACGGCGAAACGGTTATGGCGACTCCTCGAGTATGCGTTCTGAGAGCACCGGGCACAAACTGTGATGTCGAAACGGCCCACGCGTTCGAGCTTGCAGGTGCCGTGGCGGATCGAGTTCACCTGTACCGCCTGCTCGAAGATCCAAACCGACTGGCTCAGTATCAGATCCTTTGTGTTCCCGGTGGTTTCAGCTACGGCGACGACCTGGGGGCCGGCATCATCTTTTCTCGCCAGCTTCGCGGTCAGCTGAATGAAGCCATGCGACATTTCTTGATGGCCGAGAAGCTAATCCTGGGGATCTGCAACGGGTTTCAGACGATCCTGAAGGCCGGACTTCTGATGCGTCGCGGGATTGAAAATCCGACAGAGAAAAATTGGGAAGACCAGGTGACTCTGACGTGGAACAGCAACGGTCGTTACACCGACCGATGGGTTCGCCTTAAGGTGACCTCATCGAACAGCGTGTTCCTGCGAGGGATCGATGAGTTCGACGTCCCGATGGCTCACGCGGAAGGCCGAATCGTCCTGAAGGATCCGGCTCTTCTGGAAACTCTTCGCGGCAATTCTCAATTGGCGCTGTGCTATTGGTCTGACAAGGCCGCAGAGTTAGTAAGGACCTCGGGTGATGCAACTCGAATTGGCCTTCTGCCTGAGCCGGAGAATCCTAATGGCTCGCTGGCGAACATCGCAGGACTGTGTGACATCACCGGCCGAGTACTCGGATTGATGCCACATCCGGAGCGTTACCTGTTCGCAACTCAGCATCCTCAGTGGACTCGCAAGGGCCTGCGAGGCGAAGGCGACGGCATCCGTATCTTCCGCAATGCCGTCTCCTGGTTCGCTTAGCGGAAGGGCGCAAGCCCTCCGGCAACCTCCCACGAGCAATGCACGCGGGTGTTTCACCACGGAGGGCACGGAGTGCACAGATAGGAAGCCCGGAGGCAGGGCATGGAAGAAATGAAGACAAGTTGAATTGAAACGCAGAGGGCGCAGAGTACGCAGAGGAGTCACATGAGAGTAGTCACTGTGTTTCCTCCGCGCCCTCCGCGTCCTCTGCGTTAGAACTACCTGCTCTCTGCGATTTACCTCTGTGTTCTCTGTGACCTCCGTGGTGAAAACTGTGATTACTGAACTCTGAAACGCAGTGGTTGACCACAGAGGACACAGAGGATGAAAACGGAGGCAGGGCGTGGAAATAATGAAGGCAAGTTGAAGTGAAACGCAGAGTACGCAGAGGAGTCACATGAGAGCAGTCACTGTGTTTCCTCTGCTCCCTCCGCGTCCTCTGCGTTAGAACTACCTGCTCTCTGCGATTTGCCTCTGTGTTCTGTGTGACCTCCGTGGTGAAAATTGTGATTACTGAACTCTGAAACACAGTGGTTGACCACAGAGGACACAGAGTGCACAGAGAGGAAGCACAGAGCTGGAGAGTGGAGAAATAAAGGCAAGTTGAAGTGAAACGCAGAGGTCGCGGAGTACGCAGAGGAATCACATGAGAGCAGTCACTGTGTTTCCTCTGCTCCCTCCGCCTCCTCTGCGTTAGAACCACCTGCCTCTCTGCGATTTACCTCTGTGTTCTCAGTGACCTCCGTGGTGAAAACTGAGATTACTGAACTCTGAAACGCAGTGGTTGACCACAGAGGACACAGAGTGCACAGAGAGGAAGCACTGAGCTGGAGAGTGGAAGAATAAAGGCAAGTTGAAGTGAAACGCAGAGGTCGCAGAGTACGCAGAGGAGTCACATGAGAGCAGTCTGTGTTTCCTCTGCGGCCTCCGCGTTATCTGCGTTAGAACCACCTGCCTCTCTGCGATTTGCCTCCGTGTTTTCCGTGACCTCCGTGGTGAAATCTGTTCGTGCAACGCCTCCGTCTATAAGCGAACGTACTCCGATGAACTCCGCTCCGCGAGATCTTAAGTCGCTGTTGTCAGCTCTGACGACAGAAGCGATCGTTCGGGCGGTGTTTTCAGAACCCGCGGAACGGGACAGCGAGATTCGCCGAGTTGACGTGCGACCGGTACGAGTGCGGGATGAAGCATGTCTGCAGTTTGCATCGAGGACGAAGACTCAGGAGTCTCATAAGAACCTGACACTCGCTGATGCTCATTTAGAGCTAACGGAACTGGCTGATCGCTTTCAGCGCGTACGGCTGGAGACTCGAGATGCCACATGGGAAGGATTCCGAAAGGGCAGTGGCACGTGGAGCATCAAGAGTCAGTCACGACAAATGAAAGAGACGACAGCAACTGCATCAGCTGTCGATGCATCAAATGAGGAAGATCATTCGCATAACCAGGCAAGAAACTATCTCATCCCTGACGGCGTACCCTGTCCATTCCTGATTGAAACAGGAGTGATGACGGCAGAAGGCAAAGTGAAGGCTTCGCACTTCAAAAAGTTCCGGCAGATCAATCGCTACCTGGAGTTCATTCACGATGTCGCCGGTTCATTGCCGGCCTCGGGCCTGATTCGAGTTGTGGACTTTGGTTGCGGGAAAAGCTACCTGACGTTTGCGACACAGTTTCTGCTGAAGCACGTTCTGAAACGTGACTGTGAGATCATTGGACTGGATCGGCGAGATGATGTGGTCCGGACCTGTCAGCAGATTCAGTCGAAGCTGAAACTTGAGGGATTATCGTTCGAAACAGGCGAGATTGCGGGGTTTCAGCCGAAATTTGCTCCTGACCTCGTCATTTCGCTGCATGCCTGTGACACGGCAACCGATGAAGCACTGGCGCAGGCGGCCAAATGGGAAAGCCGCGTTATTCTTGCGGTGCCGTGTTGCCAGAAAGAAATGAATCGAGTCCTCAAGGGCGATCCCGTCCCGCCGGTGACGAGTTACGGTTTGACGCGAGAACGATTCTGCTCCATGGCGACAGATACTCTGCGTGCCAAGCTGATGGAAGTTGTTGGGTACCAGTCGCAGGTGCTGGAGTTTATCGACATGGAGCATACACCCAAGAACCTGCTGCTCCGATGTACTCGACGATCCAGCCATACGTCTTCGTCCAGCGTGCACGAGATTGAGTCGTATCGTTCCAGTCTTGGTATTCCTGAAATGACACTGGAACGTCGACTGCGTGAGATGAAACTTCTTCCAGGCTCCCCCGCCGGGAGCGACAGATGAAGATTCTGATTACGCTTTGCACTTACAACGAGAAAGAGAACCTGCAGGAACTGATCCCGGTTCTTCGCGCGATTGTCCCGGAAGCTGACATTTTGGTGATCGATGACAATTCACCGGACGGCACGGGTGACTTTGTCAGAGAGACCGCAAATCAGGACCGTCATGTTCTGCTGCTGCAGCGTCCGGGAAAACTTGGCCTCGGGACTGCGACTCTTGCCGGTTTCATGTACGGCATAGAGCACCAATACGATTACCTCGTGAACCTGGATGCGGACTTCAGTCACAATCCGCGCTACATCCCCGAGCTGATTGCCAGCATGACGGGGGGCGACGTGGCCATCGCATCGCGTTACATGCCTGGCGGAGGTGTCGTGGGCTGGACTCGCGGCCGCAAACTCATGAGCCAGATGATCAACGTCTGGGCAAAACTATGGCTGCGACTGGACTCCATGGACAACAGCGGCAGCTTTCGCTGTTATCGCGTTGCCCTGTTGTCACGCATTGACTGGGCGAAGACGATCGCGACTGGCTATGCCTTCCAGGAAGAAGTCCTGTATCGCTGTCGAAAAGCCGGCGGCCGTATGACGGAAGTGCCGTTCATGTTTGAAGACCGCCGCCACGGCGTCACGAAGATCAACCTGCGAGAATGCTATTCGGCCGTCTGGGTCATCTTTCGGCTCGGCCTTCAGAACCTCTTCGGTGCCAGTGTATTGAAGTAGGTGGTGCCTGCCGGGTGGCACTTCGCGATCGGCCGAGCCCGGCTGACAGCCCTTGCATAAAAAAAGCCGATGATCGGCATGATCATCGGCTTGCTGTTTCGACCGAACTATCAGCCGGTTCCCATGCCGCGATCCAGAGCTTCCATTTCCCTGGCATACGCATCCGTGACCATTTCGAGTGTGACGCGACTGATCTTCCAGGACGGCTGATCTTCCGTTGCCCGGTTGCAGTGTTCCGTCAGAAGGCGGTACAGAAAACGGAACAGGTGACGAGGTACTCGCAGTCGAGCGAACTTCGCGATCAGGTCGTCCCGCGTGATGTCATCCGCAAAGAAGTCGCGAATCGTAATCGTTGATGCCGCAGCGGTATTCGTATCTGCGAGGCAGGCTCGAATACGATTGGTGGCCATGTCGAACAGAGACTCGCCCGTCCATTCCAGCGACTTGATCAGATTCTGCTTGTCCAGTCTCGACCGCTCGTAGAACTCCTTCTCTTCTCGGCCTAGGAAGAAGACAACGTCTCTCGGAAGCAGCATCTTGAAACCGATGCCAGGATGCTTCAGGAACTTGTTGTCGAACATCGACCACAGAAAGTCCTTCATGCGTTCCGCCGAACCGTTGATGAGATGCGGCTCATCCACTCGGTCCACGAGAACGATAATACTGCTGTATCCCAGTGGCTTTAGAAGTCGCTGCAGCTTGGCCAGAAGTTCGTAGCGGTCATCACTGCGATCACGAGACGGGATCGGCTGATCATCAATTTCTGCTGCTGGAAAGCGCGACAGGATCGTCCGCAGTGACGACGTTCCATGTTCCAGAATGCGGACCTGTTTCGCCACCTGGCGGGCTCGCCACCACAGCGACAGATACCTCTGAGCCCATGCGGCCCAGCCGAGTGCGATCACGACATAGATCCACCAGTGACGCAGTTCCTTGATCGCGGTCAATGGCGTGGAGAACAGATCCCGAAGAGCAAACGCGAGGATTGCCAGAGTGACAACAACACCCAGCGCAAACCGCCAATGCACAAACGGCGCGCTGTAGCCAATGGCCTTCTTCAGTGACTGCCATCGACGAGTATGCGACTGGTCGGACGATTGATCATAAAACGCTGCCAGCATCAGAAGGTCACGCTTGCGCTGACGCGGCATGTCACGAAGCAGGTCGGGATTGAAATCCCCGCTCGTCTGTCGGTCCAGAATTGTATTGCAGAGTCGTCGCGTGCTGAGCGTCAGTATGGCGTCCATGTGGTCCCACAAACGCCATTCCTTGACGGCGTTATCGGGGTTACGACGCCTTCCTCGCAGACGGTCGCGGAAGGCATCAAGGAACGGATTCAGGTCGTCATAGCTGATGACAAAGGCTCGATCGTTTGGGTTCTTCGCATTGTGGTCCTGTAATGCCTTCACCAGTTGCAATCGAATGGCCGTTTTGCCGGCGCCTTTTTCGCCGAAGACGATCGCCGTACTTGGGTTCTGGCAGTCGCCAAGAACCTTGTCCCACGCCGGATGGTGAATCGTCTCCGCACAGTGCTGCTGAAAAATGTGGTCGGATTGAGCATCTTCCTGGCTGAACGGATTGATCCGAACACCATAGTGCTCAAGAAACTGCTGAATCTTCATCGCTTGTTCTGACTTTCATTCGATTGGCCCGAACCCATCCCATCGAGGATTCGGGGCGTCACCGGACATTGGGACGTCGCCTGTCGCCCAAACTATAGCACTCACATCCAGTGTTCACATGCGGTAATGTGCATTGGCCTGAATAAATGGCGAGCGTAGAGAAAACGCGGCAACTTTGCGGCAGCAAACTGCCAATCATCCGTCAGCGCAAGTTATTTTCCCTGTTAGACTTAAGCGGGATTCGCTGGTGGACGACGGCGAAGTCGGAACAGTCGGGAAAGGCCTGAAAGTGGGTTCAGATACCCAACAAAGCGGAAAACAGGCCAGTGCGAGACTTGATCGACGACCAGGCAAAAAACTGGTGTCAGGAAGATGCCGAAGACGGTCACCCCCAACATGCCGCTGAAAACAGCCGTCCCGAGTGCTCGGCGCATTTCGAATCCCGCCCCGGTGGCCAGAACAAGCGGCACAACTCCCAGGATAAAAGCAAACGACGTCATCAGAATGGGACGCAGTCGTAATCGGCAGGCTTGAAGAATGGCCGAGTGAATCTCTTCCCCTTCGTCGCGTCGAAGCTTGGCGAACTCCACAATCAGAATCGCGTTCTTGCATGCAAGGCCGATCAATACCACGAAACCGATCTGGGTGAAAATGTTGATATCCAGCTTTGCGATGGCCACGCCCGCGATCGAACACAGAACACACATGGGTACAACCATGATGACGGCCAGAGGTAGTGCCCAGCTTTCGTACAACGCTGCAAGAACGAGGAACACGAAGGCGACGGAAAACAGAAACAGCATAAGCCCCGTGCTTCCGGATGTTCGTTCCAGATACGAAAGCTCCGTCCATTCATACGCCATCGTCGCGGGAAGTTCGCGTCGAGCCAATTCCTCGATCGCCTGAATTCCTTCGCCACTGCTGACTCCTGGTGAAGTGTTTGCAGTGATCGCTGCAGCCGGGTACATGTTGTACCGAGTGACCATTAAAGGACCGCCGATTCGTCGCACGTTGGCAACGGTCCCCAGTGGAATCATCTTGCCGTCGCGACTTCGAACGTGCAGCTTCCGAACATCCTCGATTCGGTCTCGAAACGGCAGGTCCGCCTGAACAACTACCTGCCAGGTTCGGCCGTACATGTTGAAGTCATTGATGTACCGGGAACCAAGGTATCCCTGCAATGTCCCAAAGACTTCCGCCATGTTCACGCCAAGAGCAAAGCAGGCATCGCGATTGACGTCGACATACAACTGCGGGGCGTTGACGTTGAACACATTTTGAATGCCTCGCAGCTGAGGCAACTCGCCGGCTTTGCGAGCCAACTGGTCCATCTGATCCTGAAGAGCCTTCAGGCCAATGTCGCCACGGTCTTCAATCATGATCTTCAAGCCACCTGCTCGCCCAAGACCGGAAACGGCCGGCGGGGGATTGATCGTTACTGTGGCTTCGGGAATCTTCTGAGCATACTGTTTCAGAAGATTCTCCTGGATTGCTGCCGCTGTCGTCTCAGGCGTCGTTCTTTCCTCGAACGGATCCAGGATGATGAACATCGAACAAAAGTTGGAAGCTCTGGCTCCCAGCTGAAACGAATTGCCCGCGATGGCGTTGATGCTCTGTACGCCAGGCGTATCCAGCGTGATCTTCTCGACGCGCTCAAGAGTCCGAAGTGTTCGCTCCGAAGCCGCTGCATCCGGCAACTGAATACTGCAGACCAGATACCCCTTATCCTGTCCGGGAATAAAGCCCGTTGGAAGTGACTTGAAACCAACCCAGGTCAACCCCAGCAAGCCAACGTAAACAATCAGCACCAGCACCGGGACCCTCAGCAGTCGTCCCGTGATCGACGTATACCCAGTGACCGACCATCGCATCCCTAAGTTGAAGATGCGAAAGAGCCAGCCGAACAGGAAGTTCAACAGCCGAGTCAGCCAGTCCTGTGGCCCATGCGCCGGCCGAAGGAGCAGCGCGGCCAATGCGGGACTCAGCGTCAGTGAATTGATGGTCGAGATGACCGTTGAGATCGCGATCGTTAACGCGAACTGTCGAAAGAACTCACCAATGATCCCGGTGACAAAAGCACAAGGGATGAACACAGCAGACAACACCAGGCCGACTGCAATCACGGGCCCGGTCACGTCATCCATCGCGCGAAAGGCCGCATCGCGCGGCGACAATCCTCTTTCGATGTACTGCTCCACCGCTTCGACCACCACAATTGCGTCATCGACGACGATGCCAATGGCCAGCACGAGACCGAACAGGGTCAGGTTGTTCAGGCTGAACCCCGCAAGTGCCATGGCCGCGAACGTTCCGATGATAGCCACAGGAACGGCAATGAGCGGAATAATGGCCGGCCGCCATCCCTGCAGGAAAATCAGGACGACCAGGGCCACAAGGATCACGGCGTCTCGCAGAGATTTGAAGACCTCTCGGATGGACTCGCGAATGAACGGTGTCGTGTCGTAACCGGCCTCGAAGATCATGCCCTCAGGGAAGTCAACGGAGAGTTCCTTCATGCGCTCTTTGACCGCGTCCGCAGTCTCAAGTGCATTCGCGTCCGGCAACTGAAAGATGGCAAGACCGACCGTTGGCTTCTGGTTAAAGCGGTTGTTGGTCTCTTCTGCTCGCGCGGCCACTTCGACTCGACCAACATCCCGAATGCGCATCGTGCGACCATCGGCTTCGCTGCGAATGATGATTTCTTCAAACTGCTCGATCGACTCCAGACGTCCTCGCACGGTTAGTGGAATCTGCCAGGACTGCCCTGGAATCGCCGGCGACTGGCCAAGCTGCCCCAAAGCAACTTCCGCGTTCTGTTCTCGAATCGCGTTCGAGACATCTGCCACCGCAAGACCTCGCGCGGCCAGTTTGTCGGGATCCAGCCAGACTCGCATGCTGTAGTCTCGCTGACCGAAGACTCGCACTTCGCTCACGCCCGGCAGTCGACTCAGCTCATCCTGCAGATGCAGCCTTGCATAGTTGCTCAGATACAGCTGGTCGTAGCGGCCATCGGGCGAGTTGATGCTGACGGTCAGCAAAATATCGGGCGAACGCTTTCGAGTTGTGACACCTGTTCGTCGCACAACTTCAGGCAGTGTGGGAAGCGCCAGGCTGACTCGGTTCTGCACAAGCACCTGAGCAAGATTCAGATCGACACCCGTCTTGAACGTCACCGTCAGTGCATAGGAACCGTCGTTCGTACTGGACGAGTTCATATACAGCATGTCTTCGACGCCGTTGACCTGCTGTTCAATCGGCGCCGCGACGGTTTCGGCGACGGTCTGAGCACTCGCGCCGGGATAGTTGCAGCCAACTTCTACCGTGGGAGGAGCGATCGGCGGATACTGGGCCAGTGGCAACTGAGTCAGCGCGAGGGCACCGACCATGGTGATCACGATCGAAATCACCGAGGCAAAGATCGGGCGGTCGATAAAGAATCGAGAAAACACAGGGCGTGAATCTGAAGTCGGAAGGCGAATGGTGAATCAGGACGGCTGACAACCGGAAGGACAAGAGGCTGATGTCGCAGGTGCTGGAAATAAGTCAGCCACT
>JAEUII010000117.1 GCA_016795145.1 Planctomycetaceae bacterium
GAGACCGACAGATTCTGGCTGCTCAGAAGGAGACCCTTCGAGCAAACCAGAAGAAGCTGGACACCATGTTGTCTCGCAAGCAGGATCTGGCTGTGAAGGTAGCTCAGCTGGAAGCTCGCCTGAAGCAGGTTCAGGCCGCCGAGACGATCAACTCCATCGAAGTTGATGATACTCATCTGGCACATGTAGAAAAGATGATCAAAGACATGAATCACGCCCTGGACGTGCGTGAATCAGTTCTTGAAACCGAAGGTCAGGTTCTTGGCCGAATTCCAGTTGAAGAAACCGAGACTCCAGCCCGAGGTGACGTGATCAGCGAAATCGACTTCCACTTCGGGATCGAGAGCGATGACAACACGATGGCGGAAGTCAGCAATCCGTCAAAGATCTGATCGGCATCGGGAATCGTCAGCGACATCAGCTCAGGACGAACACTGAATCGAAGAAGATTCCCGAAAGCTGAGCGGAAGCAGATTCCGCAACCTGTACCGGGACACACACTGGCTCCGGGCTCGACAAACTGCTCGGGCTCGGAGCTTTTTCTTTGGCCATGAATCTTTTGTGCTCGGAACGTACAATGACCACCAGCGGAATCTATCGATGGCGAACATGGATGCGGAGACTTCTGCATCAGTCCATTCGCCATCCTCAGCCCGTTGCTGGTCCTCGGAGTTCTGCAGCGAAACGGCTGTGGCAGGAAACGGAATCATCAGCGGAATTTTTCAGAGAATCAGACGTGTCAGCCAGCTCTTGTGAACGCTACATGCTCTGGATCGATGGAGTTGGTGCCTACCAGGTTTGTGTAGGCAGCGAATTCCTGATCGGGGGCCCGACGATGGAACAGGCTTCAGCGGATGTCTGCCTGATGGCAAATCTGTCTCGCCGTCATGCGACAATTCAGCGTCGAGGAGAAGATTGGTTCATCCTTCCCCATCAGTCGACCGTTGTGTCAGGCCGAGTAGTCACGGGACCGACTTTGTTGAAGTCCGGTGACGCGATCACTCTGGCAGAACGAGTGAAGCTGGGATTTCGGATACCCAGCGTCCTGGCAGGAACCGCGGTCATTGATTTTGAGAGTCATCACCGACCACCACAGTCTGTGAACGGCATTATTCTGATGACAGACAGCGTGCTTCTGGGGCCTCGCAGAGATTATCATGTCTGTTGCCCGGACTGGCCCGACATGGTCGTTCTTTACAGACAGGATCAGCAGCTCCGGTGCAGATCCAAAGTCCCACTGACAGTGAATGGAGACCGCACGAAAGACTCCGTCGCCCTGAACGACGGTTCTCTCGTCTCCGGCGAAGAGTTTCGATTTCGAATTGAGAAGATGAAGACATAGTGAATCAGGACGGCTCGTCAGTCATTTCTTAACGAGCATCGTTTCAGCTCTGGTGAGCACACTGTCCGCGGCACGGGTTCCATCGGAACGGATCAGTCGGAACACAATCATGAAGTTTGCATTTGCCCCTGAATCCAAACCACTCGAAGGCTTCACGATCAAACGCGCGATTCATCGCGGCGGGTTCGGAGAAGTCTACTATGCACTAACCGATGCAGGTAAAGAAGTGGCTTTGAAGCTCCTGCACAATAACCTTGAAGTTGAACTTCGAGGTGTGTCGCAGTGTTTGAATTTGAAGCATCCCAATCTGGTCACCATCTTCGACATGCGCCAGGACTCCGAAAAGGATCACTGGATTGTCATGGAGTATGTTGGTGGCAAGAGTTTGTATGACTGCGTGCATGAACATCCTGCCGGCATGCCATTGAATGATGTTCTGGCTTGGCTGAGTGGAATGACGGCCGGTTTGAGCTTTCTGCACGACCGCGGAATTGTGCATCGTGACCTGAAGCCTGCGAATGTGTTCAGCGATGCGGGTGTGGTCAAGATCGGTGACGTGGGTTTGTCGAAGTACATCTCCGAAAGCCGCCGCAGCGCTCAGACTCAGAGTGTCGGCACGGTGTACTATATGGCTCCGGAAGTCGCTCGAGGTCGATACGGTCGCGAGGTCGATGTGTATTCCATGGGAGTCATGCTGTATGAAATGATGACGGGCCGGGTGCCATTCGAAGGCGAGACCACGGCTGAGATTCTGATGAAGCACTTGACGGCTGAGCCTGATCTTTCGGTACTGCCGGAGAAGCTTCGACCTGTGATTTCTGCGGCTCTTGAGAAGGATCCGGATCGACGCATTAACGATGTCGAAGAACTCGAGCGTCGATTCCGCACCTGTGTGGCGGAGTCTGGGTTTCCTGTTGAGCAGCCAGCACCGCTCCTCAAGCCTCGCCCGGATAAGAACCACAGTCGGGCGGCTGTGGCATCGACGATCATTGGGGAAGGTCCTAAGAAGCCTGCGGAACGAGGCATTCGTTCGGCATGGAATTCTCTTGTGACCGTCTGGAATGAGCAGGTTCCGACACCACTGAAATGGGTCATCTCGGGCGCTGTCATCATTCTGCTGATCGACCTGAACATTCTGCGAACCGGCCCCATCATGAGCGGCGGGATCGTGGGTGGACTGGCCTATTTGCTGTATCGCAAGTTCTGGAAGAAGGATGTTGCGGAGACCGCGGAGCAGCTGCGTGGGGCCGAAGTGGAACTCTCCGGCGCGGCGGCAGAGTTGGGACGACAGGTACCGAAGGGCACTCAGTCAACAAGCCCGGGTGCACAGCCAGTCATGGTGGCTGCACCAAGGCATGTCGCTCCGGTGCCTCAGCCGGTTCCCATGAATCCTCGAAACTATTCACCGGCAACAACGCGACAGATTCCAAAGGGGCAGCGAGCGGTCGATATCACAACGTCGCTGTCGGTGTCATTGGCAGCAGTCGCATTGGTGACCGCTGCAATTCACCTCGCGACAGAGATCCTTCCGAACCCGGCGGATGTCGCGTTCTTCGCATCCACGATTCTGCTTGCTTCGTGGGCATTGATCGTTCCTGCAAAACTCTGGGAAGGTCGCACAGGCGATCCTGTCGTTCGTCGTATCGTTCAGGGAGCACTTGGACTTGGTGTGGGGGCGGTTGCGGCGGTCATTCAGAACTTCC
>JAEUII010000142.1 GCA_016795145.1 Planctomycetaceae bacterium
AAGATCAGGAAGGCGACATCGTGCTCAATGTCGCCGCAGACGATTCATGCTTCTGGCTTCTGCGGATCTTCCCCGACTGTCCTCGTCCGGACGAAGTTATTCGTTCCTGCATTCAAGCCCTTGAGGAAGACAGTGAAGGGATGGAAGTGCAGAAAATACAGGGCAAACTTGCCGAAATGCCGGCTGACTGCAGAGAACTGTCGTTTTCCTGTTTGGAACTTCTGAACACGGCGGTATTCCGCTGTGTCAGGACCATGCAGGCGACGCTTCTGGTCTGGTGGCAATGCACTGATCACGAATCGGAGCATGTTCGTCCGGTCTTTGAACAGATGACACAGTCTGTCAGAATCCTGGCCCTGGACAATGAGTAGTCGGTGATCCGAGTACTCTGAAACATGGATGAGAACTCTGGAAACTGGACGCATGAAGTCACCCACAACCCTGCCGACATCCTCCGAATTTCAGAAGCTTGCGGAACACGCTCGCTTCGTGCCTGTGTATCGTCAGCTCACATCCGACACACTGACCCCTGTGACGGCGTATCAGCGCATTGCTTCGGGACCGTGGGCCTTTCTGTTTGAAAGTGTTGTGGGTGGCGAGAGAATCGGACGCTACAGCTTCACCGGCAGCAATCCGTTCATGACTCTGACCGCGCACGGGACGTCAGTGGTCATCGAAACCAAAGGCGAAGAGAGCCAGAAGATCGACAATACGGATCCTCTGAAGGAGCTGGATTCCCGCCTGGCTCAGTATCGAGCCGTCTCTCTTCCGGGACTTCCTCGATTCTGCGGCGGCGCGGTTGGGTTCGCGGGATATGACGTCGTCCGATACACCGAACATTTGCCCAACGTTCCGACGGACGATCGCAAACTGCCGGACATGTCGTTCGCGTTCTACGATTCGATGGTGGTCTTTGATCACATTCGCAAAGTGATTCTGGTCGTTGCTCTCGCGGACACTCGACGCGGCGACATCGAAGAATCACGTGCTCGAGCGGAAGAGCGTCTGGACGTGTTGTGTCGACAACTGGGATTCGCTGGTGATGAAGTTCAGCTGACCGATGTGGACCTTACGGTGGAAGCACTGCCTGATGTGCAGTCCAACTTCACCGAACAAAGTTTCTGTGCGGCAGTCGAGAAGTGTCGTGAGTACATTCGGGCGGGCGACATCTTCCAGGTGGTCATCAGCCAGCGTCTTGAATGCGAATCCGCCGCGAAGCCACTGGATGTTTACCGCTCGCTTCGCATGGTGAACCCTAGCCCGTTCATGTTCCTGCTGCGAACACCGGACGTGGATCTGGTCGGCAGTTCGCCCGAGATTATGGTTCGCGTCGAAGATGGCGAGGCCACGATTCGACCATTGGCCGGAACTCGTCCGCGAGGAAGAACGCCGCAGGAAGATCGTGACCTTGAGAAGGACTTGCTGGCCGATCCAAAGGAACGTGCCGAGCATGTGATGCTTATTGATCTGGCTCGAAATGACGTTGGCCGCGTGGCGGAATTCGGTTCGGTCGAATTGTCAGACGTGATGGTTGTGGAACGCTACAGCCACGTGATGCACATCACATCGAACGTGTCCGGCCATTTGCGAGACGGACTGTCCGCCATCGAAGCGCTGCGTGCAGGCCTGCCCGCGGGAACCGTCTCGGGTGCTCCGAAAGTTCGAGCAATGGAGATCATCGACGAAATTGAACCACAGAAGCGAGGCCCCTACGGCGGCGCTGTGGGGTACATCGATTTCACTGGCAATATGGACACCTGCATCGCGCTTCGAACGTTGGTCATGCTGAATGGAAAGATCTACATCCAGGCGGGTGCCGGAATTGTGGCGGACAGCGTGGCCGAGATGGAATACCGAGAAACCATGAATAAGGCTCGGGCAATGCGAAAGGCGATTCACATTGCTGAGACGCAGTTGCTGAAAGAGGGCTAAGGTGACCGGCCGTTGACTCACCGATGCTTCGCAACCCGAAACGTGAGTGAGGGATAGAATCTATCACACGATTCCCGGCAATCCCTCGCTGACGCAGCGGGTTGGGATGAGTGAACAGCCTGCTGGACGAAACTCATGACCAAAACATCGCAGGCTGAAGGAACTGCTGTGACACGTCGCACCTCGATTCTGAATCTTGTGTTGATCGTGTCGTTCGCGCATGCGATGGTGCATTTGATCGAGCAGTCGTTTGCAAGCGTCGAGCAGATTGTCTCCGATGAATTTCATCTGACAACGCGACAATCCGGCTCACTGGGATCTGCACTTCGAATTCCGTTCGGATTCGGTGCGCTGCTCACAGGGATTCTCGCAGATCGCATCGGTGCAGCGCGAGTGCTGGTCGTCTATCTCGCCGGAATCGCATTGGTCTGTTTCACAGTTCCGCTGACTCAGACGGAGACGCCTCTGATCTGGCAACTGCTGCTGCTGGGGACGTTTGCCAGTATGTATCACCCCGCGGGACTTGCGCTGCTCTCGACATCGACGAGCGTTGAAGAGCGAGGTCGCGCGCTGGGGATCCATGGAGTCTTCGGTTCGCTCGGTCTGGCCGCGGCGCCAGTCCTGGCGGGAATTGTTCTCGCGATACCCAACACGAACTGGCGTCACTTCTTCCTTGTGCTCGGCGTCGTGTCTGGTGTGTTGGCGGTGATGTTCCGCATTGGTTTTTCCCGCTATCAAGCCGGATCCCACCAGACGGTCCGTTCAACGGCACAGGACGATCAGGAATACGCACCGGCGTCACTTCAGGTGGCTCCGTTCGTGCTGCTGATGGTCTCTTCCGCGTGCTCAGGAATTGTCTACGGCGGCTTCCTCCATTTTCTGAAGCGTTACCTGAGCGAGGTCGACTGGAGTCAGCTGGTTTCATGGAAGCCGGATACGATCGCCGGAGTTCAGTCGGGACTGGTCCTGTTCTTTGGTGTCGCCGGGCAGTGGCTTTCCGGCGTCCTTGCGAAGCCTCACCGACTGAAGTTGATGCTTTCAGTCATCTACCTCATCGATGCTCCGCTGTTGTTCTGGATGTCGCAGGCGAACGGCCATATCAGCCTGGTCCCCTGCTGCCTTCTGGCTCTGGTCCACTTCATGAACCAGCCGGTCTACAACAGTCTTCTGCCCGAATATGTGCCGGTGAAAACACGAAGCACCTGGTTCGGCGTCAGCCAGATGATGACATTCGGAATCGGAGCGCTGGGACCGACATTGGTTGGTTCCTTTGACAACTACCGGCACTCCTACGTCGCACTCAGTATCATCTCTGTCGTGAGCGGACTTCTGCCCTTTGCATTGCCTCGGGCAAGGCCGGAAGGGACAATGCCGACCGCACAGTAATCGACCGCGTGTTCTTGTCAGAGAATAAAGATCGAGCAGAGAGTCATGTTCAGGGCCTTACGCTTTTCGCCACATGCTTTGATCTTCATCCTGCGACTTTGCATCGTGCTGGCGCTGTTGTCTCTTCCGCTTTACGCTCAATCGGACGAAGCCACCACGACAGACGACACGGAAGCGACGGAAGAACGAGCCAATTACGAACGATTCCTGGCCGTGCTGCGACGAAGACCGGCCCCAGGCACTGCCCTGGATCGCGTGTATTCGTATCACCAGGATTTCGGAACTCTTGGTGAATTCTGCTCGGCCCTGAAGACTGAAGCCGCGAATTCAACCGACGGAGTCGCGTCGTTAATTTTGGGCCTGATGGAATTTCGTCAGGGTCACGAAGGCGAGGCAATCTCTGCCCTCGAAAGTGCCGAAAAGCTGCGTCCTCAGGATTACATCTGCAGCTGGACTTTGGGCCAGGCACTTGGCACATCGGGACGATACGAAGAAGCCGTGAATGCCTATGAACGGGCTCTTGTCCGCAATCCAGCTCGTGCCGATCGCCTGTCGATCTTCATGGATCTCGGACGCGCGGCTCGCCTGGCCGGTGGTAGTGATGCCGCTCTGGCGATTTGGAAACGACTGGAAGCCGAGCAACCGGATGATGCACGCGTTCTTGAAATGATCGCCAGTGTTTCGCTGGAAGATGGCGACATCCAAAACGCCCTGCAGCGATACGAAGCTCTGGCGGAGAAAACGACGGATGAATACAAACAGACACAGTTCCGCCTGAAGGCTGCGACGCTCCAATTGAGACTCGGCAATCGTGAAGCCGCAAGAAGCGTCCTCGAAGGATTGCTGGATCAGCTCGACCCCGACAGCTGGATGTATCGGGATGTTCGCGAGCAGCTGGAAGCAAGCTATCTGGAAGCTGGAGATTCGACTGGTCTCTTCGCCTGGTTCGACGCGAGACTGAAAGCTCACCCCGACGAACTTGTCACCATCATCCGCCTTGCAGAACTCAACACTCGGCAGGGAAAGAAGGCTGAGGCGAAAGAGTGGTACACGAAGGCGATTGCAGTCGCTCCTTCGAATGTGGAACTTCGTGAGTCTCTGATCGACTTCCTTGAATCATCCGGAGATCTCGCGGGGGCCATTCGCGAGTTTGAACAACTGGCAACGATCGCACCAGGCAACATTGATCATATCGAAGCTCATGGACGACTCTGGCTTCGAAGAAACGACGTCGAAGAAGCCGCCCGAAAAGCGAAAGCACTGGATGTCTGGACTGCGATCCTGAACGGCCACGAGAAAGAACCGGATGTCATCCGCCGCCTTGCTGATATTTTCAAGTCAGCGGAATTCTCCGACGAGGCGTTGCAGCGGTATCGCGAAGCCATCGAACTTGATCCGCAAAATCCACAGTATCGCCGCTATCTGGGTGACTATCTTTTTCAGCTAAGACGACGTGAAGAAGCGATTTCTGTTTGGCGTGACATTGCCAGCGGTGACCGCAGAACGGCTGACAACCTCATCGAACTGACGTCCGTGTTTCTCGCAAACGGCCTGAAGAAAGACGCCATTGAATCACTGAGTGCTGCGTGTGAATTGCGTTCGGACTTCACTCAACTGCTTCGTCTGGCGGAGATTCAGCGATCGTACGAGATCGATGGCACGCGACCTCATATTGCCGACTCATTGAAGACACTGGATCGTGCGACGCCGCTCGCGGAATCAGAAGAGGATCGCGTTCTGGTCGTAGCGGCTCGTATTTCCTCTTTGGAACTCAGTGCAGGGCTGGCAGAGTACCTGAAAGCGCTGAGCGATCGCATCACGACTCAAGGCACTGCCACGGTGGAAGACTGGCTGACTCTGACCACCGGATATGGACGGCTGGAACAGACTTCACAGGCACTGGAATTCGCAAAGCGTGGTCGGACAGCGTTTCCGGAATCGGTTGCCCTGCTTCGAGTTGAAGCGGACCTTTGCCAGCGTACAGGACAGCTCTCACATGCGATCGGAGCATTTCGTCGCCTGCTGGATGTGGATCGGCGTCTGCGACAGGAATACCTGGTGAAAATCGCTGAGCTGCAGGTGCAGATCGGCCAGCGACAGGAGGCACTGGAAACCGGCCGACAGTTGCTGACTCTGGCGCCGGGAAGCATCGAGAACGCGGAGTGGTTTGCGAAACTGTGTGAGCAGTGTGGAATTCCCGAAGAAGGTTTGAAGGTCATTCGGCGACTCTCCAGAGCAGCCCCGGGCGATCTTGAGGCACGA
>JAEUII010000154.1 GCA_016795145.1 Planctomycetaceae bacterium
GTCTTCAATCACTCGCAGCGAGTGTCGCCTTGCAACGTCAGTCAGCTCCTCCATCGGCGCAATCTGGCCATACAGATGAACGGGCAGAATGGCTCGCGTTCGCTGAGTGATCAGCAATTCGACCTTGTCAGGGTCCATCAGCAGTGTGTCATCACAAACATCCGCAAACACCGGAATGGCTCCGATGGCACGGATTGCCGACGCCGTGGGAACAGCCGTGTTTGCAACCGTGATGACTTCATCACCAGCCTGTACGTCACATGCTCGCAGTGCGAGGATCAGCGCATCAGTTCCAGAGGCGACGCCGACCGCAAAATCAGCTCCGGTCATCCTGGCGAACTCAGCCTCAAAGGCCTGAGTCTCCGGGCCAAGAATGATCATGCCGGAATCCAGAACCCGCTCGATGCTCTGCAGGATCTCCTGTCGAACTGTTTCAAGATTGCGGACCAGATCAAACGATCGCACGGGCGGTGTCATCTGACCCTCCCGTCCGTCTTTGCCGGGACCGAGGAAACGTTCGAGTGTTCCCAGCATTCACGGTGGCTCAGAAAATACTCGACCGTCCTTTTCAGCCCGTCTTCGAGTTTCGTATTCGCTCGCCAGCCTGTCCTTTGATGCCACGCCGTTGAATCACCCCAGTAGTTTCCGACATCGATCGCCAGTCGTTCATCCGGGAACGGAACCGTTCGAACGGTCACTGGCAGGTACTGATTCAAGGTCATCACAAACTGTTTCAGTGAACATGGACTGGGCCCTGACAGATTGTATGTGCGCCCGAAGTCCGATTTCTGAACGGATGCCAGCAGCAATGCGTCGACGACATCATCGACAAACGTAAAGTCACGAGTCTGCTCACCCGTTCCAAACAATGTGACGGGGTCTCCATGGAGTGCCTGACTCAGACAGGCATTGATGAAGCCTCGGCCGGGACTTCTAAGATCCATCCCTGGGCCATAGGTATTTGTCAGCCGAAACGAAATCGTTCTGAGCCCGTAAACTTCACTGTAAAGACGATAACAATGTTCCGCGGCGAGTTTGCTGATTCCGTTCACATCCACCGGAGATGTCGGATGCGACTCGGACACCGGATGCTGCGTGGTGCGACCATAAACCTGACGAGTACTCGTGGAGACAATCTTTGCCGTCGGTGCTTTGCGTCGACAAACCTCCAGCATCTGCAGTTGTGATCGCAGGTTGACGTCGACATCCGTCAGCGGATCCGACATGCTCAACGGATGACTCACCTGAGCAGCCAGCCAGAAAACAACCTCTTTGCCAGGCAACAATTCCTGCAGCACGGCTTCGTTTCTGACATCACCATCCACGATGGCAACGGCACGCGACACATCGCGCAGGTTGTCCACTCGGCCTCCAAATTCTCCGGAGACCCTGTCGAGAACCGTCACTTTCGCGCCACGCTCAACAAGTTGAATGACAAGATTGCTGCCGATGAAACCTAGCCCGCCTGTGACAAGAACTTCGCGCCCGGCAAGGCTTTCAGGCATGCGCAAGTTCCCTGCCCGAAGCTTCCGTCGAAGCGTCTGCTTCGCTCGCCACGCCTGTCCCAGGCTGCAGCGACACAGACTCGCGAATGACGTACTGAGGCATTCCGTTCTGGCTCAGGAACGATCGACCCACGTATTCGCCAACGAACCCAAGAATCGTGAGTTGAACTCCACTGAAGAACGTGATACAGGTGAGAATCGTCGGAACTCCCGGCGGTACACCTGGATTGATCCACAATTTGTCAACCACGATGGCAGCAAGGAACAGGACACTGAAGAATGACGTCATCAGTCCGATCGCCGCAGCAAAACGCAATGGCGCAATGGAGAACCCAAGGAACATGTTGAGCCAAAGCTGAACCAGTTTCCGCAGCGTATAGCCCGAGCTTCCGGCAATGCGTGGCCGATGCTGAACATCGATCTGACCGATGTTGCGAGTCGTCCAGAAAATTAATCCGTCCACATACGGAAACGGGCCTCGATATCTCAGGATCTGATCCACCAGAAATCGATTCATCACTTTGAAGCTGGACAGGTAAAGATCCGCGGGCTTCCGAAGCAGCCACGTCGCCATCACATCATTCAGGCGACTTCCAAGGTTGCGAAAGAGGCTGTGCTGCTTCTCAATGTAGCGGCCATAGATCACATCACAGCCCGTCGTTCGCAGAATACGCCACATGCGCAGAGCTTCTTCGGCGGGATGCTGGCCGTCGTCGTCCAGTACAGCAACTGCATCACCGGATGCCACCGCCAGTCCGGCGAGTACCGCGTGATGTTCGCCAAAGTTTCGGGCGAGATTCAAAAACTGAATCGTGCCAGGAAACTGATTGGCCAGGGTGCGACACACGAGATCACTGTGGTCGCTGGACCCGTCATTCACCAGAACAATCTCGATCGAGTGTTCGTGGAACACCCTGAGAACATGACTCACGACTGTCTCAATCGTCTCCGCGCCGTTAAACACAGGCACGACCACAGACAGGTCAATGCGCCGAGCACTCATAGAACACCTCGCACTTGCAGGTTGCCAGGAGCTATTTGTACACGTCCGAAAGTGTTCGCCAGTCTAGGCCTTGTGCGCAGTTCGCTCAACACGGAGCGTAGACAACTTCGAATTTCGTCAGGGAAATTCGAGCCTCAATGACCGCAGCCTTAGCCTGTTTCAGGATTCTGTGAGCTCAAGATAAGGGTCAAGCCCCATGTTTTCGTACTGCTCCAGTCGCAGTCGTTCCTGCTTCAACAGATGCTTACGCTGCTTGCGATGAGTCTTCTCGAGGAACCTCTGGACGCGCTGGAAGTAGCGGAGCCACGATCGTCCAAGTTCGCCCTGACGATTCGACATCGCCATCTTTTGCTTCCGCGCAACTTCTCTCGGTTCGCGACATCGAAGCAGTTCATCCTCCAGTGACAGAAAGAACTGATACGAACCTGGGTCACCCTGACGTGCTGCTCGGCCGATGAGCTGCCGGTCGATTCGCTTCGAGCTGTGCATTTCGGTGGCGATGACGTGAAGACCACCATTCCGTCGAACATCGTCATCCAGAAGAATGTCGGTTCCTCGTCCAGCCATGTTCGTCGCGATCGTCACGCGCCCGGGGTGTCCGGCTCCGGAAACAATCTCCGCTTCCTGTTCGTGATAGCGTGCATTCAGAATCTGATGCGCCACACGTTTGTCCTTGAGCATTTCTCCCAGAGCTTCTGATGCTTCAACGGATGGCGTTCCGACCAGAATAGAGCGTCCTGCTTTTGCCATCTCCTGAATCTGCTCAACGATCGCTTCCCGTTTGGCTTCCTGTGTCCTGAAGATGCGAGTCGACAGGCCCTGGCGAATGCACTTCTTGTTCGTCGGGATGCGAGTCACTTTCAGACGATATGTCTTTCGAAGTTCCGATGCCGCCTGAGTACCAGTTCCGGTCATTCCCGCCAGATGTGTGTAGTTCCTGAAGAAGCTCTGTACGGTAATTCGAGCGGCTTCGCCCGTCGCTGCCGTGATCGGAACCAGCTCTTTGGCTTCGATGGCCTGATGCAGACCATCCTGCCATTTTCGTCCGTCCATGACTCGGCCAGTTCCTTCGTCAACGATCACGACTTTGTTTTCGACGATCACATAGTCACGATCCTTTTCAAAAGCATGCCGCGCGGTCAGAGCCTTTTCCACCTGCGTGTAAATTCGCTCGGTATCCATGGAACTCAGCAACGACGGCTTCGACATCAGCACGACTTTGCGACACCCGGCATCCGTCAGCCAGGCGGTGCGTCGCTCCGGTTCGTACACATAGTCTTTGCGAGGTTCCAGCTGAGTCGTCGCGCGGTTGCTCCAGCGAAAGAGATTCACGGTTGCCGGATCGTTCGGCTGTGTGAGCCCGATGATCAGCGGCGTTCGAGCTTCATCGATCAGAATGCTGTCCGCTTCGTCGATCAGCGCGAAGTGATGTCCTCGCTGAACCGGCTCTTCGCCACCCTGAAGTGTTCGGAGAAAGCGACGAACCTTGGGGCCCGGATCTTCCGGGCTCGTGCCCATGCGCAGTCGGTCTCGCAGAAAGTCGAAGCCCATTTCCTTCGACGTTCCGTAGGTGATGTCTGCGGCGTAGTTTTGCCGGCGTTCATCCGGCTCCATGTTTTCCAGGATCTTTCCAACAGTCAGGCCCAATCGAACGTGGACAGGCCCCATGATTTCTGCGTCACGCTTCGCAAGGTAATCGTTGACCGTCACGACGTGACATCCTTGCCCCGTCAGTGATCGCAGAAACGACGGCATCGTTGCGGTCAGCGTCTTGCCTTCCCCAGTCTGCATCTCGGCGATGTGACCTTCGAACATCGCAATCGCACCCATAATCTGCACCGGGAAGTGCTGCATCTTCAGAACGCGCCGAGCCGACTCGCGCACCAGCGCGTACGCGTCTGGCAAAAGGACATCCAGTGGCGTGCCAGCTCGGGCGTCCCAGCGAATTCGACGTCCCCGCGCGGCCAGCTCATCATCAGAAAGGGTCGCCAGCGTCTCGCTGCGTTTGATGATGTCGTTCGCCATGGCTCGCCAGCGCGAACGACGAGACGCGGAGGGAAGGAATCCACTCTTCAAACCGTGAAACAGTTTGCTGACCAGGCTCATGGGACCGTCCAGACGGACATGATGAAGAAACGGAAACTCGCAATGCGGACGAGACGCCCGATGACAACTCTCACAGCCAGTTGAAAACAGAAGCTCGACGTTCTGTCATTCCCACCAAAGCGGGAACCGTTATTCCTGCGATGGCGGGAACCATCCGTCATTCCCGCGAAGGCGGGAACCCAGTATTCCTGAGCTTCACTCAGCATGGATCCCCGCCTCCGCGGGAACGACGATCGTTTTCAACAGACTGCTAAGGGACGTACTCGAACTCGTTTTCCCTCAAAAAATAAACGCTGGCGGATTTTGACATGTCCGCCAGCGTTTTCGAAGATCAGTCTGTTCTGAACGACCACAATCCTCCACTCAATGCCGCAGCAGTCCGCGAAAGACGCCATCAGAGTGTGAAGATCGGTGGTTTTGGCCTATCGGTACGGCACACTAATCAGCTGAGTCCCGTTCGGGGTCTTAATCAGCAGCACCAATTGCCCTCGATCCTTCGCCGCTTTCAAACCCTCTTCAAGGTCCTTAACGGTCTTGACGTCGGCCTTGCCCACGCGAGCAATCACGTAGCCAGGCCGAAGACCAATCTGAGCGGCGGGTGAGTTTCGAGCGACGTTCGTCACCACGACGCCTTCTTCGCCATCAATCTCCAGTTCTCGAGCCAGCTCAGGCGTCAGTGTTTGAACTTCCGCGCCGAGATCTTCGATCTTTGTGCCGGACTCAGCCACTTCGACCGGAAACTCAGCCGCCGTCACCCGAAGCTCAACTTCCTTGCCGCCTCGCAGCACGACGATCGGATAGGATTCTCCAATCCGAAGTCGTTCCGCAGTAGCAATCAACTGCTGGCGATTTTCAATTTCTCGACCGTTGAGTCGAATGATGACATCTTCCACTTCGACGCCCGCTTTGTCGGCAGGAGAGTCCTTGCGAACTTCTGCGACAACGACTCCCTTGCGAGACTGTAGTTCGAGCGCGTTGACGAGGCTGGAATCCAGTTCCTGGGGAGTCACGCCCAGATACGCGCGGCGAACCTTTCCATCCTTCAGCAGCTGATCGCTGACCCAGCGAGCCAGACTGACGGGAACAGCAAAACCAACGCCGTCGTAGCCACCGCTGCGAGTCTCAATCGCTGTGTTAATTCCAATCACTTCTCCATTCAGATTGACCAGAGGACCGCCGCTGTTGCCTGGATTGATGGCGGCGTCGGTCTGAATGAACTCCTGTCGCGATGGAAGATTCTTCAGCCCTCGGGACTTCGCACTGATGATGCCCTGCGTCACAGTTCGGTCGAGACCAAATGGACTGCCAAATGCCAGAACCCAGTCACCGATTTCCATCTCAGCATCATCACCCAGTGGAATCGATGGCAGCGCGCGACCCGCATCAATTCGCACGACAGCGACGTCAGCAAAGTCATCCATTCGAATATCGTTCGCTTTGTATTCGGTGCCGTCAGCAAGACTGACGAACACTTCATCTGCTCCACGAACCACATGTGCGTTGGTCATTATGAGGCCGGTAGAATCAAAGATGAAGCCAGATCCTTCACCGGTTGCGACACCTGGCGAATCCCCCTGTTGCTCCCTCATCCGCTGACGCATGTCACCGAACAGATCGTCGAGCGGACTGCCGAACTGACGACCAAACGGGCTCCCTTCAAACGGATCATCCATCTGCGTCATGCGAGGCGATTCGACCTTCTTCACGGAACGAACCGACACAACGGCAGGCAACGTCTTTTTGGAAACCCAACGAAATCCCGATGACAGCTCTTCTGCCCGGGCGAGCGACTCAGGCCGAGGCCCAGCATCCTGCGCCATGGCAACAGAGACAGGGCGTGAATGAAAAAACGCTGTCGCGCCAGCTGCCCCGGCCGCGACACCAAACAACAATACTGTCCAACGAAACACCTTCATGTTTTCACTCCTCAAAAAGGCAGACAGCCTCCGATTCAAGGCGACGAAAATGACTGATCACAAACAACCT
>JAEUII010000167.1 GCA_016795145.1 Planctomycetaceae bacterium
GCAGCAATGGCCTGGGCGGTAACCGAAACACGACCGCCGGTGACGGCTACTATCAATTGGGCATCGACATGGACGGTGACGGCACGTACGAATCGGTACGTTCGTTCTACCGGCTGCTGGGCGATGTGAACGGCGACCGCAGGGTCGACACAGTCGACAGCAGCCTTGTACTGGGAGCCTACGGCACATCGAATCCTGAACGCGATGTGAACGGCGACGGCAGCGTGAACGCCAATGACCGCACGCTTCTGCTGCGATCCGTCGGCAGAAAACTGAAGGATGACCTGTTTGCCGATGACTAAATCAACGGAATCGTCCCGCGGGAATGGTCAGAGTCCTGAGTGTTCCGCGTTGTGGTCGATTCACGGTTCGATGTGAGTCAGCGTGTTTCTGAGGTGCAGTTCATCTCTGCGTCCCAGAACATCGTGTTTGCACATTTGTATGCCTGGAGAACCGATGACCAGTCCTGTTTCGCCGCCCGCTGCCAAAGATCCTGAAGAATCGCGAGTCGCGGTGAATTACCAGTACACTCCCAATCTTGTCGGGATTCTGGAACATCTCAAAGCGTCGCTGATTGTCTCAACGTATCAGGCTGGAAAAGTCCTGGTCATCGGAGCAAAGTCAGGAGCATTGACGATTTCGTTCCTGGATTTTGATCGGCCCATGGGAGTGGCGATTGGCCAGGACAGAATCGCCATCGGTGCAGGAGCCTCCGTTCACTTTCTTCGAGCCAATCATGGGGCTGCCGGATCAGTTCAGCCTGCCGGTAGTCACGACGGATGCTTTGTGCCTCACAGCAGTCGACACACGGGAAGAATCCTGGTGCATGACCTTGGCTGGGGGGACCGAAGGCCTGTGGGTTGTCAACACGCTGTTCTCCTGTCTGTGTACGCTCGATGAGACTCACAGCTTTGTTCCTCGCTGGAAACCCTCGTTCATTAGTGGACTCGCCGATGAAGACCGTTGCCACTTGAACGGAATGGCGATGGAGCAGGGACGACCCAGGTACGTCACAGTGCTTGCTGCAACGGACACTGCCGCCGGCTGGCGTGCCGACAAGGCCAAATCCGGCTGTCTGATCGATGTGCAGAGCGGTGAGTTTCTGTCGCGAGGCCTGTGCATGCCGCATTCACCGCGGGTTCATCAACAGCAATTGTACGTTTTGAATTCCGGGCATGGCCATTTGTCGCATGTCGATCGTCGGACGGGGCAGTTGACGCCTGTTGAACAGATGCCTGGGTATACTCGGGGTCTGGCCTTTCACGGACAGTTTGCGTTTGTCGGACTGTCGCGCATTCGTGAAACCAACGTCTTCGGAGGACTGCCGATCGGAGAGCGAAGGGAAGAGCTGTGCTGCGGCATTGCTGTGATTGACATGACTAGTGGCCGCACCGTCGCCACATTTCGATTTCTGTCAGGCGTAGAAGAGATCTTTGCGGTCGATGTCGTTCCTGGTTTTATGAACCTTGCCATCGGTGGATCAACCAAAGGCGAACAGCAGAACGAGATCTGGGTCGTCCCACCTCAGTCCCGGCTTTGAGTTGTGCAGAGTGGCGGTGTACTGAGCAGGCAGCGTCAAGGGACCGCTTGCGTCGTGTCGTCACGGTGAACTACGTTTTGGCCATTCTTCCGACTTTCAAAAAAACATGAAAAGGAGTCAACAAAGTTGAGGTAGTTCTGCGACCTCGTATCGCCACTTGGGTGCGGCGTGACAGATTGGAATCACGCAAGGACTTTTCCCCAGGGGTCGACGATGTCTGTATCTCGTTTCCTTCATCAGTTGAAGAATTGTTTTCAGTCCTCCGCCCGGTCTTCACGGCAGACGAGGGCTCGGCAAAGAGCGGAATCGCTGGAGACTCGAGCTTTGTTAAGTGCCGGGGATCTGGATCCTTCGTTTGGCACAGGCGGGATCGTTGAACATTCGTGGGGCAGTGCGACTGACGAAGCCTACGCGGAGGCGATTCAGGCGAACGGACAGATTGTTGTCGCCGGTTATTCGTTTAATGGCTCTGAACGGAACATGAAGGTCGACCGCTTCAACGCGGACGGAACGCGGGACACAACTTTTGGTGTCGGAGACGGGTTGTTGACCGGGGGAGTCGGCACGGGTGTGTCGTTTGCGACAGCTGTGGCCATTCAGCCTTCTGATCAGTTCATTGTTGTGGCCGGGATCGCATCAGACACTGTGTTCGTGCAGCGACTAAAGACCGACGGAACGCCTGACGGTGATTTTGGTGGTGGCGGCACAGTGCTGGCATCGACCGGCACCTACGCGAACATGGTCCACACGATGCTGATCCAGCCGGATGGCCGGATTGTCGTGGGCGGTGAATTCTATTCGGCGAGCACCGGAAGTTTGGATTCCTTCCTGATGCGGCTGAATACCGACGGATCGGTCGATACCAGCTTCGGAACTGATGGGATCTTTCGTTACAGCCATTCCAGCAATCTTGAAGAACTCCATTCGGTCGCGATACAGCCGGACGGCAAGCTGGTGATCGCCGGCACAAGCTACAGCGGCAGTGAATATGATGCCTATCTGGCACGAGTGACCTCGGACGGCCAACTGGACGCCAGCTTCTCGCCGTTGACCTATTCCACCGAGAAGAATGACCGCTTTGAGCACGTTGAAGTGCAGCCGAACGGAGCGATTGTTGCTACGGGCTGGGAATCGCTCAGCGGCAATGCCCATATCGTGGTTGTCAGAACCACCAGTACCGGAGCGTACGACACCAGTTTCTCCGATGACGGTGTCTTCATTCTGGGCTACGGCGGCACGTACGATTACGGCCTGTCGTCTGTGCTGAGAGCCGATGGCAAGCTGGTGATTGCCGGAGGTGCTCATACGGCTGGCAGTCAGAACCTGGCACTGACACGCCTGAACCGGGATGGCAGTGTAGATATCGCCTTCGGAACATCGGGCAGTGTCATCGTGCAGTACACCGGTAACGACGATCTGTTTTACGGAGTCACGCTGCAGCCCGACGGCAAGATCGTGGCCGTGGGTGACGCTGGGGCCAATATCGTGCTGGCCCGGTTTGAAGGAACAAGTGCCCCGAGCGCTATTCAATTATCGCCGTCGTATGTCCTGGAACAACAGCCAGTGGGCACCGTCGTGGGAACACTCAGTTCCATCGATCCGGACCTGCTGGATTCGTTCAACTACGCCCTTGTCACCGGCAGCTGCGACACGAACAACGCCCTGTTCACACTCAGCGGCAATCAGTTGCTGACCAACGCCGTCTTTGATTACTCCGTCGCCCGGTCCTACAGCATTCGAGTCCGAACCACAGACCAGACCGGCAAGTCGTTT
The DNA here is from genome assembly GCA_016795145.1 of Planctomycetaceae bacterium. Classification (GTDB taxonomy): domain Bacteria; phylum Planctomycetota; class Planctomycetia; order Planctomycetales; family Planctomycetaceae; genus SXXK01. The sequence goes on from JAEUII010000167.1 coordinate 3,314, forward strand.
GAGCAGGCACTGACGATCGAAGTTGACACCCCGCCCACGGTCGTCAGTACGTCCTTCAGCCAGACAGGGTACGTGCGCCCGGAAAAAAATCAGATCACGGTGACCTTCAGTGAACCCGTGGTGGGAGCCGATCTGTCGTCGAACTATGGCCTTCGACAGGCGGGAGCTGATGGCCTGCTTCTGACGACAGATTCAGAAGTTTCCCCAATGTCCGTGGTTGTCACAGGGAACGTCGCCACACTGACATTCTCGAACCTACCGGCGGATACCTACCGCTTAACCGTGAAGGATGGGATTACTGATCTGCGTGGTCATTCGCTGGACGGCAACGCGGACCACCTTGTTGGCGTTTCGTTCAATAGAGACTTCGTAGTCGTACCGGAATTCGCAGCACTGGACAACGATTTTGGTACTGACGGGAAAGCCCCGACCGAGTTTTGGGGGGGGGGCAATTCGTCAGAGGGTGTCAAGGCCACCAGAATTCAGTCCGATGGAAAAATTATCGCAGTTGGCGGCACTGCCATGGTTCGCTATCTCGCGAATGGCGACCTGGATTCTAATTTTGGCCACGGAGGTAAAGTCAAGCTCTTTGCCGATGCCACCAGCGTGGCGATCGACAGCCAGGGACGTGTTGTTGTGGCTGGCAGCAACGGTTACGACTTCGCGCTGGCTCGATACAACGTAGACGGCACTCTGGATCTGTCGTTCGACAACGACGGGAAGCTCACCACTGACTTTGGAGGATCATATGACTACGCCAACAGCGTGGCGATCGACAGTCTGGGACGAATTGTCGTCGCGGGG
>JAEUII010000255.1 GCA_016795145.1 Planctomycetaceae bacterium
TGGCAAAGCCGCTCAGCCTGGTCGTGGCTGGGTCGTCGTTCTCGCACAGACTCTTGAACCAGATGCGCTGGTCGACTCTCTGGAAGCCGGACGCTTTTACTCGTCATCCGGAGTAAAGCTGGACCGGATCGCCTGCCACAATGGTCAGTTCGAAGTTCAGGTCGCGGCCGAAGAAGGAGTGACCTACCGTGTCGACTTCATCGGGACTCTGAAAGGGTTCGACGAAAACTCAACCCCGGCATCCGATGACCCGCTCAAAGCCGACACTCTGACACGCCGCTACAGCGCGGACGTTGGAAAGACACTGAAGACCGTCGACGGTCCCACCGCCGCGTATGAAATCACGGGCAAGGAACTCTACATTCGCGCCGTCGTCACCTCATCGCGCCTTCATCCCAACCCCTCTGAAGCCGGCGAATTCGAACGCGCCTGGATCCAGCCAGTCGTCCCCGGCAGCAAATAGCTGGCCGGTGTTGAATTGTCTTCGGGCAACTCTACCTGTTCTGGCGAGCGCTATGCGTCAGCTTCCGGGTATGAGATGCGTTGATGAGCAACGCATTTGTAACCACTAATGATCACTAATGAACTCTAATCAAGCACAAGACAACCTGATCTGACTTCCTGCCAGCGATTCAAGCCCAGCGGGCTGACACACCCCCTGCCGGGGTCGTCAGGCCCCGGTTCCTGGCCCCGGTTCCTCAAAGGCCCGGAGGGCCGACACATGACAAAAAATGGGTGACGGAAATGATCGCAGACGGTCGTGGCGATAGCCGTCGCTTTCCTCTTCTTCTTCTGGTTCTTTCGGCCCGTCTCATTCATCCGATTCGGTGTGGAATGCTCGGTGTAGTGTACCGGCCGGCTGACACCGGCCGCTCGCCATGGCATTTGTTTTCAGGCAACTCCACCGGTTCTGGCGAGCGGGATGCGGCAGCTTCCCGGTATGCGATTCGTACGTGAACCCTAAAAACTCAATACGGCGGCAACGTCCGCCGGAAGCCGTGGAAGAGAACGAGCGGGAGAAACAGAAATACGTTTCTCAGGAACCGAAGAGACCAGTTGTCGGAAAGCACACTGTTTGGCAAAGTTATCCGACTCTCAAACATGCCGGACACAAACTCTGGTCCCGGCGTACACCCAAACAGTCCCGACGCGAATACCGCAGGAATCTTCGATGCTCCAACAGAGGCTCCCACAATTCCACCAGTGATTGCCGCTGTTGTATCAGCGTCACCGCCACATTCGATGACACAACGGATCGCCGACTCAAAGTCGTGAGGAAATGACAGCCACGCGTGGATGCAAACGGGAACGGTATGGTTGATGTACCCCGTTACTCCGTTTGCCAGCCCCAGCGAAATCGCAAAGTCCTGACTTGACTGCTTCGAATCAACTGATTGCACAGTCTTCGCAAGCAACGACAACAATTCTGTGGCCTCTGCAGGAAGATGCTGCATCACAGTCTCAAGGAATCGTTGACCAGTGATGTAGCGGTCTCGAACCGCAAGATGGGCGGCTAATGCAACAACGAGAGCACCATATTCGGCTTTTGGATCCGAGTGCGTCATGCGGGTCGAACATCGAACGAACGCCTTCAGAGCCTCGATGTCATCGATGACCACACCAAGGATCGGTGCTCTCATCGCCGGACCGTTCCCGGCGGAGAAAACTCCGCTGCTGGCCGGCGACCAGCCAAGCCAGAGTTTCAAAATGGATCGCAGTGTCGCAAATCCCACTCCTGCCGGAATTGAAGCCAGCCACCACTTCAACTGTTTGGCGAGAACAGTTTCGAAGCGACCGATGTCGAAGTGTTCCAACCGATCCGATGATCTGCCGGAATCGCCCGTCACTTCCTCTGTACGTTTGCGTGACCAAAGTAACGCCGCCGCAGTCATGATTGCATGGTCTGTGTCATCGGACACCATGCCTCGCCCAAAGAAGAAGCGGTATCGATCCGGAGGACCCAGCATTCGCTTCGCGCGTCGCGGAGTCAAGCCTTCATACGGCAAGCCCAGCGCATCGCCAACGGCTGTTCCCAGCAGGCACCCATGAATCGAATCTGTTGGTGAATCCCAGTCGATCATTTCTGCCTCCCTGTGCCGCAAACACTGCCGCTCATCACGTTGCATCACGGCCTGCATCTATACCATGGCGTGCGCAAGAATACGACGGGGCTTCCCGAATGACAATGCTGAGGTTCGCCACCACGGGGCTTGAACCTGCGGGGCGATGATCGTCAGGATCTCAGCTAAATGCGGGCGAGCCGCTATGGTGGCCTACTCAATGCGCGATCCATGTTCTGGTCTCGATTATCGCTCAGCGGGGACCAGCCCGCGTCGGGGCGAAATCAATCGCATGCGCTGGATGCCTCGTCGTCCGCCTTAGAGAGCGTGAAGAATGTCATTCCCATTTCTGCCACAACAAACACGCCCAGGTGTTTTGGAACGATGGAATCGATCCATTGTCCCCAACACCTGGGCGGTTTCGTTCAAGACAAGAACAGTTCAGCAACGGGCTTGTCCAATGCCGTCAGCCAACAGAAGCACCTTGACCACTTCGGGCTCGTCGATAACAGCAGAACTCCATCGTGAACTGTCCCTGGCCCTGAGTCAGGCTGCGAAGTTCGCTCGCGAAATGAAACATCTCGCTCAGAGGAACTTCTGCCTCAATCAGGCAGGTTTCGCCACGCTGTTCCGTGCTGGTGATCAGACCTCGCTTGCGTCCCAGCTGGCCATTCACGGCCCCCTGAAACTGCTGCGGGATCTCAATCTCCACATTCATCACAGGCTCCAAGAGTTCCATGGCGGCCCGAGGAAGAATGACGTTTCGCATAGCTTCACGAGCACACAGCCGGAACGCCAGGTCAGACGAATCCTGTTCGTGGTACGAACCGTCACGGAGGACAATTCGTAACCCAACCACATCAAATTCGCCCAGTGGGCCTTTCTTCAGTTCCTCCTGAAATCCCAGCCGGATCGCGGGGATATACTCACGAGGAATACATCCGCCCCGAGTCTCATCGATGAACTCAAAGGTCGTCTCTGATGATTCCGGCAGCGGCTCCATGATTCCGCGAATCTGACCAAACTGGCCAGGGCCGCCGGTCATCTTGCGAAACATGTAGTCGAATTCCACAGCCTTCGTCGGACGCTGTCGACAGGCCACTCGCGGTGTTCCGGTGAGACATTCACACTGATAGTCTCGCTGCAGCTTTTCGAGATACACATCGAGATGCAGCTGCCCCATGCCGGCAATCAACGTCTCACCCGTCGCCGGATCCGAGAGGACTCGGAACGTCGGGTCTTCGCGCCGGAATGCTTCCAGAGCCTTTGCCAGTCGAGGAGCGTCGTTGCGATCGACCGGTGCAATCGCCAGTCGAAGCACGGGCTCCGGAACATACATGGACTCCAGCTGACATTCGATGCCGTCTCCACAAATCGTCGCGCCGGACGGAGCGTCGATGCCAACAACGCCGATGAGATCACCAGCGTCTGCAGTATCGACATCTTCTCGTTCGGACGCATGAATCCGCACGAGCCTGCTGATCCGGACAAGACGCCCCGTCTGTGAAAGACGATACGTCTGGCCTCGAACAACGCGACCCTGGTAGATTCGCAGAAACGTCAGCTGTCCAAATGGTTCCACGACGGTTTTGAACGCCATGGAAACCATCGGACGCTGCGTCTCAGGAGCCAGCTCCACTCGAGCCTCTTCCTGAGTTCGGTCGGCCCCGAACTTCGGTCTGCCGGAGGACTCAACCGGAACACGCTGATCGTACGCCCAGACTTTGCGGTCCGCAGGGCTGGGGAGATAACGCGTAATTGCCGTCAGAACTTCCTGCACACCTTTGTTGCGGAACGCACTGCCGAACAGAACGGGAGTGATCTGATGGGCGAGTGTCGCTCGTCGGATAACGCTTTGGATCTGCTCAGCGGAGGGAACTTCCTCATTCACCAGGCAAGCCAGCAACTGGTCATCAAACTGGGACAACCGTTCCAGCATCGCCTGTCGTGCGGTGAACGCCATGGAAGTCAGCTGTTCCGGAATCGGAGCGCGAACCACGGTCTCACCGTACATGCCTTCGAAACGGATCTGTTGCATCTCAATCAGGTCGATGAGTCCTTCGAAGGATTCACCAGAACCGATCGGAAGCTGCACCGGGACAGCGACTGTGTGAAGTCGAGTCTCGATCTGCCGGACTACACGTTCCGGGGCCGCGCCCGCTCGGTCCATCTTGTTGATGAACGCAATCCGAGGCACACCGTAACGCTTCATCTGTCGATCGACAGTCAAAGACTGACTCTGCACACCGCCGACGGCGCACAGAACGAGGATGGCCCCATCGAGTACTCGCAGACTTCGTTCGACTTCCACGGTAAAGTCGACATGGCCCGGTGTATCGATAATGTTGATGCGATGATCGTTCCACTGTACCTGAGTCACCGCGGACGAAATCGTGATGCCTCGCTGAATTTCGATCGGATCGAAGTCCATCGTCGCCGCCGCACCGCGACCTTTGACATCGCCCATGCGATGAATGCGACCACAGTAGAACAAAACTCGTTCGGTCAGAGTCGTCTTGCCGGAATCGATGTGAGCGGAGATACCAACGTTGCGTAAATTGTGAATGCGGGACATGACAAGTCCTTTCGCGCAGGGCGGCCGCAACCCTTCAGCGCAGCCGCAACCGGAACACCTGGAATGGAAAGCCAGTCAACTGCAGCAGTGCAGTGAGGCACGGAGTCTTCAGAATTGCGAGTTCAGAAAGGCGACTCGCCGACTCGAACGCGAAACGGGCGCAGAAAAAAGCCCGGCGATGATGCCGGGCGGAACTGATCAGTCAGCCAGTCCGGTCATCATTCGCGCGCGAGCGGCGAAGACAGCAATGAGGCTCGGTCCTCCGCAGACCGGAAGCCGCAAACTGTGATCAGGCTGAATGTGAGTCTCATAAGGCACCTGTGAAACGGGTGAATGAACAATCACCGCGACACTCATTTCGGCGATCAGGTTCACGCTTCCTCAACAACTTTTTTTCAAATGCGGTTTGACCTGCGCGGTCAGGTTTTCGATAACTTGCTCTGTTGCCTGCGAGTCCGGCGGACGCGGCCGGAGGAGATCTTTTCCACATCTCAGATTTCACTTCAGAAATCCGGGACTTCAGACTGGAGTTGGTTATGGCTGGTGTTCGAGTCCTCGTGGGCACAAAAAAGGGAGCCTTCATCCTGACCTCCGATGAGGCTCGCAAGAAGTGGGATGTAGCCGGTCCATTCTTCGGTGGCTGGTCGATCTACCACATGAAGGGCTCACCCGCTGACCCGAACCGCATCTACGTGTCGCAGTGCAGTGACTGGTTCGGACAGATCATTCAGCGGTCGGATGATGGCGGCAAAACATGGTATCAGCCCGGCGGTGAAGTGAAGATTGATTTCACCGGCCAGCCGGCTGGTGCCAGCAACAAGTTTGTCTATGAAGGCGATCCGGGGCAGCATCAGTGGTACGACGGAACTCCGCATCCCTTTGAATTCAAACGCGTGTGGCACGTTGAACCTCATCCGAAGAACCCGGACATCGTGTATGCCGGCGTCGAAGATGCGGCCCTGTTCAAGTCGACAGACGGAGGGGTTTCGTGGAAGGAACTTCCCGGCCTTCGCCAGCAGCGCAGTGCGGAATGGGCTCCTGGAGCAGGTGGCCTTGGCCTGCACACGATTCTGATTGATCCGAACAATCCGAATCGCATGTACGGAGCAATCTCAGCGGCCGGAGCGTTTCGTTCGGATGACGCAGGTGAATCCTGGAAGGTGATCACGAAGGGATTGAAGTCTCAGTACATCCCTGACCCGAATACTGAGATCGGCTACTGCGTTCATCGACTCGCCATGCATCCCTCGCGGCCTGATGTTGTCTTCATGCAGCTTCACTGGAACGTGATGAGGACCGACAATGCGGGCGAACTGTGGACAAACATCGGCGAAGGACTACCGAGTGATTTTGGCTTCCCGGTCGAAGTCCATGCGCACGAACCTAACACCGTCTACGTAATCCCGATCAAGAGCGACTCAGAGCATTATCCACCGGAAGGCAAGCTCCGCGTCTATCGCAGCCGCACGGGCGGAGGCAACTGGGAAGCTCTGACCAACGGACTTCCTCAGCAGGACTGTTACGTCAACATTCTTCGCGACGCGATGTCACACGACACGCTCGACAGCTGCGGCATCTACTTCGGCACAACGGGCGGACAGGTCTATGTGTCTCCGGACGGAGGCGATCACTGGCAGGCCATCGTTCATGATCTTCCCGCAGTGCTGTCCGTAGAAGTTCAGACGCTGAAATGAGCGACGTCCGAGTCCAATTGCCGTTCCACCTGCAGAATCTTGCCCGAGTCGGATCGGAGATCGTCATAACGGTCTCCGATCCCGTCACGGCCGACAGCATTCTGGACGAAGTGGAACGCCGCTACCCGATGCTCTGCGGAACCATCCGTGACCATGTGACAAAGAAACGCCGGCCGTTCCTGAGGTACTTCGTGTGCCAAAAGGACTTCTCTCACCGCCCGACCGACGAAGAACTTCCGGATGCTATCAAGGCCGGAAACGAACCCTTCATCGTCTGGGGCTCCCTCTCCGGCGGCTAAAGTCGCGGTTCGCTCCGCCGAACCAGGCGCCCTTCACCAGCACGGAACGACCAAACGACGCGCGATCCAACCAACCACTCTCCCCACCTGCGCAGCAGTGCGGGGAACAGACTTAGCCAGCGCGGGACTCGGTGGGCTCACGCCCAACCGCTCGCCTTCTCTTCTGATTCGGTTCCACAGGAACAAACGTCGTGCGGTTCGCTCCGCTCCAAAGTCGCGGTTCGCTCCGCCGAACCAGGCGCCCTTCACCAGCGCGGAACGACCAAACGACGCGCGATCCAACCAACCACTCTCCCCACCTGCGCAGCAGTGCGTGAATCGACGCAGCCAGCGCGGGACTCGGTGGGCTCACGCCCAACCGCTCGCCTTACCTATTGATTCGGTTCCACAGGAACAAACGTCGTTCGATTCCGCTCCGACACGTTCTCCGCGGCTTCCCTTGCACGACGCTGAAACTCCAGCTGGCTTCGTGAAGGTTTTGTGGGAGAACCAGTGGGCGGCACAAACGATCCGTCGGACTTCAACACGCGAGCCTTCGTGTTATCGCGGAGACACGTGCGAAGAATACTGATGGCTCGTCGCTTGCACGCTTCATCCAGAATCGGCACCAGCAGCTCGACGCGACGGTCCAGGTTGCGAGGCATCCAGTCGGCACTGGAAATGAAAACTCGCTCATCACCACCGTGGTGAAAGTACAGAATACGAGCATGCTCGAGAAACCGGTCAATGATGCTCGTGATGCGAATGTTCTCGCTCTCGCCAGGCACACCAGGCTTCAGACAGCAAATGCCTCGAATGTTCAGATCGATCTCAACTCCGGCTCGCGACGCTTCGCAGAGAGCTTTAATCATGATCGGGTCGGCCAGCGAATTCAGCTTTGCGATGATGTGGCCCTTGTCGCCGTTGCGGGCACGTTCGGTCTCCACATGGATCATCTCCAGGATCTTTTCCCGCAATCCAATCGGAGCCGACTCGATCTGCGCAAACGACTGAATCTGTGACGCGCCGGTCACAGCGTTGAACCATGCAATCGCATCGTTGCCCAGATCGCGATGGCAAGTCAGCAGGCTGAGGTCAGTGTAAAAGCGAGATGTGATCTCGTTGTAGTTTCCTGTGCCGAAGTGACAGTACCGATGAAATCCCTGAGGCTCACGACGAACGACGATGCACGCCTTGGCATGAGTCTTCAGTCCGCGGACCCCATAGATCACCTGCACGCCGCTGTATTCAAGCTGCCGCGCCCATTCGATATTGCGAGCTTCATCGAAGCGTGCTTTCAGCTCAACGATCACCGTCACGTTCTTGCCGTTTTCAGCAGCCCGCATCAGTGACTTCACGATTGGACTGTTGCGGCTGGTTCGATAAAGAGTCTGCTTGATCGCCACGACGTCCCGATCTTCGGCCGCTTCGGACAGCAGTCGCAGGACCGGATCGAACGATTCATACGGATGAAACAACAGAACATCCTGAGTCTTCATCGTGTCGAAAATCGATTCGCTCGGATCCACCTTCGGCGAACTGCATGGCGTCCAGCTCGGATACAGATGCTGGTCAAAGCCGCTCAGATTCGACAACTGCACAAGATCGCTCAGCCCTACAGGGCCAGGCACCAGGTAGATGTCTCGCTCGCCAACACGCAGCAGCACCTTCAGGAATTCCAGCAGTGGTCGAGTCACCGTGTTGGAAAGCTCGAGGCGAGTACAAAAGCTGTCTTTGCGGTCATCCAGCACGTCTTCCATTTCCGCCAGCAGGTCCGCGCCGTCTTCGTCATTGACCATGACGTCCGCGTTGCGAGTCACTCGAAATGGCACGGTGCCGACAACTTCTTCACCCGGGAAGAATCGAGCAGCCATCACGGCAATGGCATCTTCCGTCAGAATAAACTCGTACCCCGCGGAACTTCCCGTCGAACTGCTGGGAAGAGTGATGTAACGAAGGTCATAACGACCGAACGGAATGATGACGAAGCGATAGGGCTCCGTCTCCGACTTCCCCTTCAACTGCACCGCAACATTGACCGTCTTTCCGAACAACAATGGAAACCGCGCGGGATCATGCACAGCGATCGGTGTCAGAACAGCTTCCAGCTGCTCCTGAAACACACTCTCAAGGAACTCCATCTGTCGATCGGTCAGCTGTCCCGGCCGACGGCGGCGAATGCCTGCGTCCGCCAGATGAGGCTCCATCTGCTCCAGGTAGATTCGATACTGATCTGCCACCATCTTCTGAGTGCGCAGACTGATCGCGTTGATCTGTTCGAGCGGTGACAATCCGGCAACATCCGGCTCTGTTTCTCCGGAACGGATGGACGTCAGCAAACTGCCGACGCGAACCATGAAGAACTCGTCCAGGTTCGACGCAGTGATGGCAAGAAACCGCAACTGTTCCAGCAGCGGAACGGAAGGATCACACGCTTCGTCAAGGACGCGCTGGTTGAACTCCAGCCAGCTGAGTTCTCGATTGGTAAATACTGAAGAAGACTCTGACATAATCATTTTCCGAGGCAACAGGAAGTTTCATCCGCTTCGACAATTCCAGTCAGCGAGGTGCTTCCCGCAGCAAGACTCCCAGTCCAAATGTGTCTTCAAACAACGAGGTTTTCTGACGCAACTCCATGCGTTCCAGCGACAGATCGCCCGCAAGGTTGGTCACCGTCAGAACAAGTCTCTGTTTCTCGATCGAACATTCAATATCACGAATTCGCTGAGTCCCAGTGTGGTCCAGTGCCACGGCGACTCGCAGCAGCCCTGCCAGACGCGACACGATCACTCGACTGTCCCGATCCAGCCTCGCAAAGAACTCATGCGTTGGCTTAGGTGCGGCACGCCGATGGTACCGCGCGATCAAAGCGACCAGCTGATGGTCCAGCGAGTTCAAGCCGAACAGCTCGCTGTTCATGATCAGATAGTACGAATGCTTGTGGTAACCCGACAGCCCGACGAACAAGCCAGTCTCGTAGAGCAGGGCGGCTGTGTACAACAGCGTCTCACAGCGAACATCCATGCGATGCTCTGACTGCAGTGCTCGAAACAGCTTGCGAGCCAGTTCGGCCACGTGACGTGCATGTGGCAGATCGACCTGGTACTTTCGAGCCAGCTCAACGGCCGAGTTGATGATCTGCTCACAGAAATCCGCGGACCAGTCATTCGTCCGCAACATTCCCTGAAGCAGCGCGTCGCGGAGATTGAAACCGGTGATCAGCACGTGCTGAGTATTCAGAAGCTGAGCCAATCGCAGGTTGGCGAGCAGCGCGGGGACCAGCGTCTCGGCCTGCGACATCTCGATGTGATACTTCTGCATGATGCGGTCGACGGTCAGCGACAGCAGCTTGTTTGTCAGCTTCTCAATCTCCGTGACCGGGATGCGTGTCAAACCGGACTTCTGAAGATCGATGCCCAGGAGCTTTGCCGCAAATCGCATGTCGCCACCCAGAGCGACAAGCTCCACCGAGCGGCCTTTTGGAATCACGTCCAGCAGAGGCTCCACCGTTCGGTCGATCTGACCAATCATGATCGATCCAGCGCGACTTCGAACTGCCTGAGACTGCAGCACGAGCTGCTGAAGACGCAGCGAGCCCAGGCGATACGGCTGAGCATGGACGATGTCCTTGCCTTTCAGCACAAGAACTTCCGTGTTCCCGCCACCGACTTCGGCAACCACAGTCGTGGCGTCGGACAACACAGCGTCTTCCTGCAGCAGAGGACGCACGCCCAGATAAGTCACTCGCGAAATTTCCGCATCGTCAATCAGCTCAACAGCGAATCCTGTGGCGATGTAGATGCGGTCAAGAACCTCCAGTCGGTTGGTCGCCTCACGAACCGCGCTGGTCGCGATCACTCGAATGTGCTTCGGATCGGAGCACTGATATTCCTTCAGCTTACGACGGTAGCTTCGAAGAACTCGAATACACTCCTGCAGAGTCTTCTTCTGGATTTCTCCGGTGGTGAACGTGTCTTTTCCCAGACTGACGCCACGCACCAGCTGTTCCAGCACGCGAACAGACGGACTTCCATCACTCTCGCCAATCGCCATTCGAATGGCAGACGTTCCGAGTTCGATGACAGCCAGTGGAAACACCTGGGTGCTGCGCACAGGCTCCGTCACAGGTTCCACTCGCACCGGGTTCTCCGGTCGGCTCACTTCATTTCCCGCAGACATAACCGTACTTCATTTCACATGGTCGTTCAGAGAAGGCTCAGAGGATTTGTTGCCGCGATGTTAGATCGTCGAGACTCAGGATTTCTTTTTTGCTAGCTCGGCGGCTTCCTGACGAACCCACGCTGCAGCACCGACAGCCCCTGCGAGGTCTCCAAGCTGACTCACTTTGAGCTTCGCACAGTCTGCGAGTGAAGGGAGCACGTTACGCTTGAGTCCCTCCTGAACTCCATCGAGATACAGCTTGGGCATGGCTTCCACGAGACCACCACCAAGCACCACGACATCCGGCGCCAGAATGTTGATCAGACTTCCGATGCCTCGTCCGACCTGTTCCGCTGCTCGACGAACAATCTGTTCAATCACTTTGTCGCCCATGTCGATCGACTTGGCGAGAGCCGAACTGCGAATGCGGGAAATGTCCGTTCCGGCAAGCTCCTTCAGATGAGGAGCCTGGCCACGAAAGACGGCCTTGGCTGCTTCTGCGGAAATCGCCAGCCGGCTTGCAAGACCTTCGAGTGTTCCAACAGGCCCAACTCCCGCCGCAGAACCTTCTGTGGCAATCTGCAGATAACCGACTTCCATACAGGACGAACGAGTCCCTCGGAAGATCTTTCCTTCATAGACAAAGCCGCCACCGATCCCTGTGCCGGGAAAGACACCCAGCACCGATCGAAATCCCACGCCAGCTCCGCATGTGTATTCGCCAAACACGCCCGCATCGACATCGTTACAGATGGCCGCCGGACACTTGAAGCGCTTCGACAGGTAGTCCTGCAGAGCGACATTCTTCCAGCCCAGATTCGGCGCTTCCAGAATGACGCCCTTCGCCAGGTCCAGCGGCCCAGGAACTCCCGCCCCAATCCCGGCAATCGCATCGGGGGTCAGCTGAGCTTCCTCCAGAGCCATAACGATGGTCTCAGACAGCCGCTCGAGTGACACCTGATCACCGTCGTTCGACCGGGTCTTGCGACGCTTTTTCGCAAGCACTTTGAGCTTGTCGTCGAACACCACGGCCATCATCTTGGTGCCGCCCAGATCGAAGCCAATCCAGACCTTCTTTTTCGCCGAATCTTCAGCCATTTTCCACATTTCCCGCTGTCGCTACTCCGGTTCGTCAGGCCACATCGCCCAACGCCCATCGCCGCGTCCCGGGAAGTATAGCACACGACCGGACTAACCGTAGTATTACAACAACCCGCCTATCACCTGGCCGTCACAAACTGGCGACGGCCGGCCGTCGGTCATGTGATACGTGATATGCCGAGCATCATAGCCCAGCGCTGCGAAGACGGTGGCATGCACGTCGGCCGGAGTCACAGGATGCTCACTTGGATAGGCTCCCGTTCGATCAGACGCTCCAATCACCTGACCACCTTTGATTCCTCCACCTCCCAGCACCATCGAATAGCACTGAGGCCAGTGGTCGCGACCGGCGTCCTTGTTGATGATCGGCGTCCTTCCAAAGTCGCCCATCCAGATCACAAGAGTCTGATCCAGAAGTCCTCGTTCTTCCAGATCATCCAACAGAGCCACATAAGCCTGCTCCATCGGTGGCACAAGACGATTCTTCATCTGGTTGAAGTTGTCCTTGTGAGTATCCCAGGTGATGCTCGGACCATTCACAGTCGTGACGAATCGACTGCCGGCTTCAATCAGTCGGCGAGCAAGCAGGTGAGATTGTCCCCAGCTGTGTCGACCGTAACGCTCTCGCACGGCATCGGGCTCTCTCGACAGATCAAACACTTCACTCGCCTTGTCTGAACTGATCAGCCCCAGCGCTTTCGCTCGCTGAGCATCAATATCGGCCATCATATCGGCGGCGATCTGTGTACCGGAGCGTTCAATCTGAGCCAGCAGCGATGTGCGATTCGCAAGGCGCTCCGAATTCATCGCCTGATCGAGTTGCAGTCCCGGCACTTTGAAGCCTTTGGCTGCAGGATCGGAATTCAGCACGAACGGATCAAAGCGACTTCCCAGACAACCACCGAACTGTCCCGGAGTCAGATACTTGAAGCTGTCGCAGTGCGGAAAAGGAGTAATCACATACGGCGGCACGCTTGCGGAATAACCGTCACGCTGAGCCAGCCAGCCGCACAGCGTTCCAAAACACGGCACATCCGCGCGGCCGGGATTGATCAGAGTACTGTCGATGCGATAAGGCTTGCCGACCGTCGACCAGTGCATCCCCGAATTGTGCCCGCCATGATTGTGATGCACCGACCGAACGATCGAAAGTTTGTCCATCCGCTGAGCCAGCTTTGGAAGCAGCTCGGAGATTTCAATGCCGGGGACGTTTGTCGCGATCGGAGAAAACTCACCGCGAATCTCCGCCGGAGCCTGCGGCTTCATATCCCAAAGATCCGTATGACTCGGCGCACCACAATTGAAGATCATGATCACCGACTTCGCCCGCGCGCCCGCTAAGGCCGCGGAGGCAATTGGACTCATCAGAGCATTCACGGAACTCCCGGCGGCCAGTCCCGCCAGAGTCCTCAAAACGCTTCGCCGCGAATCCGCAGGAAGCGAAGACTGAGTCTTCCGCATGTGAATCGTCATTTCCGATTCCTCCCAACTGTCGGTAGTCCAGTCCCGATCCTTCCCCACCCAAACCTTCGTTTGGGAGGGATTGAGCGAGCGTCAGTAAGCTCGGGGGCGGGACGCAACTGCGAGCCGCCTGACTGCCATCACCAGTAAAAGCATACGCCACAACCTCGCCCACCGATAGCTCATCATCCCAAATCGTCGCCTCATCCCCGAAGCCCAACTCACTCCCTCCTCACTTGCATTTTTCATTCTCCAATAACCATTAACCATTCCCCGCCCCCCCAGCACTGAAGCACTCGCCTCGCTGAAGTCCTCGTCCCCCATTCGCGCTATTCGCGGTTCCTTTCTCAACCACAACCACCTTTACCCGCGTCAAAGCCGCAACCTCCCACTTTGCATTTTTCATTCTCCAATAACCATTAACCATTCCCCGCCCCACATCGAAGCCGCCCCTAAATTGCACGAACCGTTCTTCCGCCATAAAACACTCCCTCGATCACAAATCAACGACCACAACCTTCCCACATCTGGAGTCGACCATGAGTTTTCGAAGTCTCGCCTGTCTCGTGCTGTCCTTAGCAGCAACCTCTACCTGTCTCGGCCAGGAATGGAAGAGTGGAATCGACTGGCAGGAACCACCACTGGTAACTCCCGGATCCACCAACGACGCGCCTCCATCCGACGCGATCGTTCTGTTCGACGGCAAGAGTCTTGAGCAGTGGGAGAACGGCGACAAGTGGCTCATCCAGGACGGCGTTGCGATTCCACGAGAAACCGCGATCACTACGAAGCAGCACTTTGGCGACATCCAGCTGCATATCGAATGGTCAGCCCCAACGGAGATTCGTGGGGAAGGGCAGGGCAGAGGCAACAGCGGTTGTTACCTGATGGGACTCTACGAAGTCCAGATCCTTGACTCCTTCGAGAACAAGACCTACTTCGACGGCCAGGCCGGTTCAATCTACAAGCAGACACCACCGCTGGCGAACGCAATGCGAAAGCCAGGCGAATGGAACACGTACCAGATCATCTTCAACACACCAAAGTTCCGCAGCAACGGTGACGTCGTAAAGCCAGGCTACGTGTCACTGATCCAAAACGGCGTCCTCATGCTGAACCACTTCGAACTGGAAGGCCCAAGCAGCTACACCGAAGCACCACACTACAAGCCACATGCTGAAACCGGCCCAATCTCACTGCAGTTCCACGGCGACGCCGTCAAGTTCCGCAACATCTGGGTCCGCGAAATCAAACCACCCGTCGGCAAGCGAGTCAGCGCACCATTCAACATCCAGCCCAAGTCCGCTCCGAAGAGAGACGAGAAGAAGGAAGAGAAAAAGGACGAAAAGAAAGACGAGAAGAAAGACGGCGACAAGAAGTAAACTGCGGTCAAGTTGTTGGTTCGTTGTTTGTGGTTCGTGGTTCCTCGTTGAAAAGCACGCTGCACAAAACCCTCCTCTCCAAACGAAGTTTGGGGAGGTCGGTCCAGCGCAGCGTCGACCAGGATTGTAGAACGGCTGTCCTCAGCCGTTTGCGATTCACCGACTTCCAGAAGTGATTGGGCGCACACGTGCAGCCTGTGCCGCGCAGCGGTCGGAAACACTAAAGATCGCCCAGCCCTTCCAGTGCACCTTATCCCGCCAACAAAGAACCAAGCACCAAACACCAAGAACTTACAACTACTTCCTCACCTGCCTCACATCGTACGCCACCGGCGCAGTCAGCGACCATTCCACGTACCGCCGTCCGCTCAGGAAGCCCATGAGACACGCGGCTGAAACCGAAAGAGGCACCGCAAGCCACATCGGCAACAAGCCCCATGCCCCCAACTGCAGCAATAGCCCACCGACAACGATCATCAACATCGATGGCAGAAACACCACGTCATATGCAGGAATGATCCACCGTCGAGTTGCCCAGCGAGCCGGTAGACTCAGCGGGCTGTGCAGTCGATCAATGTGAATCAATAATCGCACCATTGCGAGAATCATGAGCAGCATCCAAAGACCGGGTATTGCAGACTTCTCCCACGGAAACCAACCCGCGCAGGCTCCAAGCAGGAGAATGTTCGAGATCGCAGACGTCCGGTTCTCTCGAAAATAGCGAACGATCATCGGCTCGTAACCGGAAGGACTCAGGCACTGATTCTCCGGAGACAGTTTCTTCGCCATCCCCATGTCGTTCATCAATCCAGTTCCGCGACTCCCGGCCACTGGCATCGCAAGCGACTTGCCTGGCAGTTCTCTCAGTGCCCTTTGCAGCCAGAACAAGTAAGGCACTGCAAGAACGGGAACCGAGACGACTATGGCGGCAAGACAGATCTCCTTACCGAGCCAAACACCCGTGTGGACGATGACCGCAACCCACCAGCTCTGCAGAATTCCTACCCAGGCACGCCACTGCAGCATTGCTGAAGTGATGCTAAGAACCCAGACGCCCAGGAAGGCAAACGTCGGCATCAGCGCGATCGACAAGAGAATCGCCAGACGACCATTCCAGCTGCCCCAGAGAATGATCGTCGTCAGCTCTGAATATCCAAAAACTAAAGCATGCGAGACACAGATCAACCCCAGCACTCCCAGTGGCACGCAATCCAGTCGATGCGGGGCACAGGGACCAAATGGTGTCTTCTCGCAACCCTCCCACGGGCTGGCTGCCAGCCATTCATGATAGCCCGAATCTCTCAATGGACATCGCATCGCCCGAAACACACCCAGTGCGATCGCGGCGACGATGCAGAGCACAATCGAAAAGAGTCCAATTGCCAGATCAAATCGCTTCAGCTGAAACTCCACAAGCACTTTCGAAAACGAAAGCCACAATGCACCCGCGAGCAGATCTGTCAGTACGACAGCGATCACAAACACGACGAACCAAGCCCGAGGCGGATAGCTCATTCGATGCCACGCTGTCATCGATTCACCTCGTGTTCGAAGTACCTGACCAGAGCATCTTCGGTCTCCGGAAAGATCAACTGTCTCAGTGCTTCATCAAACGTCGAAGCACCACAGGACGCGATGATCTCCGGGATTGTGGCATAGCGCTGAATCTGTCCCTTGTCCAGGATCAGAACATCATCGGCAATCTGTTCAATCAACTCGGGGACGGGACTTGTCAGCACAACAGTTCGTTCGGACCGTCGAGGCAATCGGCGAAGGATATGTCGTATGGCTGTCAGTCCCGCCGGATCAAGCCCGCCGGAAAATGGTTCATCAAGCAGCAGAATATTGGCCTCGGAAGCCAAAGCCGCGCAGAGAGCAAGTTTGCGTTTCTGACCGGTGGAGTAACTGCTGATGAGTGAATTGGAAATGTCCTTCAGCTGAAACAGTTCCAGCAGCTGATCCGTATGTTCAAAGAGTCGCAGAATGGGAACTCGCCATGTTTCCCCGACCGCCAGAATGTACTCACGCCCCGTGATCGTCGGCGGGAACCAGGCATCCGCCGGAAGAAAATACGTCTTCGCCCGAATCGCCAGCTCCGCCTCCACCGAGGAACGCCGCAGCACACCATCGATTCGAACCTGCCCAAACGCCGGCGATAATAACCCGGCCATCAATTTGAGCAGCGTTGTCTTTCCCCGCCCATTCGGCCCCAGAATCGCGAGCGTCCGCCCCGTCGGCACCGCAAAGCTCACATCCCTTAGCACCGGCCCAACACCAAAGTGATGGGTCACACCAGACACTTCAATCACGGAAGGACCTTCCAGAAGACCGCGCGACAAACACAGCAGCATCCTCAGCTGTAACAGGCAAGGCCGACGAATCTCACGATCCACCGCCACCCAAACCCGCACCCAGCCAGCCCCACAACGAAATCCAGCACCAGACGGATGAACAAAGCCCGAGGAAATTCCCAACAACCCGCCTCACCAACCGGGTCCTCAACAAAGAACGAAGCACAAAGAACCCGAAACCAGCCCCGTCCCCAGCCCATTTTTGACCAAACCCCGCTTCAACGTTCAAACCGACGGAAATCTTTGTATCCTACTCCCCAGCCGCGTGTCCCAACACGCGCCTCGCGCCCGTAGCTCAGTTGGATAGAGCAACCGCCTTCTGATGCTTGGTGCGATACAAAAAACGCCGCTTTCAATGGACTTCCTGATCACATCAAAATGCGTCACTTCGCCCGCTTTGGCCTCTGAGCGAATGATTCAAGCATCGGCTACGTTTTGGGTTTTACTGGTTTCAGACCCCAAAGGGCGATCCAGTCTTGCCACTCCCAGGGTTGGATTGAACATCTAACCCCACGCTGCTATCCTCCCGCGGCAGCTGTCAAGCCTTTCTCCCGTGAACTCCAAGAACACAACCAATGCGCCAGTTTGAAAAGGGCTATAGAGATCTCAAAAAGCTACTTGGTGCTCCACCCCAAGACTATGCGATTCGAAATCAGCGGATGCAGGAGATTCTGAATACCCTTCGAGTGAACTTTGCAATTCCGCCGAATGTCGCATCACCAGAGAGCCTGAAAGGAACGGCTTCTCTGTGTGCGAATATTTCCTTAATGACTATTTGCCGGTTTCGCGCGCTCGCAGCGTGGATTCTTCCACCCACTGCGGCAGTGAAGAAACTAGTGGTCAACTGTCGAGGTGTGTCGAGCGGGCAATTTCCCCTACGAATCGAAGACCGTCAACTACTGGCTTTTCAAAGCAAGCTGGCAATCCACCGGAAGCACAAAAAAGCTGGAGAGGCATACATACCTTCCAAGACAGCGGAAGCGAGTTTTCAGCTATTCTGGGAGTCATTTATTGCCGAAGAAATCTTGACTGGATCTCCCCGATTGGTGGAACAGGTCCGGTGGCGGATCGAAAAATTGGTAACGCTGACTGACGCACAGTTTCGCGCGACACTTCAGGCTGCAATTTCGGCAATTCTCACCGGTAATGCACCCGAGGGAGCGTTTATCGAAATTTGGGCGGAATGTGGATTGACGTCCGATCTTGTTCGACAAATCGTCAGGCGACACACTGTCCCATAAATCATGCTCAATTTACCTGACATTTTGGTTTTCGAAGCGTTTTTGCTGAAAACTCAGTGTCTGAGAGTGTCTGCACTGTAAGCTTTAACGGTGATTTGAAATAAATCAACTGGCAGGAACATCCATGTCTGCTCCAAAAAATTTGCCGACTTTGCTCGTATACAAAGATCCTTCTTGCTTTCGAATTGATGAATTCGGTTCACTCACGGGCGGTAGGAAGCAAGAGATTCGGTCCATCATCCAAGATCTGAATTACTCTATTGACCACGACGAGGAGGC
Source organism: Planctomycetaceae bacterium (assembly GCA_016795145.1). Classification (GTDB taxonomy): domain Bacteria; phylum Planctomycetota; class Planctomycetia; order Planctomycetales; family Planctomycetaceae; genus SXXK01. The sequence goes on from JAEUII010000255.1 coordinate 18,584, forward strand.
CTTCCTTCCCGGGCAAGGTGTTGTGGAACTCAAGTCCGCATCACTGGACACGATCAGAGAATTCCTCACCTACTCAATTGCCTCGATCTGCGGACTTGTGCTCGATGTTCGTATCGTTGAACCGAAGACTGTTTCGTCGAAGTCAACGTTGGGTGAGTGTGCCGTTCCCAAAGCGTTAAAATAGGTCCGGAAGGATTTCCGCCGCCACCCGACCGTGGCGCATCAAGTGTAAACAGCCACCTGCAAGCCTCGATCGCGGTCTGATGATGCGAATCGTGCCAATGCATCCGATGGACCACCGGCAGTGCCGATGAATGGCCGCACACACTTGACTAATTCTGCTGCAGGCTTGTTGACCGACTTCATTCACCAAGTTGCACTGCGCCGAATCGCGCGCACGATTTGCGAGACTGCTTCCTGAGGCCGATGGGGTTCCACGCCAAGGATCAGTCATCTATGTGACCGCGACGGCTGCCACCAAAATGGGGCTGTCCGGCAGACTTTCGTTCGCTCTTCCGAGGCTTGCATCAACCTATTCACGCAACGCTCCGCTGGTTACCAATTTGTCGCACGGTGCGTGAGCAGTGTTGCGCATTGCCGCATCGAGCACGGATCATTACGCAACTCGTCTTAGTCTATGGAGTGAGGGGCGTTTGCTGTTGCCCGTCTGCAGACCTTTGTAGACTTTCGGCGGCGTCTGCGGCGATTCCAGTGCATCGAAATCCAGGCATCGGCTACCGGTTGTACCAACGGACCAATCTGCGAGGATCACTGAAGCAAACTGCGAAGCCCATCACGACCACAACATCGAACTAATCGCACAAGCATCGTTTGAATCATTGGAGCGGTGATGGCTCAGTTGGAACACATCGAAGCAATTGAAAAGCGTCTCTGGGGAGCAGCAGACACGCTCCGCGCGAATTCGAGTTATGCCAGCAATGAGTACTTTCTGCCCGTGATGGGGCTGATTTTTCTGCGGCATGCGTACAGCCGTTTTCTGATGGTAAAGGAGAAGATTGAACCGACGCTTCCCAAACGTGGCGGCGTGGCTCGAGCTTTGACCAAAGAGGATTTCTCCCAAAAGAGTGCGATCTTTCTGCGGCCGGAAGCTCAGTTTGATCGCCTCGTCTCACTACCGGACAGTGCCGACCGAGTCAAAGCGATCATCACTGCGATGGAGTCCATCGAAGAGGATTACGAAACGCTTCGTGGCGTTCTCCCGAAAAGCGATTATCAGGAACTCGACAACGGAGTCCTCGGTCAGTTGCTGCGAACCCTGAATCCGGATGAACTCAAGAAGGTTTCTGGGGACGTGTTCGGCCGGATTTATGAGTACTTCCTGACTCAGTTTGCCGACCAGAAAGCTCACGACGACGGCGAATTCTTTACGCCGGTCTCGATTGTGTCGCTTTTGACCAATGTGCTGGAACCGGACCGCGGAACTGTGCTTGATCCAGCGTGTGGCAGTGCGGGGATGTTTGTCCAGTCGGCTCGCATCGTTGAACGAACGGGGCAAAGTCCATCAGCACGACTGACGTTTCGTGGCCTGGAAAAGAATGCCACGACGATTCGCCTCGCCAAAATGAACCTCGCCGTACATGGTCTGGAGGGTGATATCCAGAAGGCGATCACCTACTACGAAGATCCGCATGAACTGCTGGGTAAGGCCGATTTCGTCATGGCCAATCCACCGTTCAACGTGGATGAGATCGATGCGGACAAAGTGAAAACCGATCCTCGGTTGCCGTTTGGTTTGCCGGGCGTGAACAATCGAGAAAAGGTTTCCAACGGCAACTATGTTTGGATCAGTTACTTCTGGAGCTACCTGAGCCCAAAAGGGCGAGCCGGATTCGTGATGTCCTCGCAGGCGTCGAGTGCTGGGCGAGACGAAGCGAAGGTGCGACAGAAGCTGATTGAAACTGGCGATGTAGAAGCCATGATCGCCATTCGCTCGAACTTCTTCTACACACGAACGGTGCCGTGCGAACTTTGGTTTCTGAATCGAGCCAAACCGAAGGCGATGAAGAACGAAGTGCTGATGATTGATGCTCGTAACGTCTACCGCAAAGTCACGCGGAAGATCTATGACTTCAGCCCGGAGCAACAGCAAAACTTGCTCTCCATCGTCTGGCTGTATCGCGGACAGAGTGAAAGGTTCCTCGAACTGGTTTCAGGGTATCTCAGCCAGACCATTCAGACTGCCGAGGCCTGCATGGAGACGACCGATGCAGTCGGTGAAGCCGTTCAGCCGCTTCCACTGTTTGTCGAATCCATCGCTGCCTTCGAAAAACAGATGCAGCCATTCCTGAAGTCGCTGGGAAAGACCGGACCACATACCGAAACCCTAGCAGAGTTCCGAAAGGAACAACAACAGTTCGCGACCGACGTCGAAGCGTTCCACGCCAATACAGCAAAAGCCGCGAAGCAGCGGGACAAAGCCGGAGACACGAACGCGGCGTTGTATAAGCTCGTTGAACAACTTGAGCCATTGGCAGAAGCCAGTCGCGATCTAATCAAACAGGCTGACCTGGTCTACAAGCTGGCGACTCGGCTGATTGAAGTCTGCGAAACCGAATGTAACGCCAAAGAGAGTGAAGACTGGGTTCCACGCGAGATTGTAAAAGCTCGCAAGTCAGCCGATGAATTTCGCGGATTCGCGGTCGAACAACTCAAACAGGTTAGGTACTTCTGGAAGCAGGCCCACTGGCTGACCGAACGATTCCCGAAGGCGGAGCTTTGCGATGTGCCGGGGTTGGTGAAACTGGTTGATCGTGAGAAGATCGAAACTGAAGACTGGAGCCTGACTCCGGGCCGCTACGTGGGCGTTGCTCCGGAAGAAGTGGATGAAGGCTTTGACTTCGAAGAAACGCTCCGAGAAATCCACGTCGAACTGGAAGACCTCAACTCCGAAGCCGTCACGCTCGCCGCGACGATCAAGAAGAACTTCGAGGAGTTGGGGATATGAGCGTTCGAAATGTCCCGCTCGGAGATGTGCTGCAATTCTTCAATGGGAAAGCGCCGAATACCGTTGAGAATGGCGAGTTTGTGGTCTACGGTTCAAATGGCACAATTGGACGTGCCGTCGAGTTCAACAACGAGAATGCGATTATTCTCGGACGTGTTGGTGCATATTGCGGTTCAGTGGAGATCTGTCATGACCGATTCTGGGCATCTGACAACACGATTGTCGTGAAGCCGCTGCCTGGGATGGATCTTCGATACCTTTACTACCGGCTGAAAGCATCACCTCTGCGAAGTTATGCTGGAGGTGCCGCGCAGCCGCTGATAACCCACGGCATTTTGAGATCGATCAACGTCCTCATCGAGTGTGAACTGCGTGCGCAACAACATATCGCATCGATCCTCTCCGCCTACGACGACCTGATTGAAAACAATCGGCGGCGGATTCAGTTGTTGGAACAGGCGGCGAGGCTGCTTTACAAGGAGTGGTTCGTCAATCTCCGCTTCCCCGGCCACGAACACGTCAAAATCACCGAGGGCGTCCCAAAGGGTTGGGAGCGGAAGAGCATGCCGGAAATCGCCGAGTTCCGGCTCGGCAAGATGCTGGATCAAAACAAGAACCGCGGCCAGCCGATGCCATATTTGGCGAACATTAACGTCAGGTGGGGTGAGTTCGATTTAGAGAACCTTCGAGAAATGCGTTTCGAAGAGAGCGAGATCGAAACCTTCGGGCTCAGGTACGGCGATATCGTGATGTGTGAGGGGGGAGAACCTGGACGTTGCGCCATCTGGAAGAACCAGATTCCAGGCATGATGATCCAAAAGGCAATTCATCGAATACGTCCACTCGCAAACGTGGATTATCGCTTCCTCTACTATTCACTCTTTGAAAAGGCGCGGTCTGGCAGCCTATCGATGCTTTTCACGGGCGCGACAATCAAGCACTTGCCCAGAGAGAAACTGGCAAGAGTCCAAATCGACATTCCACCTGTGCCGCTGATGAGATCATTTATGGAACATGTGGCACCGATTGAGAACCAGATTGACACGCTCCAGTCTCAGATCCGACTCGCATCCAAAGCCCGCGACCTCCTCTTGCCCCGCCTCATGAACGGAGAGATCTCCGTCTGATAGCTTTGTTTCATTCTGACCTGTCGCCCAAAGAACTAATGGTCCATGGCAAACGATATCACAAATCCACCACGAGTCTTCATTTCCTATAGCTGGACCAACGACCCTCACATTGAATGGGTCGCTGACTTGGGGGAACGATTGATGAATGACGGCATTGACGTCGTCCTTGATCAATGGTCGCTAAAGGATGGTCAAGACCTCAATGCCTTCATGGAACAGATGGTGACCGATCCCAGTATCAAACGAGTGCTCATCATCTGTGATGCTCAATACGCAGCAAAGGCTGATTCTCGTAAAGGTGGCGTTGGCACAGAAAGCCAGATCATATCGCAGGAGGTTTATGAAAGAGTTGACCAGGAGAAATTTGTGCCACTGATCCGCGAGCGGGATGACCGCGGCGAACCTTGGCGACCTGTGTTTCTGAAGAGCAGAAAGTACATTGATTTCTCTAACGGCGATGTAGAGGCCGAAGCCTACGATCAACTGCTTCGAAACATCTTTGATCGCCCAGTTCGACGCAAGCCATCTCTGGGAAAGCCACCGTCGCACTTGTTCGATGAGACTGCAACGGCGATGTCCTGTGCTCAAAAGGCCAAACGATTTGTTGACGTTGTTTCAACCGACAAAGGAAACCCATCTGCTGCATTCGAGGATTTTGCTGATGCATTGATGGAAAATCTCGAAGAGCTACGTTTGATCTACACGCATGACCAAGACGCTACTTGGTGTCAGACGTTAAGTGAGAACATTGAGCGAGCCCGTCCAATTCGAAACGCGTTCGTCGACGTAGTCAAAACCGGAAGTAAGCACGTTTGTGATTCGTGGTTTGTCGACAGTTTGCTGTCATTGTTGGAGCGAATCTTGCCGTTCCAAAATCGACCGCAACATCGGGGACCTTCCTTCGAGATCTCAGAAGACAACTACAAGTTCCTTCTCTATGAGTTCTTTCTCTACACTGTGGCAGCATACACCAAGGCTCGTAGATATGTGGATTCGCGAACACTGCTCGATCACCAATACGTCACCTTAGAGTTTCTGCGGGAAAGTCGAACCCGTTCGTATTCATTTGCTCAGTTCAATGAGACGCCATCGTCGTTGCAGGGTAATTGTGCTGAACGGGGGACTTCTAGACACATCAGCGTGATGGGAGACTTGCTCCACGACCGGGCCGACCGAAAGAGCATCCGTTTCAGCGATTTGCTGCAGGCTGACATCATCTGCTGTTTGTCGGCCTCTCGTGCGCCATCCCATGACCATTGGAGTCCTCGAGCTTTGCTGTATGCCAACCGTGTGGGCACACTGGAGTTGTTTGCCCGAGCCACCAATGATCCCGGATTCCAGCCACTATCGAAGCTGCTTGATTATGCAACTCCAAGTGAAATGCTGGAGCACGTCTGTTCCGAAAAGATGTGGAGCATCTGGAAAAGATCGGATTTGTGGCGATTTGCTGACCCCGATGAAATGTTCAATTTGAGTGAACTCTTTCGCATTTGGGGAAGGCCGAAGAATGCCTAATCGGTACGACGAAGACACGCTAGTTCAGCAAACGACGGCAGACTATCTGGAATCACACCTCGGTTGGACGTCGCTGTATGCGTACAACTCCGAAACGTTTGGGCCCCACAGTTTGCTGGGTCGAAGCTCGGATCGCGAAGTCGTACTGACTCGCAGTCTTCGCGTGAAGCTGCGCACACTCAATCCCGGCTTGCCCGACGCGGCATATGATGATGCCGTACGACAAGTGACGATGTCGGTCACGTCACAATCGCTGGTGGCGACAAATCGAGAGAAGTACGATCAGGTTCGCGATGGTGTCACCGCGACGTTTCGCAATGACCGTGGTGAAGTGATAAAGCAGCGACTGACGCTGATCGATTTCAACATTCCCGACAACAACGAGTTCCTCTGCGTTCGTGAATTGTGGGTACGAGGGGACTTGTATCGCAAACGAGCCGACATCGTTGGATTCGTGAATGGCATTCCGCTGCTGTTCATGGAATGCAAGGCCATGCACCGCAATCTGCAGGCGGCCTTTGAAGAGAATTTCTCCGACTACAAAGACACTGTTCCGCACCTGCTGCACCACAATGCTTTGGTGATCTTCGGCAACGGTCAGCATGCCAAAGTCGGATCGCTCACGGCGAAATGGAAACACTTTCATGACTGGAAACGTCTGAACGAAGTCGATCCAGGTGTCGTGGATAATGAGACATTGCTGAAGGGTATCTGCGACCGTCGCAACTTTCTGGATCTGGTCGAGAACTTCATCCTGTTCAACGATGCAAACGGTGAGACACAAAAGATTGTCGCTCAAAACCATCAGTTCCTGGGCGTCAATCAGTCCATCGAAGCGGTGAAGAATCGAAAGGCTCGCGAGGGAAAGTTGGGTGTGTTCTGGCACACTCAGGGTTCCGGGAAGAGCTATTCGATCGCCATGTTCACTCGCAAAGTTCATCGTAAGCTGGGCGGCAACTTCACGTTTGTCATATTGACCGATCGTGATGACCTGGATACTCAGCTTTACAAAACCTTTGCCGGATGCGGAATCGTTGATAACGACAAAGATCCATGTCGCCCCGGAAACGGCAATGCTCTCCGAGCGATGTTGGGGCAGCAGAAGTCATACGTGTTTGCAATGATCCAGAAGTTCAACAAGGACGAACTGTGTACCGAACGTGATGATGTGATTGTCGTCACCGATGAAGCTCATCGGACTCAATACGGCACGCTGGCCCTGAATCTCCGCAATGGCATTCCCAACGGAAACTTCATCGGTTTTACTGGGACACCGTTGTTCAAAGACGACGAGATCACCCGTCGCGTCTTCGGCCGTTACGTGTCTGTGTACGACTTTCAGCGAGCGGTAGAAGACCGGGCAACGGTCCCGCTGTACTACGACGCCCGCGGTGAAAAGCTGGGTGTGGCGATAGGCGATCTGAATGAACGCATCGCTGCAAAGTTGGGTGAACTGGAAGAGGAATACCGGGACGACATCAATGTCCGAAAGCGGCTGGAGCAAGAGCTGAAACGCGATTACCACGTGATCACGGCTGAGAAGCGACTGATCCAGGTGGTTCGGGATTTTGTGCGGCATTATTCGACGGCCTGGGAATCCGGCAAAGCGATGTTTGTCTGTATCGACAAGCTGACCTGTGTGAAAGTGCATGGGCTGATTGCAAAGTTCTGGGACGAACGGATTGCGGAGCTTGAGGAAACACTCGGAAGTTTGTCCTCAGAAGAGGAGATCACTCAAAGGCATAAGCAGATTGCCTGGATGAGGGAAACACGCGCTATTGTCGTTGTCAGCGAAGAACAGGGCGAAGTGGCAAAGTTCCGGGACTGGGACCTCGACATAACTCCCCACCGCAGGCTGATGAAAGAAGGCATCGAACTTCCCGAAGCGATGCGTTCAAAGCCGGAGTACAAGAACAAACAGCGATTGGATCTGGATGAAGCCTTCAAGGCGGATGAGCACCCGTTTCGGGTAGCGATTGTCTGTGCGATGTGGCTGACGGGCTTTGACGTACCCAGTCTTGCGACGTTGTATCTCGATAAACCGTTGAAGGCACATACACTGATGCAGGCGATCGCTCGGGCGAACCGCGTGGCCGAGGGCAAAATCAATGGCCTGATCGTCGACTACTGCGGTATCCTGAAACATCTGCGAAAAGCTCTCGCCACATTTGCTGGTGCTGGTGGAACGTCAGGCGGTGACGGCACCGGCGACGGCGAAGAAGAAAAAGAAGTCGAACCAGCAAAGCCGGATGAGGTCCTTCTGGGAGAGCTGGCTGAATCCATCGTCATGGCCCAAAAGTTCCTGACGGATCGCGGTGCATCTTTGGACGACGTGATGAAGCTGACGGGGTTTCCTCGCAATGCCGCGATCGTGGCCTGCATGGAAGCGGCCAATGACAATGATGAGACGCGGAAGCGTTTTGAGATCATCTGCCGGGAAGTCTTTGCAAAATTCAAAGCGTGTATCACTGTTGATGGAATCAATGCGTTTCGAGCGGAACGCGATGCGATTAACTTTCTCTACAAACTGCTGAATCGTGAAACAGAGCGGGCCGACATCAGCGGAATCATGCGACAACTGCACATGGTGGTGGACGAGGCCATCGAAACATCGTCCGACCAGGTTGGTGAAGCGTCAGCGGTCTACGATATCAGCAAAATAGACTTCGATCGGCTCCGCCAGGAGTTTGCTCGCAACGTGGCGAAGAAGACTGCCACAATGGAGCTGAAGCAAGCGATCGAGAAAAAGCTCAAGCGACTGATGATGCAAAACCCACTGGGCACCGACTTTCAGCAGCACTACGAGAACATTGTGGCCGAGTACAATCGTGAGAAGGACCGCGTCACGATCGAAAAATCCTTCGAGGCGTTCTTGAAGTTCGCAGAGGAACTCAACGAGGAAGATCGTCGAGCAATCCGCGAGGGACTGGACAAGGAATCGCTGGCAATCTTCGACTTGCTGATGAAGCCCGAACTTTCGGCTGCAGAGATCAAGAGAATCAAGGAGGTGGCAGTGGAGCTGCTTCGAACTCTAAAGGCGGAGAAACTCAGGGTCGACCAATGGCGAGAGAAGGAAGCCACACGCGATGCTGTTCGTCTTGCGATCAAGGACTTTCTCTGGAGCGATCAAACCGGTTTGCCTGCAGACTATGATCAGACGGAAGTCGAAGGGCGGGCTGAGGAAGTCTTCCGACACATCTACAGAGTGTACCCAACAATCCCGTCACCATACTTTGACCGCGACGTTGTGGCATAGGGCCATGCCATAACGGACGGAAAGACACGAGCATGCCCCAGAACGCGTTCATCTTCGAATGCAGTAGTAGCACATACTTGGATTGCGTAGAAAAGAACCTCTTCGGTTCCAACAAGCCCTGGCCGCTGCAGATCAAAGCGGGCGACTATTGCCTGCTGCACCACTATGAGATCGGTGGACTGCTGGGAATGTGGCGGGCAACATGTGACGGAGAAAAGAACCTAGCGCCAAAGGTCTGGGGTGGAAAGTTCCCGTATCAGGTTCGTGTTCAACTCGTTCTGCCCAAAGTCACAGAGGTGCCTTCAAAACTCCTGGCTACGCTCGGTTTGGATCCTGCGGTGGGTCGCTGCGATAACTGCCTCGATGAGGATTTGGCGGAAGAACTGATTGCCGGAATGAAGAGTCTGTCCGGACCAGACACAAAACGATAGCTTCCGCCCACTGCCCGAAATACGACACATTGCTTTGAATTCTCTTTGCCCATTGCCCGGAACCATGTGCATAGAGCGGAAAATCTTTGTATGGTATGCTTGGTTTTGGTGTCTTCTTTGGCATGAGCGAACCCCAAAAGGCGTAGTCAGCGCGAGTGACTATTGTCCAAAACCTTTGGAACATGTCAATAAACCAGTTTTTTCGCACAAAAGCGCCCGTAGCTCAGTTGGATAGAGCAACCGCCTTCTAAGCGGTAGGTCAGTGGTTCGAATCCACTCGGGCGCATTTGCTCCCCGCGACCGGCGTTGGACTTTGTCTCCCCGCACGCTTCTTCGATCAGAACGTGTCCAACATGCCGTCGCCGGTTCTTTCTGCATACTCCAGACGGTCGCACCGTTCCGCAAGGTCATCCTGTATCGCACTGCGTGTGCTGTGATTGATGGAGTAAGTCGTCGCATCGTCGTCATTGCCCTGTGCTGCACATTGCATTTTTCAGGCGAATCACCTGATCAAGCGAAAGAGTATCCAGAATACGTCTGAGCCGCCTTCGAAGGTGCCACTGGAACCAATTCGGGCGTGCAGACGTGTGACTCCCTGGCACAGTGTGCGAAGATGAGTCACCGGATCAGATCTTACTCGTCAACATGTGCGGATCTCCATCGATCGACCTGATCGGGCCTGCGAAACGGGCGTTTCCACAGAGTTTTCAGCACGAGTCATGGGCATGACATGATGGTGCATTCCGCCACTGGCTCTGCGGGATTTCCTGGTTTCCATCTCGATGGCGCGGGCGTTGCATGACAAAGAAGGGTCACGGGCAGTTGCAGCACCGATGGTCTTGAACGTCGGTGTAACGGATGCCGTGGCCCTGTGGAAATGATCCTTGCGACATTCACGGCGCCTTGTTCGTGTCTGTCAAGGCTTCTCCTATTCTCTGTTCGTGGAGCGTGATGATGGCGACGTGCATTGGTGTCTGGATTGATCGACGACAAGCTATCGTTGTAAAGATCTCTGGCAGCGAAGAATCGTGCGTTCATGTCGAGTCACATATGGAAAGCCAGGAACGACGCGCTGCGGATCGAACGGACGGTCCCTACGAGCCGCTGCTGGTTCCGTCTGACACGGGTCGGGATCGAAAAGAAAGTGGTGAGCTTTCGAAGTTCTACGAGGAAGTGATTTCTCACTTCGCCCATGCAGATGCGATCTACATCTGCGGCCCCGGCGAAACTCGCACGCAACTGAAACATCACATGGAAGAACAAAAGGGCTTAACAAGCAATGTGCAGGTTGAGCCTTCGGATCGCATGACGGAGCCTCAACTGATTGCGAAGATTCGTGAACATTTTCGGGGTTGAGGGAGTTCTTAGTTCATGGTTGTTGGTTCTTGGTTGTTGAGGGAGGCAGGAATTGCGGCCCGCCCCCGAGCTTGCTGGCGCTCGCTCGACCCCTCCCACACTGCGTGCGGGTGGGGAGTGAATCGCGGAGGGTGAGGAACCAACAAACCAACAAACCAACAAACCAACAAACCAACAAACCAACAAACCAAGAACCAAGAACCAAGAACCAAGAACCAAGAACGCCCTTCATTCACAACTGACTTAGAAGAGCGTCAACGGCAGGAATGGAACGTTGATAGCTCACGACTTGAATGTCCAGGTTCGCGGTGCGGAAGGGTTCATAGGCGGACTTGATGCTGTCCAGGATCCATACGAGGTCGTTACCGAACGCTCCGCCGCCGAGCAGCGTTAGATAGACAGTTCGATTGCCGGTGTTGGCACTGTTGAGCACTGCGGCGTGCAGGGTTGCTTCGTAGGCGGTTTCAAGGACGAGCCGGGCGAAGGGTTCCCAGGCGGAGTCTTCATGCTGGTCGTAGGCAACGGGCAGGGCGGAGCAGTAGGCCTGGCTGACACAATGACTGACTCCGGGAAGCGTGACCTGCGTTCGCCATTGAATTCCAATGCGAATCAGACCTTTCAATCGGTTCCTCTCTTCGAACGTGATGGATCGAAGGTGATTGCAGATACGTTCAAGCTTCGCCGCGTCGAGCAGAATGTAACCGTTGCGATAGTGCCACGGGTTTGGACAAGCGTTCTTCAGTGCATCTTCCAGCGGCTCAAGGCAATTGATCTGATTGTCGAAGGTCTGACCTACACGACCTCGAACGGGAACAAAGTAGTTTCGATAAATTGTCCCGGCTCCAGCGGCCATTGCACAGGCGGGGCCCTGAGTATAGTCGTGTTCGTAAATACCGACTCCTCGCTCGGGTGTCACACTGGGACCGGTCATCTCCAGCAGATTGAACTGTGATGCCACCTGAAACAGAGCATCCGCATTCTTCGGGTCCAGGTGCAGGTCACGAACATTCCCGACGACTTCCCGAATCGTCGATTGCCCTTCGGAGCGAACCGCGTTACTCCGCCGAGCAAGCTCGTCCAGAGAGAGAATCTCAAGGGTTCCGTAGCGAAATCGCTGTCCGTTCCGACGCGAGATTAACTCGTCGCCCGACAACTCAATCTCCTGACGTACTTGTTCCGGCGAAAGTTCCGCGAACCCCATGAGCTGCTCAAACCATGTCATGATGACGGCTCCTGCAATGATCTTGTTGAAAGCATGTTTCGGGATGTGACTGTGCAGCCTGATGAAAAAACTGTGTCATACGCACACGCTGGAATCCACTTTCAGCGAGGCTCGGCAGGAGTGGGAGTTACTGTGAGGATTGATTTGTTGGAAGCAATTGACGATAAGATCCGTGGTTAATCTCTCGAAACAGTTAGCAGGCTTCCAGTGAACTCACTGCCGTTAGAACCTCATCCGCCTCTGTTGCAGGATTCTTCTTCGACTCTGCAGCCTGAAGAACTCAATGACTTTCGCTCGGTGCTTGTCTTTCTGAAGGCTCATCCGTATCAGCCAAAGAAGACAACGACTGGCTTAGTCGCGAAAACGCCGGTCCGGGGATCTACCGAAACCGAATTCTCAATGTGGCGGCTGCTGCGAGTTCTGGGGTGGAGTTTGTATGTCACGCTTTCACTTCTTTTGATCCTGGCGTTACTTGCCTTACAGCAGACGGTCTCAGCCATTGTCACGCTGCTAATCGCGATTCCGTTACCGGCCTTCGCTCTTGTGCGTGCTCGCCGACGTGCACTCACGAAAGTTGTTCCGAAAACGGCGATGGAAACTTCAGAAAACACCTTGGTGCCTGTAGTTTCCGAACTCGACAGTGTTCAGGAAGATGGTTTCGGACTGCCAAAAGAGTGCCTGATTGCCGACAACGTTTACCCGCTGCTCGACGACACCACGGCAACACCGCGTACTTCATCTCTGACACGTCGCATGCTCGTATTTGCCGCGTCTCTTGCTCTCTGGATTGCCATCGCGATCAGTTCTCTTCCGGACCTCACAACAACGTGGCTTGTCGGTACCATCGTCCTGCACGAAATGGGTCACTTTGCTGCAATGTTTTTCCTGGGCTATACCAACCTTGGTATGTTCTTCATTCCGTTCATCGCTGGAGCTGTGACCGGGAAGAAGTCGGACGAGACACAGGATGATCGGCTCATCATGCTTCTCTCTGGTCCAGCACCGGGATTGCTGCTTGGATGCCTGATCTATTGGCTGGATGCCGCTCATCCCATGCCGTTTGCACGTTCCGTCGCGATCTGGCTCGTCGCCATCAATTTCCTGAACTTACTTCCGATCTGGCCACTCGACGGCGGGCGCATCTGCTGGAGTCTGTTTTCCCAGCATTCCGCGATCGCTCAAACAGCTTTGTCTGTTTGCTCATTCGTTGGATTCAGCTTTTTGCTTTTTGCCCCGAATGGGGGGAGGACTTTTCTTGTCATTATGGGCCTTTTGTTACTTTGGTGGACACCGCGACGGTTCCGAAATGCCCAGGCAGCACTAAAGATCTATCGCCTATATCCCAAATGGCCCGAATCCATTAAACAGCTCTCAGGCAAGCAGCTTGAGGAACTCTATCAACTGACTCGAACATCACAGTCCGCTTCGCAGCGGGCGACCGACATGATGCAGATCTACGAACGAGTCGCCCTGATTCCTCATTCGGCAGCACCGATCCGCTATTGTGTGTTGTACGTTCTGCTTATTGTGGTGGCATTGGCGACGGCAGCAGGAACTGTCTTGCAGACGGATGCCCGCACGTCCTCGGATGCACTTGGCACACTGTTCGATTCTGTGATGCCGGAATAGTGGGGTTCCGGGTTTGTTGCAAAGCAGGGGATTTGACGCACTTCCAAGATATCGCATTACCCAAAAAAACGCTCGGCAGGCAGTATCAACCAGGGTCAACGAGGTGGGAATGACCGTTGGAGTTGGAGTTTAGAATGAACGAACGGACGGATCGGATTGCGGGTATGCTCTTTGGGCTTGCGGCGGGAGATAAGATTGGTGGGCCGGTGAGGATGGCACTTCGAGTCGCGGACAGTCTCCTGGCGTGCGGCACGTTCGATGTTCGCGATGTTGGCTTGCGGTATCTCGACTGGTGGCGAGACGGGGCGTTCGATACTGGTCCGACAGCGGCTGCGGTTCTGGAGATGGTTGACGCAGGGCGCTCGTTCGATGACGCAGCCACAGTTGTCGATCAACGGCTCGGCGGGAAGACCGCAGGCTGCAATCCGGCTCATCGCAGCGTGGCCATTGCGGCATGCTCGTCAGTGTCAGACTCTGACCTCGATGAAGCGGCCAATGCCGAGGCTCGTCTGACTCACAAACATCCTCTGTCGGGTGATGTCGCTGCCGCTGTTGTTCGTCTCTGCCGATCGCTGATCAACGGATTGTCATGGCAGGATTCATTGTCTTTCGCCGCCACGGGGCGGCAGTTAGAAACAGTACGAGCACTCGACGTCACATCGACCGCCGCGATCAGCGCTGATGGTTTCGCACCGAATGTGCTGAGAGCGGCCGTCCATTTTGTGAACTCATCCGAGTCCTTTCATTCGGCGCTGGTTCGCTCGGTTGAGTTTGCGGGGCTTGCGAACTACTGCCCCGTCCTTGTGGGCAGCATCGCGGGTGCGCGCTGGGGGCGTTCCTGTATTGGCGACGATGTTCTCCGTCATCAGGCGAACCTGCTTGCACAACTGGAACGGACGTCAGTGTCTCTCGCAGAGACATGGACCACAAAGAGATAGCGGAACGGCTGAGACTGCCGGTTCTACTCTGTGGGTAGCATGTCCGCAGGGCGTGCGCCGAAGGCGCCGGAAGCTGATGCCTGCAGGTGAGATTGCGAGATCTGCATGCGATGAAACCATCACGCTCTCACTTGGGCTTCCGGCCGCTGCGCGTCACAGGCTTTGCCTGTGCTACCCGGTAGATGCTTCGGCCTCGTATTCTCATTCCGCTGTCTTACGCCCCTGACGTCGAAGGTTCTCAACAGCCAGAGCAAGTTTCGAAGCGGACGTCGCCCCTTTTTGCCATTCGAGCCAGAAGTCAATCGACGCACTGGAAGGCGCGACGGATGGAGCGTCCAGTCGAATCCGTGTTGGGAACATCACGGCATCTCCGATCAACAGAGCTTCGCCGATGTCCAGGATCGGAAGAAGTTCCGAAACACCCTTCATCGAATCCGGCAGAAGATTTCTGACTGCTGATTGATCGCGATCGTTGCTGAGTCGCAGTGAAAGAAAATTGTTGCACTGGCTAAGGATCGTTGAATTCAGGTCCGACGGGCGCTGACTGACGACCAGCAGGGACACTCCGTATTTGCGACCTTCCTTGGCAATGCGTTCAAACGTCTCAAGCGACCGCGACTGACCGGCGTCCGCGCTGTCGGTTCGAGGCAAGTACAGATGAGCCTCGTCGCAGACCAGACACATCGGGCGCCGGTCCTGTGGCTCAAGCCAGAATTGTACGGTGTACAGCAGCCTTGCGAGCGTGCTTGCGGCGACGGCGAGCAGGTCCGCGGGAACCTCAGAGAAGTCCACAATCTTGATGCCTCGCTGATCAGGGCCAGACGACATGAGTCGCGCGACAAGCTGCGTCAGCCAGTCAGGTGAGTCTGCAACGTCCGGCGTCTGAAACAGGAAGCCGTTGCGTCGATCGGCAATGCGGTCGCGGAATCGCTCCAGCACTTTCGTCAGCGTTCCATTCCAGGGACCTTTCTTTTCCGAACGAGCCCCTTCGACCATTTCATTGTTATCAAACTCCAGCCGATCGATCAGTTCGTCCAGCGAGTACGGGATCGGCGAATCCAGCGTGAATGTCTGCAGCGACTTCTTCAGTTTGTGCTTGTCTCGCCATTCGGTCTTGAGATCAAAGATGTGTTTGGCGAACCGAGCCGCCTGGTTGTACGCGGACTCCTGGCGGATATCAGCAACGACGCTAAACATCTCATCACGGCTCAGCAGCCAGTGCGGAAGAAAGAGCACATCATCGCCGGGTGAAGCCAGATCAGC
This sequence comes from Planctomycetaceae bacterium, assembly GCA_016795145.1. Classification (GTDB taxonomy): domain Bacteria; phylum Planctomycetota; class Planctomycetia; order Planctomycetales; family Planctomycetaceae; genus SXXK01. The sequence goes on from JAEUII010000255.1 coordinate 34,289, forward strand.
TGGCCCGGCAATACGCAGTCGAGTCGCGAAGCCCGTCTCCGGATCACTGAGCGGTTTGTATTCCCCATGCAGGTCAAACAGGATGATGTTGGCTCCCTGTAACTGACTTGCTCGCTCCAGTAATAACGCGACCGCCCAGCTCTTACCGGCACCCGTACTTCCAACAATGGCAGCATGTCTCTGAAAGAACCGATTGCCGCTCGCGCAAACACGTGTCTGCTGCGAAAGGGAATACGCTCCCAGTTCGAACAGTTCATCTTTCTGAAATGTTGCCGTCACAGCGTCCAGCAATTGTCCAAGCTCGACGTTGCTCAGCGCAAAACACTGACTACCCAGAGCCGGGAAGGACTCTGCACCGCGTTTGAATCGAAAGCGTCCCGCATCGGCCGGACTGATCTGGCCGATGATCGTCATACGTGCATTCGCCGAAGCTGCAGGAGGTTTTCCCGATGATGAAGACTCTTCATCAACAGAACCGGAAACGGAATCCACCAGTGCGATCAGATGCGAGCCGTTGCGACCATCGGGAATGGCGCAGAAGCCTCCGACGACGATACTCTTTGCGGCATTCCCGTCATTCAGCGAGACCGCAACAAGCCCGGTACTGACAGACGTGACAACTCCAACGACATTCTGAAACTGCATGGTCAGCCTCGGTGCAGGAAGGGAACCGCTTTGTGATTGTGGTGGTCCGATTCACTGCCGAAGTCGAGTCGACACCGAGCAGTGACGGCTTCGATGATGAAGTGTCTCGAGGCGTAAGGCAAACGAGTTTGCCCTGTCATTGACGGTCGGAACCGGACTGTCCGTTGATAAACGGTCATTCCTTCTCAAGCCTGGTGACTGCAACGCCGAAGCGCGAGAACGTTGCTCTGAGCCTGACGGCTACTCTTCACAAGGGCAGCGAGGTACATTCTTCCGTGCACGACAGGAGGTCCCGCAATCCGCAGAGCGGTGCCCGACGGACGCAACAAAAAAGAGAGATCAGGAAAGAAGTGGGGACAACGATAATGCAGACGGCAACTCTCCGTACACGGTTTTGTTTGTGGGTGGCCATTGCTTCCGGGACCACCGGATTTTTCGTCTCCGCTCCACCTGTGGCGGCACAGGAACTGCCTCGGCGTTATTCCGCCCCTTATGCGGAAAAAACGGTTGTCGTTGATGGCAAGCTGGATGACGCCGCATGGGCGAAGGCTCAGTGGACCGAAGACTTCGTCGATATTGAAGGCGATCGTCAACCGAAGCCGGCGTTGCAGACACGAGCAAAAATGGCGTGGGACGACGACTTCCTCTACATTGGAGCAGAACTGAAGGAACCTCACCTTCAGGGAAGTCTGACGGTTCGCGATTCCGTCATCTTCCACGACAACGACTTTGAGATCTTCATTGACCCGGATGGAGACACGAACAACTACGGCGAGTTTGAGATTAACACACTCAACACAGGCTGGGATCTCCGACTAACAAAGCCGTACAGTAAAGGCGGCGAGGCGGATGATGGCTGGACGATTGATGGCCTGAAGACTGCAGTGCATCTCAACGGCACGGTCAACAATTCTTCGGACACAGATGAATCATGGACGATGGAAGTCGCTATCCCATGGAAGGGTCTTGCGGCACTCGACGATCCTTCGACCCCCGTTCGTAAGGCAAAAAGACAAGGTCCGCTTTTCAAAGAGTACGAACCGGAGATTCGCCAGGACGTTGAGTTGATTTCGAGGAAGCTGAAGGCGTCAGTCACCCCCAAACCAGGCGACGAATGGCGAATCAACTTCTCGCGCGTTGAGTGGCAGTTCAACGTCATCGACGGGCGATACGAAAAGGTCCCAAACACGAAAGAGAACAACTGGGTCTGGTCACCTCAGGGCAAGATCGATATGCACGCTCCGGAAACGTGGGGCTACGTGAGGTTTGTTGGCAAACCATAAGGGAAAAAAGCGTAAGACCCGTCATCACAAACTCTGGCATGCCGAGGGCGAGCATCTGAAGATGCATCGCTTGTTGCATCAACTGGCGAACATTAGCCCTCGAAGTGTATGATCATCTCAGATCGACCCGCACTTCTTTTTTCAGGCTATGTGTTATGCAATCCAATCCTCAACCGGAACACCAGTGGCTTCAGAAACTTGTTGGACGCTGGACCATGGAAGCCGAATGTGTAATGGGGCCGGACCAGGAACCAATGAAGAACTCCGGCACAGAGGTTGTTCGATCTCTTGGCGGACTCTGGACGATTGGTGAAGGGGAGGGGACTCCTCCAGGTTCCGATCAGCTTGTGCAGAGTATCATGACGCTCGGCTACGACCCGATGCAGCAGCGCTATGTCGGGAGTTTTGTTGCGTTCTGTATGGCTCAGATCTGGATCTACAATGGAAGTCTTGATGCCACGGGAAAAATCGTGACGCTCGACACGGAAGGCCCGGCATTCTCGGGGCAGGGCCTTGCGAAGTATCAGGACATCATTGAGTTTCTGAGCGACGACCATCGCACTTTGACGTCGCGTGTTCTTGGTGACGATGGTCAATGGGTCCGATTCATGACGGCTCATTATCGCCGCGTCTGAGTTTGTCCAGCTGGGCTCACCCGATGGATCTTCGTCCGGGACATGGGGGCCAGTGGTTTGTCACATCAACAATTTGGGTTGAGCCGTCATTCCCGCGCAGGTGGGAACCCAGCTTTCAATGTTCTGGGTACC
>JAEUII010000292.1 GCA_016795145.1 Planctomycetaceae bacterium
GTGTCAACCCTTCGGGCCTTGTGGACTGACTCGAGCTTCGTTTCCGGTGGCTTACGCACACCGGCAGGGGTTGTGACGGCCTGCCGGGCCTGAATCGCTTCAAAGGACTGCACCAAATACCGACAAAACCCGAATCCGCCCGGGTCGCGAGAGGGGGCGTGCATTCCAGTCGCTTACTTCGGGCTGATCAGCAGGCTGGCCAGAATGAGCGAGACAACAGCCATCAGCATCAGGCCCGACAGGATGCTGCCAACAATGGCCACTGCTTTTGAGCGACGCGGAATTACAATTCCGGCAAGACAGAGCACCACGGCAACGACGTTGGTCATCACGGCGACTGCTCCCACCAACAGCAGTCGCGTCAGTGCCGGTGCGTTGGTACGAAGCTCGTCCAGCTCAGCTCTCGTCGCAGGAAGCCGAACCAGCATCTGATGAAGAACTTCGTAGAGGATCGCGGCAACGACAAAAAAGATGATGCCGATCCATGCAACAAAATTCACAGGCTCTGTTAGCTGCGTGCTGTCTGCTTCGGGCTGATTATTCGCAGTCGACATACTCAGCCTCGCCCCAGATAAAGCTGTTCGTTGGGTAGAACGACTGCATCCAGAAAGTTGACACCCTGAGGCATTGTCAGCATCGTCATGGCGGCCTGAACGATCGCGTCAACCGCCATCATAGGTTCCTGATCAGAAACCAGCCCGGAATTCTCTCGCCGTTCTACCATGACATTGCCCGGATGCAGACAGCTGACGGCAATTCCATGGCTGCGGCCTTCAAGGGCCGTTGCGTGTGTCAGTCCCTGAACTCCAAACTTTGCGGCTGTGTACGGTGCCGAGTTCATGCGAGACCGCTGGGCGGAGATTGAGCCAATGTTCAGGACTCGACCTTTTCCCTGAGGCTTCATGCGGCGAAACGCTTCACGCGTGCAGAGAAACGATCCGGTCAGGCACGATCCGATCACGTTATTCCACGCGTCGATCGAAAGGTCTTCGACCGGTCCGCCGTCAAACGCACCCGCGTTGTTGACAAGAATTCCGACGGGGCCAAAGGTGGCATCGACCTGAGCAAACAGCGATTGAACCTGCAACTCGCTTGCGACGTCGCAAGGAACGGCAAGCACATCCGTGCCAAACTGTTCCAGCCTGTCCGCAGCCTTTTTTAGCTTGTCAGCCGACCGAGCACAGATGGCGACGCGACAACCCGCTTCCAGCAGAGCTTCGGCAATGCCAAATCCAATGCCCGCCGAAGCGCCGGTCACGATTGCGACAGTGTGATTGAGGTCGGTCGACATGGTGCAGCGGATCCGGCGGGAATGCGTCATCTTGCGAGAAGTTTGCGAAGATGTTGGCAATGATCCGTGCTCTGGGCAATCAGGTGCACCCGCGGAAAACGGATTTCCGATTTCCGCGAGCACAAGTGTCGGCCCCATAGCAGACGAGAAGCAGGATGATGGCGGTCGATCGTTTTCAGCTCAGCAAAGCCGTGTTGGCCGCACGAAGAAATGGTTATTGAGAATTGAAAACTGAAAAATGCAAACTGTGAGGCAAAGCGTATCGCCGAGACAGCCCCGCACTCATTTTGCAATTTTCAATCTCCACTAACCATTAACCATTCCTTCCCGCATCGCAGCCTCCCAGCATCCTCGGCACCAGAGGCCACGGCGTCATCCCTTCTATGTCACGATCGACGATTTCTGCCCCGCCAGTTCCATCATAAAGCTCTGCAGGCGAGCCGCCATTTCATTTCCGTTCGGAGCGAGCCCCGCCTGAATCATGGCATTGGCGTGCATCTGACGACCACAGTCCTTGATGAATCCGTGGTTATTGCTGTTGGCGGACAGTTCTGCCAGGCGGCAAACCAGAGCACTGTTGGGATTCACTTCCAGAATCATCTTCTGCATTTCGAAGTCCGGAGTATTCATCCGGAGCACTCGCTGCATCGTCGTGCTCATCGAACCCTGTGCATTCACGAGGCAGCACGCACTTTCGGTCAGACGCTCTGACTTCCTCACGTCCTGCACCTGCTCACCCAGCGCTTCTTTGAGCAACCCGATGAGTGAATCCATGTTGGCGGAATTTGCTTCAGGCTTCGCCTCATCCTTCTTCGACTCATCCGCCTTCTCGTCCGCGGATTCTGGTGGCAGCTTCAGGTCCGCAGCATCGACCGAAAGGATCGGCTTGCCCTTGAACTCACGCAGATACGACAGCACGTATTCGTCGGCGGGATCCGTCAGCACCAGCACTTCGAGGTTTCGTTTGCGGAAGACTTCGAGGTTGGGATCACGCAGGACAGAATCCTGGTCGCTTCCACAGGCGTAGTAAATCTGTTCCTGACCTTCCTTCGCTCGTTCCACATACTCTTCCAGTGACACCAGTTCCGAAGTGGCCAGTGAATGAGTCGAAGCGAATCGCAGCAGTGCGGAAATGCGTTCTCGGTTGTCGAAGTCGTTCGTAATGCCCTCGCGCAGGATGACTCCAAATTCGCGATAAAACTTGAAGTACGATTCCTTCTGCTCGGAGGCGAACGTATCGAGATGATCAAGGACCTTTCGAGTGATCACCTTCTGCATCTTGCGGAAGACCGTGTTGTCCTGCAGTGCTTCGCGAGACACGTTCAGCGGAAGGTCTGCGGAATCCACGATGCCTCGCAGGAATCGCAGATAGTCGGGCAGAAGATCGCGGTTATCGTTCTGAACCAGGATCCGCTTTGCACACAGATGCAGCCCGTGATCGGCTCGCCCAAATCCCATACGTTCCAGGTTGCTCTCCGGACAGTACAGAATGCTGTGGAACTGGAATGGTGAGTCCGCTGACAGGTGCAGATGCCACAGCGGCTTTTGGCCTGGGAAATGAGTCAGGTACTCATAGAAGTTCTGATACTGCTCATCGGTCACACTGCTCTTTGGTTCCAGCCAGATCGGAGGCTGGTTATTGATGTGCTCACCTTCGACAAAGATCGCGTGAGGAACGAACGTGGAGTACTTGCGGAGAATGTACTTGAGACGCACCGACTCCGTGAATTCCTCCATGCCTTCTTTCAGATGCAGGTGGATCGCAGTGCCGCGTTCAACGCTTTCGGCAACGGGAAACACAGTGAAGGAACCGTCGCCCGTCGATTCCCAGCGCCAGCCGGTTTCTTCCTTGTGACTGCGGCTGACCACTTCGACTCGATCCGCCAGCATGAACGCGGAATAGAAACCGACACCGAACTGACCAATCAAGGACAGATCAGTCGCCTGGTCGCCGCTTCCCTTTGCGTGCTTCAGAAACTCGAGCGAACCGCTGCGAGCAATCGTGCCCAGGTTCGCAACCAGTTCCTGCTGGGTCATGCCGATCCCGTTGTCGCGGATGACCAGAACTCGTTCGTCCTTCTTTGGCTCAATCGTAATCTTCAGCTCATCGGTCGACTTCTGGCCGGACGTCAAACTGACATAACGAAACTTGTCGAGTGCATCCGAAGCGTTTGAAACCAGCTCGCGAATCGTGATCTCGCGGTTCTGATAGAGCGAATGAGACAACAGGTGAAGAAGCTGCTTGATTTCCGCCTGAAACGAATACTGTTGTGGAGCCGTGTCGGTGCTCATGATGAAAGCCCTTCCAACCCAGTGGAATCAGTTTGCCTTAGACAGTGATCTGAAATGACCGCCAGCGCTCATTGGCTGTCGCCTGCCAAAAGTCGTTTCAACCCGAACTTACGGCGCATCGAGAGCCAGCCAAAATGGCAGAGCCAATTGAATGCGACAGGGAAAAGCAAACCGTATGCCATCGCCTGCCAACGGTTACCGATCCGCTTCCGAGGGATTCGGATGAATCAGTGGGGCAACTCGCCTGTCACCGGTTGAAAGTCAGGCAGAGTCGTACGTGCAAATCTGAACGAGGCGCTTTCCTCGTTGGACTAAGTGGCCTAGAATGCCGATAGTTCAAGTGCTGCAATGAACGCAGAAACCCGGGGGCGATCGGATTTGACTGGGTTACCGGCGGTCAGGGTGGCGTGCCGAGGTTGATCAGTTGGCCTCGTAAAAAGCTGATCACCAATAACTGCAAATCCGCAGTTCTCTCTCGCAGCCTAATTTAGGCTGTGCCGACCTAAGGATCTCCGCCTGAGGAGCCGACCGTCGGTTGCAAATTCGGGCTGGCATCAGTTCACCGTCCGCTACGACTGATGTAAGACTTGTTGTGGACTGGCCTGAGATGGTCTTGTTCGGGGAACCTCTCTCAGGCGACTTAATCAACGAACTACGCACGTAGAGGCTTTGGTCGAGGAACAACAGGACGGGGGTTCAATTCCCCCCGCCTCCAAATTGAAGGCCGCTGGCGACTTGTCGCCAGCGGCCTTTTTTTGCGCCATGACACAAAGTGAGCCGCGAGGCGCTAGCCGCGGGTGTTTTCTATGTGTTTTTCTGACGCTCACCCGCAGCTAGCGCTTTGCGGCTCACGAAATCAATCATCGACGCCATTGCATGAGAGGAAGTCATCATGCCGGCAGAAAAGTAGATGTCCCGGATTCACTGGCGGCGATGTTGAGGGCGTGAGAGAATGGCTCGCATGAACGCAAATGATGTGAAGCAGAAACTGAAGTCCCTCGCCTCACCCGAAGTGGCAAAGTCGGCAATGCGGTTCTTCAAGACGGGGCCGGGGCAGTACGGCGAAGGCGATACCTTCATCGGCATCAAGGTACCGACCCTTCGTACCGTGTCTCGTGAGTTCCGGTCATTGCCGCAGGAAGAAATCAGATCGCTCCTGAGTTCACCGATCCACGAAGAACGGCACGTGGCGTTGATGATCCTTGTGTTGCAGGTGGCGAAGTGCGACGAAGCTCACAGGCGAGCAGCGTTTGATTTCTATCTGGAGAACACAAAATTCATCAACAATTGGGACCTGGTAGACTGCTCGGCGCCGCAAGTGGTGGGTGGTTACCTGTTGGACAAATCAAGGAAGCGCCTGTTTCAGCTCGCCAAATCGAAGTCCCTTTGGGAACGTCGTTTCGCCATCGTGTCGACGCACCACTTCATTCGCCACGATGACTTCGGCGATACTCTGGCGATCAGCGAGAAGCTCTTGAGTGACGAGGAAGATCTGATTCACAAGGCGTCAGGCTGGATGCTGCGAGAAGTCGGACAGAAAGCTCAGGCGGTCCTGGAAGCGTTCCTCGATCAGCACGCAGCGACCATGCCTCGAACGATGTTGCGATATGCCATCGAGAAATTCCCTCCCGAACAGCGTCGGGGATACCTGGGGAAGTAGCTGATGTCTTTGGGCCGTGCTGAACGGAAACAAGGGCGAAAGGTGCGAAAGGGGCGAAAAAAGGGACGCGTCTGCGCAGGGTGAGATTGCGCTCAATCGCAAGTCGCAGCACGCCGCGCAGTCCTTCTCGGCAAGGAGGACCTACCGAAATATCAAACTGAAGACCATCAGCCAAAGAAAAAGTACCTGGACGCAGAACATGCAATCGCAATCAGAGGACTGACGTCGCCCCGCCTGGCCTTATTCTTGTCCCGCATCTTGCGTCAGACGAATGCGGTGTCTGAGTGCGTGCTTGATTGGCGCGAAACGCAGGCGGCGGCGCGGCCCTCCCCCGAACATCGCTGACGCTCGTTCGACCCCTCCCTGACTTCGTCTGGGAGGGGAGCGTTTTTTGGGGCGGATGTATTGGCCAAAGGGTCCGACTTCCTTATCGGCCCTATGTTGCGTTCTGCTGGGCCATGGTTTCCCACTGGCCTTTGGGGATGCGATCTTCTTCGTCCATCAGCAGCAGCTGAATCTCAACGATCTCGTCGGCACAGTCGAAGAACGCATCGATGACGGCGGGGTCGAACTGAGTGCCTCGGCCTTCACGCAGAATGTCGAAACACTTCTGGCGCGGGAACGGGTCTTTGTAAGGACGTTTGCTGGAAAGTGCATCGAACACGTCGGCGACGGCAACGATGCGTCCTTCCAGTGGAATGTCTTCGCCCTGCAGTCCCAGAGGATAGCCCTTGCCGTCCCATCGTTCGTGATGTGTCTGCGCGATACGAGCCGCCAGCATCAGCAGTGAAGACGATCGAACGTGAAGCATGCTCTCGCCGATACGAGTATGCGTCTTCAGAATGTTCCACTCTTTCTCCGAGATCGGCTCGATGATCTGTCGTCCGAGTGCGCAGTGTTTCTTCATCAGATCGTATTCGTCATTCCCAAGCTTGCCCGGCTTGAACAGAATCGAGTCAGGAATACCGATCTTGCCTACGTCATGAAGCTGAGCCGCCTGCTCCAGCATTTCAAGACGATTGTCAGGATAACCCATCTGGCGAGCGATGATCGCGGTGTACCGTCCGACTCGAATCACGTGGTTGCCGGTGTCGTTGTCACGATGTTCCGCCGCACGGGCCAGACACAGAATCAGCTGCTGGCGAGTTGCTTCGAGCTGACGGGTTCGGCGTTCCACCTGCTGCTCAAGTCGAGCCGCTTCGCTGGACGCCATGTCGTAGTGTTTCTTGATCACGATCGCGTTGCGAACGCGAGGCAGAAGCTCGTTGGGATCAATTGGCTTCTGCAGAAAGTCGCTCGCCCCAAGATCCAGCGCCTGCTTTCGAGTCGCTGGGTCCGACGCTGCCGTGAGAATCAGAACGGGAATGTGCTGCAGCACCGGATCGAGCCCGGTGACTCGAAGAATGTCCAGACCACTGATCTCGGGCATTCGAATATCAAGCAGCAGAACGTCCGGCTTTTCAGAACGCAGAAGGTGCAGTGCTTCGCGAGCATCGCTGGTTGTTACAAAGTTCTCGTAACCTTCCATCTTCAGGTGCTGACGGAAAGTCATGACGTTCAGAGGTTCATCGTCGACGATCATGATCTTCGCAGCTTTGTCGACTGTGCGCAGAGTCATGCCGGTGGACAAACTGTGACGCTCAACTGGCTTGCTGGGCTTTTCCTCAGTACCGTCCAGAATCAGATCATCATCAAGGCTGACAGGAAATGCGGCCGCAGCGATCGGAGAATGATGCGGCGCGGCAGGTGCTGCCGGTGTCTCCGACGCGATGCGCGCAGCGGGGGCGGCAACTGGAATTGCGGCGGCAAAATCGGTCGATTCCCTGCGAGGTCCTGTTGACGCACGCAGTGATTCGAAAGAGGCGATCGTCGATCGAATCTCATTCAGGACGGATTCTGCTGGTGATGAAAAGCTGTTTGTCATGTGATGTGTCCGGTGCGCGCACCGTCCATTGAACCAGTGACGGAAAATGTCCATCTGGAGCCTAGGTCGCATTCTGAATGTTGCCTGAAGGACGCAGTGGTGTTTCCACGACTCAACACCCTGTGAATTCTCAGCAGTCGCCAAAGTCGTCAAAGTCGGCCCCCAGGAAGGTCCCGTTCGATCCAGTGTGGTCGATACAATCGTTAACGCCTGATCGATTTGATGTGGCCACGGCTGCGGCTACATTCCAGACAAAGGCTGAAAGGCCCGTGACCCAGAGGAGCGTGTCCGGTCAGAGCTGAGACGGACGCGAGACGTTTGAAAGTGTCACCTCCGGGACATTCCCCACTCCAAAAGGTCCCAACCATGCGAATCGTTTGTGTCTTCCTGTTGATGCTCGCAGCCGGGGTTTGTCCATCTGCCGCGAACGCAGGTGCTGAGACTGCACAGAAGCGAAATGCGCCACTGAACATTGTTCTTATCTTCGCCGATGACCAGCGCTCCGACACGATCGGTGCTCTGGGGAATTCCGTGATCCGGACTCCGAATCTGGACCGTCTGGTTCATCAGGGCGTCTCATTCAGGCGAGCCTACATGCAGGGAGGGATGCATGGTGCGACCTGCATGCCGTCTCGCGCGATGCTGCTGTCCGGGCAAAACCTCTTTCACATCGACGAAAAGTTGGTGCGATCGAAGACGTGGCCTGAGGCATTCCGAAATGCCGGGTACGAGACTTTTGCGAGCGGCAAATGGCACAACGGGGACGAGAGTCTTGGAAGGATCTTTCCGGAAGCCCGATCGATGTTCACCGGAGGAATGACGAATCCTCTCGAAGCGAAACTCCGTGATGTCTCCGCCGGCAAGGTTCTGCCCGCCGAACTGTGTCCAAAGCACGCGTGTGAAGCATTCACGGATGAAGTGATCAACTTCATCAGGAAAGATCACTCGGCGCCGTTCCTGGCTTACCTTCCATTCGATGGTCCGCATGATCCTCATATCGTTCCGGATGACTTCCCGGTTCGCTATTCGCCGGACGACATTCCACTGCCGGACAACTTTCTGCCTCAACATCCCATCGACAATGGTGAAATGACGGTACGTGATGAGCAGCTGCTTCCCTGGCCGCGTCCGGAACATGATGTCCGTGTGATGCTGGCTGAGTACTATCGCTATGTCTCGTTTCTGGACGTGCAGGTTGGCCGAGTCCTCGATGCACTGGAGGCGACGAAGCAGATGGACAACACCATCGTCATCTTTGCGGCCGATAGCGGTGTGGCGAGGGGCAGTCATGGCCTGATTGGAAAGCAGAATCTTTATGAACATTCAGTCAGAGTGCCGCTTGTGATTTCAGGTCCCGGCATCGCAAAGGACCAAACGACAGACGCACTGTGCTACCTCTTTGATCTGTTCCCAACTCTGGGTGCTCGCTGTGGAGTCAAGTCTCCCAATGAGAGCGACGGAATGGACCTGAGCCCCGTTCTGGCCGACCCGAAAAAGACGGCCAGAACCGGATTGATGTTCGCCTATCGTGATCTTCAGCGAGCAGTCACGGATGGAGAATGGAAGCTGATCCGTTACCCGAAAATCAATCGAACACAACTGTTCAATCTGGCAGACGATCCATCGGAACGGACAAACCTGATTGAGCAGGCTGAGCACAAGGAAGTACAGGCTCGACTTCTGACGCAGCTTCGATCCGAGATGAAAGCCAGCGGAGACAACGCACCGCTTGAAGTTGACTCACCGAAAGTAGCGGAATGGACTCCGCCTGCTGAAGGGAAGAAGAAATAGCGGATCGGGTCCGCAGAGAAATCAGAAAACAGACAATCGCCTTCTACCGATGCTGACGATTCGCGATTGCCCAAATATACTCTTCGAAACTGGCTCTTTGGGCCTGCGAGCTTTTCGATCCTGACCGACGAAAGATCTCCGATGCGATGGCTTCTCCCGGTAGCTCTCTGGTGTGGATGTTCGTTGATTGCCCAGTCACAGGCACAGGAAGCGAAGGCTGCTTCGAACTCTGCGCCGCGATCAAAGACGTCGTCCGCGTCGAAGCCGGCGCTAACTTTGTCCTTTGAGAAACCTCATACGTTAACGATCCATGGCGATCAGCTTCCCGGCAAATCGATTCCGATCAACTATCTGGAAGCGTACTGCCGAGCGGACTCGACGGATGCCGACTGGGTGACTCATACGGTCATCCCGCACACGGTTGAACTCCTGTCGATCAGCGACGACCAAACTGTCGTTCGTCTGCGTGACACGCTGAAAGACGGTGTGACGGTCGAGCATGAAGTGAGTGCCACGAACGATGCCGTCGAATTCCGACTCAAGGCTCATAACCCCGGAACAAAGGCCTCGGAGGCACAGTGGGCACAGGCTTGCATTCGTCTTGCGGACTTCACGGGGTTCGCCGCGACTGGATCAAACCTTGATGACTATCTGCCGAAGTGCTTTCTGTTTCTGGACGGAAAGCCGCAAAAGATGAATGAGATTCAGCCGTGGGCGAAGGAAGCTCGCTACATTCCCGGGCAGGTTTGGGGCGGACCAGGCGTTCCGAAGGCGGACCTGAATCCAAGACCTCACAGCACGTTGATTCCCGACAATGGCCTGATTGGTGCGTGGAGTGCCGATGACTCGATGATCTTTGCAACGGCATCCGAACCGTGGCAGGAGCTGTTTCAGGGAGTCGCGCGTTGCCTGCATTCAGACTTTCGAATTGGCGGACTGGCTCCGGGCGAAACCAAAATGATCCGTGGAAAAATCTATCTGGTCCCCAATGATATGGACAAACTGATGGTCCGTTATCGCAAGGACTTTCCGGAGCACTTCAAGAAGTAACGGCAGAGTTGCTGGTCACACGCTGAGTAATGGAAGACGCTGGCTATGTCAGGATTGCTGACTCGTATCTGGATCGAAGTGCGCTGGCCTGTGCTGTGGTTCTGCCTGGGACTCGCGTCCATCATGGCTCTGCTGACTCGGTTGCTGCCCAAGGTACTCGGGAACATCCACGAGATGTTCAGCAAGATGCCCATGGTGAAGCCGCTGCTGACCGCGATGCTGGGTGTTGATCCTGGGGACAAGGTCTCCACCGAGCTGTCGCAGGCATTTCTTTGGGTGCATCCCACCGTGCTGACGTTGCTGTGGGCTCACGCGGTGATGTACTGCACGCGAGTCCCGGCGGGGGAAGTCGATCGAGGCACGGCGGACTTCCTTCTCTGCCTGCCAGTGACTCGCGCGCAGATCTACCTGGCGGAGACATTCGGCGGCATTGCGTCCGGATTCATGATCCTTCTGACCGGCTTTGTGGGACACAGACTCGGTTCAATCCAGTCTCCCCATGACATGGCTTTGTCGGCCGGTGATTCACTTCGAGTCCTTCTGAATCTGGGCTGCGTGAGCACGGCTGTTGGAAGTTTGGCCTGCCTGATTTCCGCCTGCAGTGATCGGCGAGGAAAAGCGATCGGCGTTGTTTTCGCCATTTTGCTCGCGTCGTTCCTGCTGAATTTTCTTGCACAGTTTCAGGACTGGGCGAAGTCGATTTCGTGGCTTTCAGTGATGGAGTATTACCGGCCGGCGATTATCATTCAGACGCATCAACTGCCCTGGAAGGATCTTGCAGTACTGGCCGGAATTTCTTTTGTGTGCTGGACAGCTGGGTTGCTCGTCTTCAAACAGCGCAGTATTTGCACGGTGTGAGCGGAGAGACAAAGCGGAAAGCCGAGAGCGGAAAGCGGCAGCGCTATGGAGGATTTTGTAGCGGAACGGCGCGAGCCGTCCGGGGAATTCACGACGCGGACTCACCAGAGGGCTCGCGCCCTGCCGCTACAAACAATACGTTTCGGCGGCGAAAAATCCTTCAACGCGTTGGGAAGGTCGAAGACGAATATCAAAGGCGGATTCCAGAGCTCATCTTTCACCATTGAACACTGATTGAACGATCGATCGTAGCCAGGCCACGTCGCGTGTCAGAAAACAACGATACTCAGATTCAGGGCGATGACGATCGCGAGAGTTCTCGTCGACTGAGTTTGCAGGGAAATCGCCCGCCAGCGGAGATTGAAGGCTATTCGATCGTGCGACGGCTGGGGACGGGTGCCTACGGAGCTGTCTGGCTTGCTCGCGAAGACCGAACCGGACGAATGGTCGCGGTCAAGTTCTATCCTCATCGCCGAGGCCTGAACTGGTCGATGCTCAGCCGCGAAGTTGAAAAGCTGGCGGCGGTTTACACATCTCGCAACATCGTCCGATTGCTGGATGTCGGCTGGAATGCAGAGCCTCCCTACTTTGTGATGGAGTTCGTCGAAAACGGATCGCTGGGAAACTACCTGGCACGCGGTGCACTGTCGGTTGATGAGTCCATCCGAATCATACGTGAAGTCTGCAGCGCACTGATAGATGCGCACGGCGCTGGTGTTCTGCATTGCGATCTCAAGCCCGACAACGTGCTTCTGGATGCCCAGATGCATGCTCGCATTTGTGACTTCGGACAGGCTCGGATGTCGCACGAGCAAAGCCCGGCGCTGGGAACTCTGTACTACATGGCGCCGGAACAGGCGGATCTGGAAGCCCTGCCGGATGCTCGCTGGGACGTTTACGCCATCGGCGCGCTGCTGTATCACATGATTACCGGACAGCCTCCGCATCGAACTCCGGAAATCCAGCGAGCCCTCGAACATGCGGGGACTCTGGAAAAGCGACTGGAGATCTATCGTCAGCTGGTCACAGCCGCTGGACTTCCGAAAGAACATCGCAGCGTCAAAGGTGTGGATACTCGACTGGCCGAGCTGATCGAACAATGCCTGGCCGTCCATCCATCGTTTCGCTATCCGAATGCTCAGGCGGTTCTGGATGAGATCGAAGCGCGAGACCGCCAGAAGGCTCGGCGTCCGTTGCTTCTGCTGGGATTCCTGGTCCTTGTTGTGTTGACGGCAGCGATGGTACCGGTCTTCGTCAATGCTCTTTCAAGGAATCTGAAAGTCACAGAACAGCAAATCACCCAGCGAGCACTCGAAAGCGATGCTCTGTCTGCACGCCTGCAGGCGGCGGCACTGGAAGACGAACTGAATACGCGTCTGGAAGAATTGCAGAGTATTCTGGAGGTCGAGTCCGTTCGTCAGGAACTGGAACTCATGATGAAACGGCCCGTGGACGAAGTCGTCACGGAAACGTACGAAACCGCCGAACGGGCTTTTGCAGAGCGCCCCAAATGGATGCAGCTTCTGGATGCCGCGTGGGAACGTTCGAACCGACTGAACGAGACTCGTCAGCGAGGGCAGGACACAAGCTGGTTCCTGACGGACGCGACCGGCATTCAAATCTGGCGTCGAGATTATAGCCCTGTGACGCTGGGCGTGATGTTCTCCTACCGCGACTACTTTCATGGCCTCGGACAGGACTTTGATGCGAACGAAGTGCCTGCGGATGTGAAGCCACTATCAGCGCCGCATGTGAGCGTTGCGTATAAAAGTACAACAACCGGACGTCAGACCGTCGCTCTCAGCGTGCCGGTCCGGGATTCAGCCGGGAACATCATCGGCATCTTCGCCCGTACCGCGCATCTTGGAGACCTTCAGGCTCGCCTTCGCGGACGCATGATGACGTCAGCTCAGCAGGGTGTTCATCGAGTCATCGCACTCGCAGAAGTGCGTGACGCAAAAGAAGTTCGACTGCTGGACCACCCCTGCCTGACCGAAGACTTCGTTCAGGAAGCGGAACGGGCCAATACCGACCTGCAGCTCTTCGCACAGCTTCGCATGGATGCTGACAGTGCCGCGCGGATTGCGTCGGCGAAGGATAAGGACGGCGGAATGTCGGAAGTGCTGCTGGAGAGTTATGTCGATCCGGTCAGTTCGATTCAGATACCGCAGTCGGCTGAATACCGCGGCGACTGGATGGCCGCACTCGCTCCAATCCGAAATACTCCCTGGATGGTGATCGTCCAGGAACACCGTGAAAGCGCGTTGTTGCCCGTTCAGACAATGGCTCAGAAAGCCAAGCAACAGGCATGGCTGGCAGTGCTTATCGCCCCCAGCCTGGTGGGCATGGTTTGGTTCTTCGTCTGGCAGGCATCCGTCAAACTGTCGCCCAGGAAATTGTCCCCGGCAGAACGCAAAAGCGATTGAGGACAATCGCTCTACACAGCGTGGGTTCTTCGTTATTTGTGAGCGATGAAACGGCAAAACAACCAGGAACGAAGAACAAAGAACCAGGAACAAACTTCGCGGCTACCCGGTCTCGGCAATACGACATCCTGGCATCGGCTTCCGGCGCCTTCGGCACACGCACTTCGTACGTGCTACCCAGTGTAGAACGGCTGTCCTCAGCCGTTTCCAGGTCAACAAACGCAAAAGCGATTGAGGACAATCGCTCTACACAGCGTGGGTTCTTCGTTATTTGTGAGCGATGAAACGGCAACACAACCAGGAACGAAGAACAAAGAACCAGGAACAAACTTCGCAGCTACCCGGTCTTGGCAATACGACATCCTGGCATCGGCTTCCGGCGCCTTCGGCACACGCACTTCGTACGTGCTACCCAGTGTAGAACGGCTGTCCTCAGCCGTTTCCAGGTCAACAAACGCAA
>JAEUII010000340.1 GCA_016795145.1 Planctomycetaceae bacterium
TCCAGCCTTTCTGTTTGCCATGGCATCGCTTTGTGTGACGTTCGAAGGCAGTCATTCTGCTTCGGGTGCTCAGGAGGCATCAAACGCTGCGGTGTCGGAGGCAAAGGCAACGCCATCCGTCAGTTCCACAGCGCCGCCGAGTTCTTCCGAAAAAGGCGCTGAGAAGAAAGTGCTGGAAGCCCCGAAAGAGCCCCCCGTCGATCACTATCCACCTTCGTTGTTGCCGGATCGAGTTGTTCTGACATGGACCGGTGATCCGATTCATGCTCAGTCGGTCACGTGGCGCACATCCGTGAAAGCCGGTAAGACTGTTGCGCAGATTACTATTGATGATGGCGGGCCAAACCTCGAAAAGACCGCGAAAACTGTTCTGGGTTGCGCTACACGATTGAAGACGGATTCCAATGAGGCGTTGTTTCATTCGGTGACATTCGACGGGCTTGCTCCGAAGACTCGATACGCTTACCGAGTTGGTGATGAGAAGAACTGGAGCGAGTGGTTTCAGTTTCAGACAGCGAGTGAACAGGCTGAACCATTTTCATTTTTGTATTTCGGAGATGCTCAGAATGATCTCCGTTCGCGATGGTCACGCGTGATTCGTGCAGCCTACAGGGATGCTCCAAAGGCGGCGTTTATGATTCATGCGGGTGACTTGATCAACACCGCGGAGAAAGATCAGGACTGGGGCGAATGGTTTGGAGCGGGAGCATTCCTGAACGCGATGGTGCCCAGCGTTCCGGTTCCTGGCAATCACGAGCAAGCCAAAGTCGACGACAAGACTCGCCGACTGACTCATCACTGGCGACCATCATTCACGCTGCCCGACAACGGCCCGACTGGTCTTGAGGAAACCTGCTACACACTGGTCTACCAGGGCGTTCGCATCATCGCACTCAACAGCAACGAACAACTGACCGAGCAAAAAGACTGGCTGGAGAAGACTCTTGCGGCCAACAAAGAGAAATGGGTTGTCTGCGCTTTTCACCACCCGATTTTTTCAACAGGCAAAGACCGCGACAACAAGGCACTGCGCGAATTGTGGAAGCCGGTGTTTGACAAGTATCGAGTCGACCTGGTGCTCACGGGCCACGATCACACGTACGGTCGAACTGGCATCACGACTCCAACGCCGGCTGCGGATCTCGCCACCGCAATCAACGCGGGAACCGGATTGAGCACCGTCGACCAGTTCACGGGGACCGTTTACGTTGTCTCCGTCAGCGGCCCCAAGATGTACAACGTCCAGAAGCGAACGTTCATGTCCCGCCACGCAGAAGATACTCAGCTGTATCAGATCATTCGGATTGATGGCGATCGCCTGATCTACGAAGCCTACACCGCCGCCGGAAGCCTCTACGACGCATTCACGCTCATGAAACAGCCCGGTGCTCCGAATCAACTGGTCGAACAGATCCCCGACACGCCAGAACGCCTCCGCCCACCCGTCGAAGCAGCTCCCAAATCCGCAGCGGAAGCACTGAAATAAGTCGAGCGGGGCGACGTCAGTCCCCTGATTGCGATTCAGGCCCGACCGGCAACGCTGTGAAGGGTTTAATGGCGTAACGGCGCAAGCCGTCCGGTGACTTCATGACGCTGGCTCACCGGAGGGCTCGCGCCCTGCCGCTAAAAATACTGTGTTTCCGCGGACGACAGACGACGAATCATCAGTGGATTCACATCCACCGCTCGCCGTTCTTCCTGCTCCTGCTCCTGCTCCTGCTCCTGCTCGTGCTCGTGCTCCTGCTCGTGCTCGTGCTCCTGCTCCTGCTCGTGCTCCTGCTCCTGCTCGTGCTCCTGCTCGACCCGCCCTGCCCAGCATCTTCGCACCCCTCCCGAACCCCGCGGCGTGAAACGGCGAAACCGGCTGAAGTTCGGTCCCTGGTGCAGAAAAGTGCCGATTCTCGGCGAGGAGTGCTCTTTCCCCAGATTCTCCCCTTTATTAGACTTCGCGCCGGACGGCAGCTTACCGAGGTTTCGCGACGTACCAAATTGGGTCTCGATGTTGCATCCTCGGCTGCCAATAATGGAGTGATGGTCGCGTTCGACGGCGTTTCGGATGTCGGGTGGATTTCTGCATCCCGAGTTTGAAAGTGGTTGCCGTGAACGAAATCGGACGGCATTGGCTTCAATGTCGGTCGAAGTATTGGGCTTCGGGCCGGATCTCGGAAGGGACTCTGATCGATGGCGTTTCATCCACAACGCTTTATTCATGCTGCCAATCTTCGTCTGGACGTGCCGGTCAGCGTCCACACTTCGGAAACGTTGTCAGACGAACTTCGAATGGCTTTCGAAGACGCGACTCTGTTTGCCTTTGATGAAGTGATCGAAGGCTGCATCAAGCGAGATGTCGACTTCCTGCTTCTTTCCGGCAACGTCTTTGTCGAAGCGGATCGAAGTTTGCGCGCCAGACTGGCTCTGCTGAAAGGCTGTCGCCGCCTGGAGGAATACGGAATTCACGTCTTTGTGCTTCCCGGAGACGCTGATCCTCCTGAAGCATGGCGTGCGATTCCGGAGCTGCCGGAAAATGTCACAGTGTGTTACAGCTCCAGCCCTGAGCCGATGGAGCTGTATCTGAACGACGAGCTGGCCACGACGGTGTCGGCATCGATCTGGTTCGGCGAAGCCGACGACTTTGGAATTCAGGTGCTGGCCAAAGGTGGCGAAGGTGTTCAGCCATTTCGCATCGGCGTAGTGTCCAAAGCCAAGTACGAAGAAGCTCGGCGCATGGCGGCGATGGCGGCATCGGCGTCCGATGAAGTCCTGTCGAGTTCACTGCCGAATCTGGCGTCGGGCGAAAAGGTCGAAGACGCAGGTTCGAATGCTGCAGGCTCTGCCGATGTGAACGAAGAGTCCACCACGGTCTGGCGTTCCATCGATGCGGAGGACGGCGAGCGACCACGAAAACTTGGCGGCAGCTCACCACGGCGCATTCAGCGATCACTGGAAACACTGGAAGCGGGACCTGCCGACAGTCATCCGTCGCTGGATCCTGGATTCATGTCCTACGTCGACGAAATGATGCACGAAGGACAACTGAATTTCCTCGCGCTGACCGGCGAAATGTCGCGAACGACACTCTGGCGCGAAGGAGGAGTTGTTCACTGCCCGGGAACCACGCAGCCCCGCAGTCAAATGGAAGCCTCAGGCGGCGCGTGTTCGCTGGTTGAAGTTTCTGCTTCAGGCGAAGTGCGCATTAGTCCGCTCGACACAAGCTGCGTCGACTGGAAGCAAATCGAAGTGCAGGTTGAAGGCAGCACCACGCTGTCCAGCATGCTGCAGCAGATGAAGACGCGACTGATCGAACTGAAGCCGGGTGTTTCCGATCGAATCTGGTCGGTGCAATGGATTCTGCGAGGTGCCCTGCCGGTCCTGCAAATGCTGACTCGCAGCGATCTGGAAGTTGCTGCCACGGTTGAGCTGGATGAACTGAATCACTCTGGCCGAACCATTCGACTTCTGCACGACATTCGCACAATCCCGTCTTCGTGGCCGGTCGGTGATCCGCCGACAGCGCTGGCGGATCAGTATCAGCTTTTCATCACGCGATCCCGTTTGCTGTCGGATGATTCTTTGCAGTCGATGATTGATGGCGATGACGACCTGACGACGGGCTGGAAGCAGCGACTGACATCCTTGCTTCCGTCACTGGATCCGGAACAAATCCTGGCTCGCATGCGAACGGACGGAGCGGGCTGGTTTGAACCAAACTATGGAGTGGAACTTGAAGAAGAACTGCCGCAGTCACCAGACGATCTGATCCTCAGCGATGATCAGGCGGAAACGCTGCGAGCAGACGAGTCGGACGAAGCGTACGACGAGGAAGAAGACACTGAAGAGTGATGGGCGAGTCTGTTCAGGCACTGCTGGCTTCGCCGACCGCGAGCCGCGTGATCTGATCAGCCACCCGGAGGCGTGAAGGAACACAGCATGAAGCTGACGGAAATTGATATCGACCGTTTCCGCATCTGGCGCAGTTTGCTGCTGCGTCTGGATCCGAACGGGCTGAACGTGATTTATGGACCGAACGAAGCGGGCAAGACAACGCTCATGCGCTTCATTCGTTCCACCTTGTATGGCTACGAGCCTCTGGCGACCGAGCCTGCGTGGCATCGTCCGGATCCGTCGCAGCCGTGGCGCGGAGCTCTGCGCTGTGAGCATGGTGGACGCACGTGGCGAATTTTTCGACGAGCCGAACTGGAAGGTCGTGGTCGACTTCGGTTGTCCGGCGGCCCTGAAGGTCTTGATCGCGAACTGGCACTCAACAATATTCTGTCGGAGACCAGTGAAGATGTTTACGCCGACATTTTTGCCGTCGGTGTTCGTGAACTGAATCAACTGGCGACTCTGGGAACGAACCAGGTTGCGGAATACATCTACGGTCTTTCTCTGGGACCGCAGGGACGACAGATTCTTGATGCGCTGTCGTCCGTTCGTGAACGTCGAGCATCGATGTTTGGCGAAGATCAGAAGAGCGGTCGAGTTCCTCAGCTGTTCGAAAAGTACGCGGAACTTTCCGGGCACCGAAGAAACTCTGGCGCCGCGCGCGACAAGCATGCAAAGCTGACACGTCGCCGTCGTGAGCTGACTCAGGAAATCGACGAGCTGCAGGAACGTGAATCGTCCATCAGTAATGAACTGCGCGGACTTCGGTTTCTTCAGAACTGTCATAAGCCCTGGAAGCGAATCAAAGAACTTCAGGAAGAACTCGCGAAGCTGCCGGTCATTTCTGCGAACCCGACAGAAGCAATCAAGCAGTTGTCGGCCGCTGAAAAGGACATGCAGGAAGCCGCCAGTCGTCGTGACAAACTGAACGACCAGGCAACTCAGCTGAAGGCTCAGGCGGAGCGACTGCAAACGGATGCGGCGTTTGAAAAAGAACGTTACGCCATTCAAAGTCTTGTCGATCAGGCCGACTGGCTGCGACAAATTGAAGAGCAGATTCGAACGGCGGAAGAGCGATCGTCCGAGCTGCGTCGTGAACTCAATCATCAGATGACGGCCCTGGGCGAAGGCTGGTCGGTCGATCGTCTGAATTCCGTTGACACCTCACCGGCTGCCCACAATCGACTTCTGGAAGCCGCGCGACGGTACCAGGATGCGCTACAGCACCGAGGCAAGCTGCGTCGATGGACTCGCAGCATGACGCGTCGCAGCGGCCGTGAACTGGTCGAGCTGAATGCTCAGCTGGATGAGCTTGGCATGCCGGTCGACATGGCGATCGAACAGGAACAGGAACGCCTCAGAGAGCTTGAAAATCTTGGCCGACTGCGCCTTCAGGAAGAACAGCTCGCGCTGAAGATTCAAACGGTCCGCCGAGTCCTCGAACGCGTTGACGTCGAAGAGACGATTCCGGAATGGGTCGACAAGACGATCACAACGATGGGCTGGATCGGCGCAGCGTTGTGTCTTTTTGGAATTGCAACGTTTTCACTGGGTGGCGAACCGCAGCGTGCGCTGGGCGGGGCACTGGCCGCGGCCGCGTTCGGCTTTGCGGGAATCATGTGGTGGGCCGTTCGCAACGGTCTGCGAAACCACTTTGATTCCACGGTGGGCATTCGCCTGGATGACATTGCCGATGAGGCTCGACAGGCAGATCGCCAACTGCGTCTGTTGCAGGACCGAATCGAACGCATGGCGAATCTGGATCGTACCGGCCGTCGCCGAGACGAAGCGGATCCGGAGTGGAATTCACCAACCGCGGAAATGGTCGATCGCATCGGCGACTGCTCACAGCGCATCGCGGATCTTGGAGTCCTTCAACGCAAGCAGCTGCGAGCTGCCTCACGGCGCATGCGACTGGGGATGCTGCGAGATCGCTTCAAGGCGTCTCAGAATGCTCTGAATGCTGAGCGACAGGAATGGTGCCGTCTGCTGAATTCGATCGGCATGGCGGAGACCGTGCATATCGAGCAGGCGTTCGAGTGGTGGCGACGCATCCAGGACGTTCGCGAGATGCTGACGCAGTGGCGCAATTCGGCTCCTGAAGTCGAAGGCCTGAAACGCATGTTTGAAGCCATGCGAATTCGCGTCGAGCAACTGGGAACTCGCCTTGGTGGCAACCGAAAGCTGAATTACGCACGGCCGCTGGAAGTGCTGACCGCGTGGCAGCAGCAGCTCAAGACGCACGACCGTGACCGAGCCGAAAAGGAGCGATTGCTGACCGATGCGGAGACGCGAACTCGCGACGGGATTCATGCTCAGCATCAGTATGAAGCGGCAGAACTTCGACGCAGCGCCGTGCTGGCGCGTTCCGGTGTCACTTCACGTGATGAACTTGTTCGTCAGCAGGAGATCGAAAGCCGACGAGTACAGCTGGAAACTCAACTGAAGAAAGCCAACGACGAACTGGTCGACGTGGCATCCGCAGAAACCGAGCTGGCGATCGTCGAAGATGATCTGATTCGATTCGATCCGGCAAAGACTCGCGAGACGATTGCGGTCCGCACAGCTGAGCTTTCCGAAGTTGAACAGAAGCTGAACCGGAATCATGAGGAACTTGGCAGCCTGAAGCAGGAGATTCGTCTGCTGGAAGCCAGCCGGGATTCTCATGTGGAGTTCTTCCAGAAGTCACGAGTGGCATCAGACATTTATCGGGCGGCGGAAGAATGGTTCGCACTTCAGATCGAACAGGATGCTGTGCTGCAGATGCGAAAGCGTTTTGAGCAGGAGAACATCTCCGGAACGCTCATCGCCGCTTCGCAGTATCTGCATCGCATGACGTCAGGACGGTACCATCGAATCTGGGCGCCGCTGGGCGAAGACTTCCTGTGTATCGATGACGAATTCGGTCAGACGTTCCGAGTCGAACAACTGAGCGGCGGTACGAGGGAACAGCTGTTCCTCGCCATTCGATTCTCGCTGGTTCGCGAGTTCGCTAAACGAGGAATCGAGCTTCCGCTGGTGATGGACGACCTGTTTGTGAACTTCGACCAGGAACGTACGGAAGCCGCAGCCGACTGCCTGATCGAAGTCGCGAAAGAAGGCCAGCAGGTGCTGTTCTTCACATGTCATGAGCACATTGCCCACCTGTTCCAGTCAAAGAAGATCGAGCCACTCTGGCTGCCTGGTCACAAGGTGGCGTTTGATACGATGAAACCCGAATCGGATGATGCCGTCGGAAGCAATGCGGCGATCACCGGTGGGGAATTTGTTGGAAACTCTGATGATCTTTTGGACGATACAGATTCACAGCCATCCGCATCCTGACTGTCTCGCCCCGACTCTTCAGACAGAGTGAAAGAAGCCGCAACATGTCGCTGAATAAGAAGCAACAGAAGCAGATCGAAGCAACAAAGAACAAGATTCAGCGTTTGCAGACACTTCTGAATGCGGCCAGGAAGCAACCCGACGATCCGCAGGAAATCCCTCGGCTGGAAAAGCAGATTGCCGAGCTGAACGCGGAAATCGAGAAGATCAAAAAGGAAGGCTGAGCCGCCGCTCTGCTGAATGCTGGTCGCCGCCCTTGCGTGCAACGCTGTGAAGAGTTTCTTCGTTGTGTTTTCGCCAGCTTCGTGGATGTCCCTTCTCCCCTGGCCAAGGGAGAAGGTGGCCGACAGGCCGGATGAGGGGTTTTCCCCCTGCGCGTGAAGGAATGATTATTGATCATTGAAAACTGAAAAATGCAAATTGCGGGGCAAAGCCACTGCCGCTCCCCCTCCCTCAATTTTCACTTTTCAATCTCCAATAACCATTAACCATTCCTGCAGCTCGGCGCCGCCATTGCTAAGCCGCAAACGGCGCAACGAGGCGACCAGCCTGAACAGACGACACAAGCGTTGGCCAGCTCGCGGTAATGTGTCGACCCTTCCGGGCCTTGTGGACTCACTCTTGCATCGCTTCCGGTGGCTTACGCACACCGGCAGGGGTTGTGACAGCCCTCCGGGCCTGAATCTCAATCAGGGGACAACGGCGAATACCGACAAAACCGGCTTTCCGCTTTTGCGTTCCCCTCAATTTGCATTTTTCAATCTCCAATAACCACTAACCATTCCTCCCCAAACCACGAACAAAAAACCAAGAACCAAGAACCCCCACCCCGCCAAATCACCGCCGCGGAAATGGTCTGGACACAAATTTGAAGTTTCGGCAGACTTCGCCGGTCCTTAGCTTCGCAACTGGTCACGGCCCACTCAGCTGCACAGTTTCTCAGACTGTTCAGCTCCCATCTCAAGTCCTCTCGTGCGTTTGTCCTCTCTCACAGCATCCCTCCGCTGTAATCCTCTCTCCGTCAGGTTGTTGCCATGTCGCGACTGGCTATTGCCGTCTGCTGTTACGCAGCGATTTTCGCGATTTCCTTCTTCTTCGCACTGGTTCTGCGCTTCGATCTGAATGCGGCGGAGTTCCTTCTCTGCATTCTTCGAAACGGCGCGGCAATGCCCGAAGGTTTGACCGGGCTGGCAGCCTTTGAATTCAAGCAGTTTCTGTATGCCAAAGATGTCTTTCGCGACAGCGTTCTGGTACTTGTGCTGCTGAAGGTTGGCGTTGTGCTGTTCTCGCGCGAATGGCGACGTCGACTGCGATATTCAACCATTCATGACATCGGCTGGTCAGCCGGGATTTGCCTGGCCTGCGGAGTACTCACAGCCGCATTGCAGATTGCCCATGAAGCCGCGCCGCATATTTCGCGCGGCGTGATTGTGATCGACACGATTCTGTCGGCCGGCATTCTGGCTTCAGCCCGAGTCGCTGCGAATACTCTTCGAACCATGCGAAATGCTCGCCGAAATCCCAAAGCCGCACGCGCCTTGATCTATGCAAGCAGCAGTGAAGCGGTTGGAATGGTGAATGCCGTCCAGTCCGGATCGTCCAGCCTGCGAATTGTTGGGATCGTGACACCTCGCAACACCGCACATAAGGGACTTGTTGCCGGCGTGCAGATGTTTGACGCATCAGAAGGCCTGGAAAAGATCATTCAGAGAACTCAGGCGGAGATGGTCCTGCTGCCATCGAAACTTCCTGGCCGGACGATTCGTGAAGTGAGCGAAGTCTGCCTGCAGAACGGTGTGGATGCTCACCTGGTGCCTGCCGTGGATGAGATTCCTGCCGGGCGATTTCAGTTGAAGATGCGAGACATCACGATCGATGACTTGCTTCGACGTGAGCCCAATCAGCTGGACCTGAATGAGATTCGAACGACGCTTCGCAACCGAGTCGTTCTGGTCACAGGAGCTGCCGGCAGCATTGGGTCAGAGGTTTGTCGGCAGCTGATGAACTTCGGACCTCGAAAGATCATTCTGCTGGATCAGTCTGAGTTTGGCATCTTCAACATGGAGCAGGAATTCCTGCAGCTTCAGAAAGATCCGACTCGAAGTGCGATCAGTCTGGAGTTCATCGTCGAAGACATTACGGATGAGGACGCCATGAGCCGAGTGTTCATGCTGCACCGTCCGGCTGTCGTGTTCCACGCTGCCGCCTATAAACATGTTCCGCTGATGGAAAGCAATCCTCAGGCGGCCGTTCGCAATAACGTGTTTGGCACGCGAGTCATTGTGGACCTGGCCGATCGATTCTCCGTCGAGCGGTTCGTGATGATCTCCACGGACAAAGCCGTGCGACCAACGAATGTGATGGGCGCCACGAAGCTGATGGCAGAACAGTATCTTCTGGCAGTTGCCGGAAGATCACAGACGAAGTTCATTACCGTTCGATTCGGAAACGTGCTGAATTCTGCAGGCAGCGTCGTACCGACATTCCGCCGTCAGATTGAAGAAGGTGGACCGGTCACGGTGACGGATCCGGAAATGAAACGCTACTTCATGACGATCCCCGAAGCCGTGCAGCTGGTGTTGCAGTCCGGGGCCATCGGCGAAGGCGGCGACGTCCTGATTCTTGACATGGGTGAACCTGTCCGAATTGTCGATCTCGCGAAGGACATGATTCATCTGTCCGGGCAGCGATACCCGGAAGACATCGACATCGTCTTCACGGGACTGCGTCCTGGTGAGAAGCTCTACGAAGAGCTGTTTTACGAGACCGAGCAGAATGCTGTTCGAGTTCACGAAAAGATCTTCCGTGCACCTCGAGAAAGCCAGAGCCACACGGCTGCAGCGGAGCGCGAGTTGAAACTTCTGGCCGACCATCTCAACGCCAGCCGCGAAGAACTGCGAGAAGTCCTGTGGCAGGTGACCGCTCGAATTGTTGAACGCAGCTCATCGATGGGACCGGAAGTTCCATCCATTCCCGCAAGAAGCAAACGCGGAGCGGCGTGACGTCAGGACCGAATTGCCTGGCCAGGCATCCCAATCTTCCTCGTTACGGAAACGTCGATTTTAGAATGCGCACGGACGCCCATTGAGTGAAAACACTCGCGTGAGCATGAACATCCCTGCTGTGCGTTGCATGTGCAGCAAAATCTGCTGTTGTGCGTGGCCAGAGAATCTTGACTCTCCAGGAGGGTAATCGTACTCACCCCTGCACGCGTCTGCGGATTTCGGACGCGCATGCCTGAATGACACTGCAGGGAAGCTGTCGATGAAGCACAATGCCACGTCTTGCGAACTCGTATCCTCACGCGAAGTCGTTCTGTTAGATAACGGATTGAGGCGCCGATATCTTCCGGTAATCCTCACGATCGGCGTCTTGTTATCGGTCGTCGCTGTCCTGATTTCTCGCCATGAATCCAGCCAGACCATCAGTCGTCTGCAGTATCAACTCACCGAGGAACAGCAGAAGTCTCGTGGGCTTGAAGCCACGCGAGAGATGATGGGACAGGAACTCAGCGAGCTTCGAGAGACGATTGCGCAATCAAAAGAAAGAGACAATCGCGATCTTGAGGTACTTCGCGAACTTCAATCGAATCTAACCACCTTAGCAGAGATCTCAGCTTCAAGTGATAGCGACCAGGATGACAGGATCTCCAGGATTCTGCAGGCCAGTTATCGAGAACTGTCGAATTCTGTTCCGCGTCAGCTACCCGAACTGCTTGCGTCCGACGTGGCTCACAATTTCGGTGCTAACTTCGATGCGGAAGAAATCGCCTGCCGAAAACATGCAGCAAGGACGATGTCTGCGCTTGGAGGCCGTCTTGCACGGGAGGGTCTCAGTGAGGTTCTCTTTGATTCTGAGATATTCGAGTCAGGTGCAGCTTCGGAGAAGCACATCGCGCTGTTGCTTGAGGCTCGATCGACATGGCTTGCATCGCTGGATTTGCGTCATGATTTGCCTCCCGAGGCCTGGTCATTGAAAGAGTTTACTGACTACATCGAAGACGCCGAGAGTGTCGTTGTCCTTGCGATGATGATCGAAGGCCTCTCTGACGAACAGCTGCCAATAGACGGTCTTCTTCGGGTCCTGGATACAGGGCTTGGGCATCCCGAAGTAGCGAGGAATCCATCACTTCAAAAGAAGTTGGCAGGTTTCGTTACGGCACTCGTTGAGAATTCAATGAACACAGAAGCCAACGTGGTTGCAGGTTCCGTACTTCGTCGCATGGCAGAGTTTGCTGAGCGACAGTCGTTACAAAGTCCCTTCCGGACCGTTCCAGCTCAGGTGATTGAGCAACTGGCCATTGATGCCGAGTCCCGGACCTTTTTCTACGCTGTCGCGAAGATGCCAGTCGTTGATCTCACCGAGTGTTACTTCAAGATTACAGCACAGTACGACCAGCCGATCGATTCCTTCCAGGATGTGGTCGAAAGGATGACTTACGAATTAGGAAGCCACTCATACTCAGGGAATTCTGAAGAGCTTTGCAAGATCTACAGATCACTCATCCACCTCTTGAGTGTTCCGCGGTTTGATAGTCCACATGACGCAAAGTGGAAGCCGAACTGTCATGCAGACTTGTACTCATGCCTCAGTCGCTGTACCCCCGACCCCGCAGAGAGACGGGAGTGCCTTACGCTGGCAATCAGGATACTTGAGGGCAATCAGACGCAATCGCCCAACGGCAGGAAAAACGGCCTGACTACCAATTGGGATTACTATTCGAGAATGGTCGAGCACCACGATATAGGACAACACTACGCGGAATTGGGTGACCATAAGCAGGCAGTCGTACATTTCACCTCAGGATTGAGGCTGATATTCACGGGTGATTCTGCGCTAGAGCCGCAGAAGATCGACTACCGTGTACATGGCCTTATTTCGGACGCCAAACCTTCGCTGATCGCACTTTTGGAGAACGGCGAGGCTGAGCCCGTGCGGGAGTTTATCAAGTCGACACTTCCGGGCCTCGTAAAGCCTTCTGAAAGTGATGACCTCCGTTACTTCGAGTGGTCACAAGAGATTGTCGCCGAGATCATGCTTAAGCTTGGAGATTATGAGCAATCCCGTCTCTTGATTGCTGCGATTGGTGAACAGCAGCTCGATACATTGCTCACAGGTAATGTTCGTTGCGGCCATCCCCTGGAAGTACTGAATGAGTCTGGTAAGTTTGTTGGGCTGTCGGCAGAACTGTTGTCGAAGACTAAGTCAGCGGATGACCTGTTGCCCCTGCTGGAAGCGTGGACTGCGCGATACGAGCAGGTGTGTCAATCGCCAGCCAGTAGTCTTGCTGAAACTCTGGAGAGCAAGCATTTCTCCTACAGCGTGTCGGGGGAAGTAGTAGCACTCTGTCGTGCCCTTAACGAATGCAATGAGGCCAGATTAGCCAGGTCGATAGGCAACGCCACTGTTTCATGGATTGCGACCGAACCATTCAAGGCACCAAGCTACGTTGAGGTATACTTGCAACTGGCGGCGTCCAACCGCTTGCTCGGCGACGGCGAAGCCAGCCGCTTCTGGCTCCAAAGGGTCCTCAGTGAACTTAACGTCATGGAGTTCTGGAGTCCCAGGAGTGAAGAGGATCAATTGCTACTTGCCAAATACCATTTTTCACTGAGAAATGAGGGATACTCCTGGGAGCAGATTGTGGCGTGCAACCGATCCGCTCTGGCTGTCTGTGCAGAGACCATCGGGGTGCAATTGGCGTATCGGGAGGATTGGGGTGAACTTGAGTCCTTTGTCGCAGCGTTGGAACCCCTGTCGGTTGAAGAACGAATTGACAGAGGCCAGCCCGTGGTCGTTCTGTTGGGAGTGTCGAAGTATCTGCTGTCACTTACCAAAGAAGGAGAAAACTCTGATGACATTCATAAGCGTGCTCTGAAGTATCTTGATCGTTCTATGACACGCAGTGAGTCTATCTTGTGGGCATGGAACGATCCGTTTTGGATTAACGATGCCGACTGCTGCTTATTGGTAAGAGATCGTCTGTTGTGCGACGCAGGAAAAACACTGCCGGCGCGTTCCATTCGGACGATGGCATTAGGCATTGTTCATTTGAAACTTGACGCTTCGGATGAAGGACAACAGTTGCTGGTTGAAGGCCTCAGTGACTACTTTCAGCTGCATGATGTGGACGACATCACGCCTGATTTGACGCATCTTATTTCTGATAGCGAGTATTGCGGGCTGAACGTGCTTAGGGCTGCCATGCTGGCTCTTGTTGAACACCTGAAACAGTCTGGCAAAGCCGATGAAATGCACCGTTGGGCCACCATCTGTCAAAGGGCACTGAAGGAACACTACCTGATCGCCGTCTCAACCAGACAACACTCCATCCACGAGTACAAATCTGACGATCTGCTGACATTGCGGTCACTTTATGACACTGTCGGTAACCCTGCTGGAGCTGAGGAAGTTGAATCGCTGCGACAGAGGGTACTTCAGATCAAGACAGTGCTTCAGGAAATCCTCGAAAGCCAGTCACTGGAGTCGATTGATTTGGAGCAAATCGAACAGAATCTCGCGAAGCAGGCAAATCTTGACGAAGCAGAGCGACAGACTCTTCGATCGCATCTTCCTGCGGCTGTGGCAGACTACTTGACAAACTCTGATTCTGTCAGCGGCAGAACGCTCGCCGAGATCAGAGAGATTCTTCAGTGTAACACACGAGACGCCGACGCTCTCACAGCTGCATTGTATGGCTCCGAAAGAATGCCGATTGGGAGATTTGACGTGAGTGAACTTTGCAATTGCATCGGCGGTATCGAACTTGATCGAAACAGAAAGAGCCGACTGGTTTATGGGAGTGCATTCATGGGATGTGTCGTACGAAAGTTTGATGGTTCACCCGAATACGAACTCCTTCTTGACGTCTTCGGGGAGCCATCATTCTTGTTCTGCGTCCAGGAGTCGCCGAACGTTCTGGCCGTCATTCATGACGTACTTGTCGAAATCTCTACAGATGGACGCTCCGTTCGGAAGTTTCAATTTTCCCACGTGCCGAAGCAGGTGGCTGTTTCCAGGGATGGAAAACACTTCGCCTGGTGTGATGAAGAGCCGGGACGACGTTCGACGGTGAGGATTGGAACGCTGGGAGAATCCCTGATCAAAGTGGTGGGTGAAGGGCAGGATCCCATGTGGTCAACGGATGGTGACAAACTTTACTTTCTCGATGCCGACCGTACCGGATTCAATGTCCGTTGCTTCAGTGACGATCAGACAAGTGATATCGGGCACATTGATACGAGCGATCACATAGAACTCAGTGCGGTATTGTCTCCCGATAACAGCAGGATCCTCTATGTTGAGGATAGTGACCGAGGATCGATCGTTCGGTCTTTCCACCTTGAAACTCAGGCAACGAGTCCGCTTTTCACGACTGCAGTTCCTGTCAAACAGCTGTCTCTGTCTCCGGATGGCGAGTTTCTTTGCTACCTTGTCGGCGATCATTCGTGGCCCGCTGGTTTGTTTGTTTTCGACCTTTTGACCCAAACAAAATCCGTCATCTGTACATATCCTGGAAGTTGCAGACCTGCATGGAGCTATTGAAGGCACATCATTGTTGGAAAGAAGCTTCCAGATGTCGTGGCAATGAACTTCTCCTGGATTCGCTCAAACGGGTGCTGCAGCAGTTGCCGATCGGTCGCAAGCCGCACTGAGTGCATCACTTAGAGTTGTGACCTCGGATCGGCATGTCGGTTGCATTGCAAAAGGGCAGTCACAGGATGTGATTGTTACCAGCATTTTCTGCCGAAGTGCCGTTGTCTGACGACGGCGCGGGGGCAGAGACTCTATGCAGGATGTGCAGATGAAGACACGAGACGGGAAGTCCTCGAGATCCGCTGGGGCCCCTTTTGAGTTCTGGCCAGGGCATTGTTCTACGTTCGCGTTTGCAAGACTGTTCTGGATGGCTGTCGGACCGGGAGTATTAATGGTCCTGTGTGTTCTGCGTATGGACGCAGACAGGTCGGATCAAATGTTACTTGCGGCACTGTATTGTCTGACCGTCGTCACGATGCTGGCGACTCGCTGGGTCTATTTCCTCAGTGCATTACACGATCGTCACCAGAATTGTGGCGAATGGAAGCATGCATTGGGCTTCTCCATTATGGCGATCGTGCTTGCGGCAGGTGTCTGGACCATCGCCCAGACGGTCAGCGATGCTCAGACCGCGACGAACGAATCAAGTCCTTCCGAGATTGCAGCGCCGATGCTGTCGGAAGGTGAGATGCTCACGCAAACGCTTTGACCTTCTGCATCTGCTGACCTCAATGGTGTCATCTGGTCACGATGCGGAGCCTGGTGGAGCAGACACGATGGCGTCTGAAGTGACCACGCTGCTGTCGGACAGAACGGTGGAATCTGAAGGACCGGAAGTCACTGTTGTCGTTTCCGGAACGACAAGACTGATCACGACCTGACCTGCTCGCGGATTGAATTTCGAGTCTGCTGCAATCACGTGGACTCGAGCCCCGTCGACCAGAAACAACGGGTAGACGCGATCGCCGTAATGGGCACGGAACGCCTCCATCGTGAAGACCTGACTGAAGCGAGTGGTCTTGATCGTGGCTCCCTGGTCAAGTGCGGAATCAATGAACTCGTAGGTGAGCTTTGGTCCGAACAGGCATCGTCCCGCGAGACGATTCTGCCAGGTTGTTTCCAGTCGCTGACGGGCTTCACCACGAGGCAGCTGCATAACATTCTGGGCGCCGAAGAGTTCTCGAAATCGCGCGGCCGCCAGTGTGTTAATCTGATCATTCGATGTCATCGCCAGAAATCGGCCAAGACCTTCGAAGTCCACTGCGTTCATGACATATTCCGAAAGGATGCTGGCAAAGCAGACATTCAAACCTGCTTCCCGCGCTTTGGCGACGCGCTGATAACGTGTGTCCACGAGCACAACTCGAATGCCTTCCTTCGATAAGGCTCTGGCAATGGCCCGACTCATCTGGCTTGCTCCCGCGATCAGCAGTCCCTGCGGATCGGACGCAGCCAGTCCAAGGCGACGAGCAAGAGGTGCGGCTGTGAGTCCGTAGATGGCAACGGTCATCAGGATGACAACAAGAGTGGCTGGTGCCATTACGGCTCCGCTTTCTCCCATGCGCAGTGCAAACATGGAAGACACAGCGGCCGCTACGATGCCGCGAGGAGCGAACCACGACAGAAAGACTCGTTCGCGTCGTGACAGTCCCGTGCCGAGTGTTGACAACCAGACGGAAACAGGTCGCACGACAAAGATCAGCAACAGAACAAAGGCGGGCCCTCGCCAACCCAGGTCGGCGACATCCTGAAGCGGAACTCGCGAAGACAGCACGATGAACAATGTCGCGATCAACAGAACAGTGAGTGACTCTTTGAACTCGATAATTCGATGCACGTCGACGTGTCGCTGATTAGCCAGCAGAACTCCCATCACGGTGACAGCAACCAGTCCTGCTTCACTGTGAAGCATGTTGGCACCCGCAAAAGACGCAACGACATACAGCAGTGTCATCGGGTTCTGCAAATAGTCCGGAATCCAGAACCGACGAAACGACTCCACCAGCAGTTTTGCCGCGAGACCTCCTACGGCTGCACCGGCGATCGCTGTCCCTGCGAACCCCTGAATGGCATTCAACGTGGCTGACTGATATTCCGCGGCGCGAATGGATGCAATGGCTTCAAACACCAGAACGGCCAATGTCGCACCAATTGGGTCAATGGCGATACTCTCCCACTTGGCGATCACGCCGACCTGACCGGAAGGCCGAATCTCACGCAACAGCGGACCGATCACTGTCGGACCGGTCACGGTCAGCACCGCTCCCAGGACCAGCGACACAGAGGCTGGTATGCCCAAAACAAAGTGTGCCGCAAGAGCAGCGCCGAACCATGTGATGGCAGCTCCGACGGTGAGCAGACCCAGCAATGGCTTCCAGATTTTCCGCAGCTCATGCAGACGAAGGTTGAGTCCGCCTTCGAACAGGATCAATCCAACGGAAAGAGAGACAAGCGGCTGCAGCAGAGCGCCAAACATTTCATCCGGGCTGATGAACTCCGCAAACGATCCAGCGACGCAGCCTGTCGTCAGCAGCATCAGGATCGCTGGAATGCGAAGGCGCCATGCCAGCCACTGCGCGCCAACTCCCAGAACGAGAATTGCTGCCAGCATCTTCATGAAATGATCCATCTGGTCCATTGTGCCGTCTTTCCATCCTTGCGGATCTGTTCGCGTGACTGGTGTTGCCCAGCGCCGTCATCGTGGTATCTCAGAAACCGCATCAGTGCGTTTTTCGTGCCATACCGATCGGAATGAAGAGGGTGTCTTTTGTTCCGGCGAATGTTTGAGAAGCAGGGCACGGTCGTGAGCGCCCACGTGATGCCATCCCCGCGTTATGGGCTGGAAGCAAGCTGTACAGGCAACATTCACCTTGTGTTCACAGGGACACAAGTTGGCTTTGTCTGGAAAGCATATATCCAGTTGGCGCAAAGGCTTTTCCGCTCGTTCGATGGTCGATTTATTTGAAGAGATTTTAAGTCCTGATGACTCCTCTGTTTGCGTTCGAACACTGAACAGTCGGACGCTGTTTCGGAACGCATGTTGCCTGAGTGCCTGTTGCCTGTGAGGCATGTTGTGTGTCGTTGTTATTGCGGGCACGTTGATTGTCCAATCGAATCAACCTCGATACCTGAAATGAAAGGGTGAGAGATGATTGAGACGAATCCGTCAGAAACAGTATGCACGCCGAAACCCGCGAGTTTCACGATTCGCCGAGGTGATCGATGCGAGCAATGGTCATTTGAAACGTTGTTCGATTACGGACATCGGCTGCTGCTGAAGGGCAAATATGAAGTCGGTGCATCCGTCTTTGCTCAACTGGCGACCTCGCAGGATCGTGGACCGGGAGCTCATGTTTTGCTGGCATGGTGTCACGCCATGAGAGATGACTATTCCGGCAGCAGTGCAACGCTGCATCGAGCTCTGCCGCGTGAGAAATATGGTGATGTGGCTTCCCGTCTGCACGATCTCTTTGTTCTGTGGAGAGTCGGTCTGTTCCTTGACGTGAAGAACGAACTGACACAGCTTGCGTCGGCTCATCCTGAGCTTCCTTCACTCTGCCTGTTGCTCGGCGATCTGCTGAAAGCCTGCGGGGCGGATAAGCTGTCGCGTTGTTTCTATCGCAGGGCGATTGAACTTGATCATCCTGATGGTGCCATCTCACGAAGCGCTGATTCCATCCTGAAGCAATCAGGACACAGAGCGAACAACTAAGAAGCCACGGCGCTTTGAGAATAGACCCTGAGACCAAAGGGACTTCTGATCGCAAGGACTTTTTCTGATCGATTCCAGGGAGACCAAGAATGACGAACGGACTGCAAACACCCAATCACGATTACCGGCCCTCCGACCAGGATTTCGCGTCGGAATCGTCGCTGATTTCCACCAGCGTTATGCTGGAAGCCGGCTCGAAGAAGCCTCGAATCGCGATGATCTCAACACACGGCTACGTGGCCGCTCGACCGCCACTGGGAGCGTCCGACACGGGCGGACAGGTGGTCTACGTTCTTGAGATTTCAAAGAAGCTCGCGCAACTCGGTTATCAGGTCGATATCTGGACGCGGCGGTTTGAACATCAGCCGGAAGTGGAGTTCGTGGAACCCGGTGTCCGGATCATTCGAGTCCCGTGTGGTGGACCGGACTTCATTCCAAAGGAATATCTGTGTGACGAAATTCCGGAATGGTGTGAGAACGCGCTGGCGTTCATACGTGAGTATGGCCTGAACTATTCTCTCATCAACAGCCACTACTGGGATGCCGGAATCGCCGGTGATCTGCTCGGGCGGCAGCTGGAAGTGCCGCACATTCATACTCCACATTCTCTGGGGTTATGGAAAATGCGTCAGATGCGGACAGATTATCCCGATGATCATTCCCGCTTTGAACAGCAGTACAATTTTCAGGAGCGGATTCGTCGCGAGCGGTACCTTTGCCGGCACAGTCATCTGATTATTGCCACATCGCCATCACAACTGGAAATGCTGTCGAATGACTATGGTGTGTCGTCGCAACGGTGTCGACTTGTACCGCCGGGCTACGATGATCATCGGTTCTTTTCTGTGGGTGAAGCAAGCCGGCAGGCCATCCGTTCCCGCCTGGGATTTTCGGGACGCGTGATTTTGTCGCTGGGCCGTCTGGCACGTAACAAAGGATACGATCTGCTGATTGATGGGTTCTCTGTGCTGGCATCCCGCGAGCCAGACGTGATGCTGCACCTTGCGGTTGGTGGTGAAGCACTCAGCCCGTCTGAGCAGAAGATCCTTCAGACGCTGCAGCAGCAGGCCGCAGAACTTGGTCTGACCGAACGTATTCAGTTCGGCGCATTTATTCCTGACGATCAGCTGGCGGACTATTATCGAGCCGCCGATATGTTTGTGCTCTCAAGTCGTTATGAACCGTTTGGTATGACGGCAATTGAAGCGATGGCGTGCGGGACACCAACGGTGGTCACAATTCACGGAGGCTTGCACCGGAGTCTGACATTCGGCCGCAGCGCGATCTTTGCGGATCCGTTTGATCGAGAAGATCTGGGAATCTCGATGCTGAAGATTCTTCGGTATACGCGGCTTCGTAATCGTCTCTCGCATCTCGGCGCGCATCGCGTTCGCAGTCTGTTTACCTGGACCGGTGTTGCTCAGCAGTTGCTGTCTTCGGTGAACGATGATCCAGAGTTAGTGCAAGACAGCGAGGTGGAATGGAGCAGTACCTGGACTGAAGTCGAGTCACTTTGATGAATCGTGCCGGGAAGGTCCCCGCTCCGGGGATCTTTCAAACTGGAAATCGGAGACCTTCATGCCTGACAGCGCGCGCGAGCCAGCACACGGTGTCAAAATCTTCTGTTCGGATCTCGATGGGACCCTGCTTGGGAATCCGGAAGCCACAAGCCGCTTTCGTACGGCATGGCTGAATCAGCCGACTGGTCAGCGGCCATTGCTGGTGTATGCCAGTGGCAGGCTGGTTCAGGATGTCATCGACCTGCTGTCTGCTTCCCCGCTTCCGTGGCCCGACTACATCATTGGTGGAGTCGGGACTCAGCTTTACGATGGTCGGCGCAAACGTCCATGGAAGGCTTACACGGAACGGCTGAAGGCCGGCTGGAACAGGGAAACGGTGACTGCCGTCATGAGCGGAATTGCTGGAGTTGTTCCGCAGCCTCCCGAATTCTGTCACGCCTGGAAATCCAGCTGGTTTCTGGAGAACGCAGCGCCTGAAATGCTCCGAGAAATCGAAGATGCACTGACGCTGGCCGGACTGAATGTCAGTCTGGTGTATTCCAGCATGCGTGATCTGGACGTCCTTCCAAACGGCGCCGACAAAGGCGGCGCGCTGGCCTGGCTGGCGCGACAGTTGTCGATTGAACTTTGTTCCGTCATTGTCGCCGGGGACAGTGGCAACGATGCCAGTCTGTTCCTGCTGCCCGACGTGCGCGGCATTGTGGTTGAAAATGCTCAGCCGGAACTCATCGAGTCGGTTGTCAGAATTCCAACGTTCAATTCGACAAAGATTCTTGCTGACGGAGTTCTGGAAGGCCTGCAGCACTACGGAGTGATCCTGCCGGGACCGACAGTGGCTGAGCCTTGCGGTCCGGACGCAATGGACCCGACTCTTCGCATGCTGTTTACGGAGTCGGCGTTTGGATCCCTGAGATCCGACGAAAGAGCACTGATCGCCGAAGGGTATCGTGAGGCCCTTCGAACGATTCGGCGGAACATCACACCGCACGGGTTTACTGCGTGTTCTCTGACGGAGAATGAAGTCACCGGGACGGACATCAATTACCGCAGCGTCTGGGCGCGCGACGGGGCGATCACGATCATCGGAACACTGGAGCTTGAAGATTCTGAGATTCGGCATGCACAGAAGCAGACGCTAATGACGCTTCTTGATCGCGTGGCTGCTAACGGGCAAATTCCGTCGAATGTTCGCATTGACGATCTCGCTCCGGACTACAGTGGGATTGGAGGCATCTGTTCCGTCGACAGCGGGCTCTGGGTCATCATTGCGTTTCATGCCTATGTTCGCAAAACGAACGACGTGACTTTGCTGGCGGACTATGCAGAGCGTCTCGGTCGCGTCATGACGTGGCTCTGTGCGCTGGATGCCAACAACGATCTGCTGCTGGAGATTCCGGAAGCGGGTGACTGGACTGATTTGTTTGGTCGAAGTTACCACATCCTGTACGACGAAGTGCTTTGGTATCGTGCGAATGTGGCCTGGGGCCGACTGCTGGAAATGCAGAATCGGTTCGAGGAAGCGGAGGAGTGCCTTCGGAGATCGAAGGCCATTCGCAGCAAGATCCTGACTACGTTCTGGCCGACGACCAACGGAACCGTACTGCCCGACAGGTTTCAGTTTGTCCAGCAGCAGTCGGCGATTGGAGATTCCAGTTATCTTCTGGCAGAAGTCACGCCATTCAGTTTCAACTGGCGATGTGACGTTCTTGGCAACATCCAGGCATTTTTATCGAACGTCCTGGATGCCGATCGGGCTCGGACGGCCTTTCGATTCATGTGGGGAGTCGGAGTGAATGAACCGTACCCGGTCACCAATCTGTACCCTCCTGTTCAGTCTGGTGATCCGGACTGGCGACCTTACTACATCGTCAATCTGCTGAACCTTCCCGGACATTATCACAACGGAGGCATCTGGCCTTTCATTGGTGGAATGTGGGTTCGATTCATCAATCGTTTAGGACTCTACGAAGTTGCCTGCCGGGAACTTTTGAAGCTGGCTCAGTTGAACCGACTTGGCAAGAACCACGAATGGGAGTTTAATGAATGGGTGCACAGCAAAACGGGTCGACCGATGGGAAAGTGCTATCAGGCCTGGTCAGCATCGTCTTATCTTCATGCCTGCCAGGAGTTGCAGTTGAATGACGAACCTCGGGATGACGAATAGCATCTGTCGGTATGTCGCCTGATTCCGAGGCTTTCTGCGGTCGGTATTTGCCGGAGAGATGTGATGGACGTTCTGAGCAGTCTTGGCCAGTTTGCCGTTTGTGCCGCCGTAGTCGTCGTTGCGGGCACTATCCTGACAAAGTCGGCTGACGCCATTGCGGAAATAACAGGCTTTGGCCGCCTTCTGGTTGGCAGTATTCTGCTGGCCGGAGCAACCTCGTTGCCGGAGTTGACGGTAGACATTTCAGCCATTCGAATGGGTGCACCGGACCTGGCGATCGGAGACCTTCTGGGAAGCTGTCTTGCGAATCTCCTGATTCTCGCCATTCTGGATCTGATGCAGAAATCAACAGGAGGAATGCTCTCGCGCCGTTCCGCGCGGCACGCACTGTCTGGCAGTGTCAGCGTCGCGCTATTAGCCGTTGCGGGACTGGCATTACTGACCTCGTCCCGAATTCCGAACATCACATGGCTGGGTGTCGGGCCTGGTCTGTGGGCACTTGCGGCAGTTTATCTTGGTGGAGTTCGCGTGGTTTACCTCGATCAGCGTGCGTCACTGGCTGAAGCACCTGAGGAGATTCATGCGGATGCAAAGAAGCCAGGAGCCTTCGTGAAGGCTGTTGTTGCGTTCGCAGTCGCAGCAGGAGTCATTCTGCTCGTTGGGCCTTTCATGGCTCATGCGGCCGAGTCGTTCGCGAAGGCAACTGGTCTGGGGAGAACATTCGTTGGCACGACTTTGGTTGCGCTCAGCACGTCACTGCCGGAGTTTGTTGCATCGCTTGCCGCCGTCCGCATGGGTGCCTACGACCTGGCCATTGGAAATATTTTCGGCAGCAACGCATTCAATATGATGCTGCTCTTTCCTCTGGATTTTGTCCAGAAGGGGTCGCTTCTGGCCGTGGTGTCTGCCAATCACTGCATCACCTGCTTCGCGGCAATCCTTGCAACGCAAACGGCGATTCTCGGGCAGCTGTACAATGTTGAGGGACGTCGCCGCTTCGTCGATCCGGATGCATGGCTCGTTGCCGCGATCGTGGTTGGTGGGTTGGCCATTGTGTATTACGTGGGCTGACAGGTCATTCGAGCCCCGATTTGGTGCGATCATTCCCCAGTCCATGAATCGTGTTATGCACGACTCCTTCAATAGACTTCCCGTCGGCCGTTCGCAGGTTGTACCGGATCTCCATGCACCATGTGGGAGCAAGTTCCGGGATCATGATCTTCAGCGTCTTCCCGTCGTCGCTCAGCTGCGTTTCACGGATTGTCAGTTCACGTTCGTTGTAGTGCTGTGATCCGTAATTGGCGGTGCGCTTCAGGTCCCAGACTTTGATGTGAACATTGTCTGGCTTCAGGGACTCGCGACTGAGCGCTTCTGTGAAAGTCAGTTCTATGCCTGTCTTCTTTGCGTGTAACTCGACGGGTAAGTGCATTGGCTGGCCAGTCGCGCGAAGGCGGTAGAGTCCTCCGGGATAGGTTGCGCTGCCGGCCCAGGCGAACATTCCGCAGAGATACAGCTGAGCATCGCGGGGGTTGAATCGGCCTCGCATCACGCCGGTTGGAAATGGCGGAATTGGCAGTTCGATCATGCCGCCTTGCATCCTGCCTTCCACAGATTCGTGGGGGACCAGAAACACTTTGCCGTAGCCATACGACAGGTTCAGCAGTGAGCCGTTCAGCGGTCCCCATTTCTTGCTGTCGACCCAGAGCAGTTCCCCGGGTGATCGATCAAACGCATTGGTGATCCAGCACAAAGGTGGTTCCATCGCTGCATCGGAGGAGTCCGTAACATCATGGTAACCAAACATGTTGCCATAGAATTTTGGTTGACCGTCCGGATTGAGTGTCACCCAGTTGATGCGGTTCTTCGGGTTCCAAAAGCCTTCCTGATCGGTCACCACGAATGAGCCATCAGGGTTCAGGCAAACGCCGTTGGCTGCTCGGAAACCGTTCGCCAGAATCTCGGTGCGAGAACCATCGTGCGAGACCTTCAGCAGAGTTCCGTGATGTGGAACAACAGCCTCGAGTGCGTGACGTCCCGACTTGGCGTAGTAGAAGTTTCCATCAGCATCGGTCTGAAGTCCCATCGCAAATTCATGGAAGTGTTCGGTCACCTGATGATCATTGTTCAGGCA
Organism: Planctomycetaceae bacterium; assembly: GCA_016795145.1. Taxonomy (GTDB): domain Bacteria; phylum Planctomycetota; class Planctomycetia; order Planctomycetales; family Planctomycetaceae; genus SXXK01. The sequence continues at coordinate 24,270 of JAEUII010000340.1, forward strand.
TTCCACAAAGTCCGTTTCGCCATCGCCGTTCAGGTCTCGAAGAACTGCAAGCTGGTCACGGCAGGTCAGATAAACCGTGTCATTCAGGATCTTTAGACCCAGAGGCTGAAAGAGACCGGAGGCAATGCGAGTCCACTTCAGTTGGGTTGAGTCCGGTGGCCCTTCGACAACCCAGACATCTCCATCCCACGAGCAGACCGCGATTCGTCCATCGGAGAAGAAGTCGAGCCCCGTGAAGCGGCATTGAGCCAGCCACGGATTGGCTTCCGGTGCGACCAGAATGTCGGTGGCAAATGGTCCGGAATCAAAGGTGGTCGCAACGGTCGTTGTTAGCGTTTGATTCCAGCGACGTGGTCCTCCCTGAGTCATCGACTTTAGATCTTTGGAGGCATCTGGGATCGCCGGCGCCATGAGAGAACCGGCGTCATTCGCGTGGTCCGGTTGTCCGTTCTTCATCCAGATCGTGAACCGACGTGATTCGTCGCCCGCTGGAATTGTCAGCAGTAGCCGGCCGTCGCGATGTGTCCATTGCAATTCACCGGCATTGAAATCCCCTTTGACACCCGCGACCAGGCTCTGCAACGGCTGAGCCTGCGTTTCGCCGCGATGCACGATCGCCTTCTGCGCAGGGCCTTGAAGATTGGTGACGGCTGTTCCGGTTGCTGCAAGCGGATTCCAGTGACCAACGAGTCCCGCTTCGCGTTTCGCAAGAGCTTCCTCGGACTTCAGTTCTTCATCCAGAGCTGCCTGGAAGAAACGAACATCCCGGAGTTCTCCTGTGAAGAACGATTGCGGCCCGGGGAAGTTCGGCGCTGTAAATCCAATTCGCGCGACGGCACCGCTGAGCTTTGCTTTGGCACCAAGTTCGCCGCTTCCATTTTCGCGACCGTCGACAAACAGAGACAGTCGTTGACTCTTCTGATTCCACACAGCAGCAACGCGATGCCACTTTCCATCGTTGATTTTCTTCTTCGACGTGACGGCTCCCACCCAGCCAATATCAAAGACCAGTCGACCATCGCGAATGAACAGAGTTTGTCCATCGGGGATCCACTTGTCTTCGGGCCTCGTCAGCGCGAAGACTGTACCGCCTTCCGTTGTTCGGATGGTCGCGGAGATCGTGAAGTCTTTTTCCATCAGATCAAATGCACTCGCGTCTTCGATCTCCAGGTACGTTGATCCATCAAATGTGACAGGGGCATTGGACGTGGGGTCTGCTCTGGGTTCAATCTTCTGTCCAAAGATCACGCTCGTCTGGTCATCGGATTGCATCAACAACGAAGCCTGAGGCTGCTCGGCCACCTGCAGTGTGAGTGCCTGTGAACGAGCACCAAGGTTCAGGGTTCTCAGGAAGACCGGTGCTGCTTTGAGGTCATCCTGTATCAACAAACCAGGTAGTTCCAGAATGGGGGTGTCGCCGATCGAATAGGACAGCACTGTGTCCTGGCCATACGAGTATTGTCCGTGGAATTTTCCCCATTCCGCTGGCAATGGACCGTACTGGCGATTGTCTCGGCCTGGTACTCGCTGATCATCGGTGAGTTGTCCTGAGGCGGGATTGGCCCAGCCGGGACCTGTTCCGTTCGACGCGACAATATGCCCTGTCAGATTTGGATGAATCTGATGTTCGCCGTTGAACTGAATGCCTCGCCAGTCGATGAAGTTCTGATCCGGATCGCCATTCGGCACCGAGCTCCATGCGGCCGCCATGCGTAATGTATCCGTGTCGAACAGCATCCAGTGATGGCCACGTGAAACTCCGCCGGCACCGGGATCGAGCCTCATCGCGATCCCCTTGTACGCGAAGTTGTGAACTGGGCCAGGCACTTCATACGTATGAGTCAGGCTGGGGCCATAGTCCATCGCGTTCCATGGCTGGATCTTGCTGGGCTCCGGGCCACGCGTATCGCCCTTTGGCAGGCGACTGAGATATTCCGGTGTGATGTCGACGTACTGCGATGCGTTGTGAGGCTTGAGGTACGTCTCGCGAATGTAATGGATCACGTCGTACTTCTGAGACGGCACCATCCATGTCTGAGCCGCCATCAAGCCAAAGCCGCGCGTGAGTGTCTGGTACATAGTGAACGGGTCACTTCCGCTGCGGAATTTTCCCGATGCGAATTTTAGTGACGTGGGCAGTGAGCCTGCCTGGTCCTTTGTGCCATGACAGTTCATGCAGACTCGCCGATAGATGGCTTCTCCACGTTCGTACGACTGCTGGTTCCAGTCTTTGATGAATCCCGCATGGTCAATGTGCTGCTCATATTCCGGCACCACAAATGTCAGCAGCGACGGAGAAGGCTGAAGCTCTTTCGCGCGGGCCGCTCCTCCGTCGCGAACCTCGATCAGGTAGCGAATGAGATCAAGAAACTGCTGGCGGCTCGACAGAAGATTCATCTGTCCTGCTGGCATCAGAGAAACAGTTCCGGGAACGACCTCATCGATGTCCTTTGCCGGGATGGAAATGGTTTCTCCAAGCCGTGCGGCATCTCGCAGCGTGACACCGTCATTTGTCTTTTCGACGAGGATGCCAACGATCGTTCGTCCGTCCGTCAGCACAACCGAAACGGATTCATTGCCCTTGCGAATCACTTTCGACGGCAGCAAAACGGATTCGATGATTTGTTCATTCGTCGTTTCTTTTGAGAGGCTGACCAGATCAGGGCCAAGACCGGTGGCACTTTGTCCTGTGACCGAATGGCATTTGGAACATTGCATTGATTGCTGGAAGAAAACGATGGCGCCTCGAACAGCATCTCCGCTGGCGATCGATTCGGCCGCCAGTTCGGAAACAGCCGTTGCCTTCAGCTGATCATCAAGCGTTTGGGCGTTGAGTGTGGAACAGTGTGCTCCCAGCAGCGAAGCGAGGATGAGTGAGAAGATCGATATGCCGGGTCGAGAGGTCTGCATTCGTCGGTCCTGTGAGACATGGTTCACTTTGACGCTCAGATGCTAACAGGAATGCCACATGCTCCAGAATCATCCGGCAGCGGGATTGGGTGAGCGAGAATGGCAGAGTCAGAGATCGTCTGCGATTCGTAGGCGCGGCGGGGGAAAGTGCGAATGCGGAACGGGACGGTGAGGGGGAACTCTAGCGAGTTCCACTACGGTAGGTTTGCTGATCGATTGGGTGCGAATGCGAAACGGGGGGTGGATTGTTGGCGCAAACAATGGTCTCGCCCCAGCTTGCGCCGTCGGTCTGTAAAAACAGGCAGGCTGCTGAAATTTCAGCGATCATTCGGGGTGGTGTGCCTTCTGGCAACAGCCTGGCACAATCTGAGGAAATGCCCGAATAAGTACTCGAAGTTGACGGAAAAAGGTGTAAATTCGGTGCAATCGAATCCGGGCACGATCGACACCTGATCAAATGCTCAGTTTTGATGGCGTTTCAGTCTTATTCTGCCTCGCGCATGCACGGTGCACGCAAGTGGGAAGTTAAGGCAAAAACGTGAGCAGGGAATTCCTTCGATCGTGGGTCTACGGGCTCGGGTTGAGGCTAAGTCGCGTCGAATTCAAGTTCCGCGTGTATTCCACAGTGACCTCCCTGCGTACGATTCCGCGGAGCAACCGAAATTCTGACCCCTAGTACATGGAGTCGACCGAACATGATTACGGCAGAAGCCGAAGTTGAGCGTCTGTATCCATCCTGCCCCCTCCCTCCTTATACCTACTATCCCGGCTCCGGGATGCCCCATCCGATTCGCGATCCCAAAGGTCATAGTCACGGAAAGAAGCATGCCCCAGGCCAGGGCCCCCGAGCACTGGGTCCGGACAACTGGCACGCCAACCGAAACTACCTGCTGGGACTCGACTACTTCAATCTTGGCTTCTATTGGGAAGCTCATGAAGAGTGGGAGAAGCTCTGGCGAGTTTCCGGAGCGGACACAACAGTCGGCCGATTCCTGAAGGGTTTGATTAAGCTGGCTGCGGCCGGCGTCAAGGTTCGTGAGCGCAGCATTCATGGTGTTCGTCGGCACGCCGCATCCGCCGGTGAGATGTTTGCCGACGTTGCAGCGGAAGCAGATATCGATTCCTTCTGTGGGCTCGAATTTATCCGCCTGCAGTTCGCAGCGGACCGAGCTGCTCAGCTGGCTTACAAGAAGCAGCACACTGCCGGCACTGCGGTGCGAGTGTTCCCGTTTGTTTTGAAGCCGGAATCTGTGCCAGTCACATAACGGCTGAAGGTTCACATTCTGTGATTCCGGATGTGACTGCTTCTGAGTGAGAATTCCAGCACGGAGTGAACAGCAGTCATCCTGAGAATCGAAAACCTGAAGGACTCGCGGTAACCTGCCGCGAGTCTTTTTGTTTTGTCTTGAAAGTGATGTGCGATGAGAATTCTGGTTGTTGGTTCGGGCGGACGAGAACACGCTTTGGTCTGGAAGCTGAAGCAGTCTCCGAAAGTCGAAGAAGTGTTTTGTGCGCCAGGGAATGCGGGAACGGCAAAAGATGGCGACAACCGGAACATCAGCTCCGACGATATTCCTCGCCTGGTCCAGTTCGCTCGCGACAACCGAATTGACCTGACCGTTGTAGGACCGGAAGCTCCTCTGGTTGCCGGCATCGTCGACGAGTTTCGACGACAGGGACTGACGATTTTTGGACCCAGCGCCGCGGCTGCTCGACTGGAAGGCAGCAAAGTCTTTACGAAGAAGATGCTGCGCCGCGCCAGTATTCCGACGGCCGATTTTGCGGTCTTCAATCGCTGGCAGGAGGCGGATCGCTACATCGAAGAGAGCGATGAACAGCCGCTGGTTGTGAAAGCCGATGGCTTGGCGGCCGGCAAAGGCGTCTTTGTCTGTGCGAACAAAGCTCAGGCCCGTGCTGCTGTGAAGTCGATCCTTCAGGAAAAGACGTTTGGCGACGCTGGTCTTCAGGTCGTGATCGAAGAGTGTCTCGTGGGTGAAGAAGCGAGCGTTCTTGCGCTGGTGGATGGCGACACGATCGTTCCGCTCGAAGTCGCTCAGGACCACAAGCGTGCCTACGACAATGACAAAGGCCCGAACACCGGTGGCATGGGAGCTTACTGCCCTGCTCCGCTGGTGACCTCGGAGATTATGGATGAGATCGTGCGACGCATACTGGTGCCGACCGTCCATGCGATGAAGGTCGATGGCTGCCCGTTCTCCGGGATTCTGTACGCCGGCATCATGCTGACCGCCGGTGGTCCGAAGGTTCTGGAATACAACGTACGATTTGGCGACCCCGAAGCTCAGCCTGTGTTGATGCGTTTGAAAACAGATCTGGCCGAACTGCTGATGATGGCTGCCACAGGACGTCTTTCCGAACTGGAAGGTTTGGAATGGGATCCGCGTCCGGCCGTCTGTGTTGTGATGGCCTCTGAAGGCTATCCTGGCGATTACGTGAAGGGTCACGCAATTTCAGGTATTGAAGAGGCTGACGCTCTGCCTGATGTGAAAGTCTTCCACGCGGGCACGGCATTGAAGAACTTCGAAGTGGTCAACACGGGTGGCCGAGTCCTTGGCGTCACCGCAATGGGTTCCACCGTTGCCGAAGCAAAGGCTCGCGCGTACGAAGCGGTCGACAAGATCTCCTGGAAAGGCGGCTGGTGCCGCCGAGATATCTCGGATAAAGCCATCGGCAAGCGCTGAGAATTCATCATCGCACCATCTATGAATCGGTTCCAATTCCATCCTCTCCCAAACGAAGTTAGGGAGAGGTCGAGCGAGCGCCAGCAAGCTCGGGAGAGGGCGGCGCCAGTGCCGATTGGAATCCTGGCCTGCCCCGGTTATCGAATCTGGAACCTGTCAGGTTAGGCAGTGCTCCGTCAGAACAACGACGAGCGGTTCGTCATTCCCGCGCATGCGGGAACCCTGAACGTTGAAAGTTGGGGTCTCGAAGCAGCGACCACCGTTGGTTTCCTTGGTAGAAGTCTGACTCGGCCGCGGTCAGGAGTTCCGATTTTCTAACTGCTGTTCAAGTTGCTCTGAGATGACCCTCAGTTGTGCAAGGTCACAGGCTGCAAATTCTTCACTCGTCCAAACTCGATGTCCCAATAGTTTCTGCATGAAAGCGATTTGGCCTCGAAGGCTTCGCGCTTCACCCGCCGCTTCGCCTTCCATGCGTGCCTGCGCCACGGCCTGTACCGTTCGCGCTTCTTCGTCGCGCTGTTGCCATGGCTGCTTCTCATTGATGTTGATTCGTGGTGCAAGATCGGACTACCCACAGACTGCAGATTTCTGCGGCAGGGCTAGAACATGTGTGATTATGATAGTACTACTTAATCAAGTATCAGCCCAGATTGGTAAACATCAAATCCTCTCCCAAACGACGTTAGGGAGAGGTCGAGCGAGCGCCAGCAAGCTCGGGAGAGGGCCGCGCGAGAGTCTGCGCGAATGCTACCGCCAGTTGGCCCGCGGAGATGCCACCGTCGTTTACCGGGATTCGTTCCGGGAAATAGAGCGGTCGTTCAATTCCCGCGAAATGGTCCTTCATTCGCTGCATCAGAACAGCATTCTGAAAACACCCGCCTCCGACGACCACCGGGTAATCCGGAAACAACAGGGCCATCTTCGCGACCAGCGTTGCGATCGACTCGTGGAACATCGTACTCAAGAGCGATGGTGCAGTCTGCTTCCGAATGGCCTTCACCATAGCACGGATCATGGGACGCCAGTCACACCGCAATACTGCGGCATCGAGGGTCGACTTTGTCACAGGGATTGACCAGCCTGTGAGTTGCGATTCGTCCACGGACCTTTCCACCAGTTGCATCGCACAGTCTTCCAGCCTCATCGCCGCTTCACCTTCAAACGAAACTGAATGACACTTTAGGATCAGCGATGCAACTCCATCAAACAGGCGCCCCATGCTGGTCGTGTGTAGAATGCCGGGCAGAGGTTCAAGTGCAGTTGACTGAGCGTGTGATTTCAGCAGCCCGAAGACAATGTCGAGTTGAGCGTCCTGCTGTTTGGAGAGCGTCAGAAGATCCCGAAGTTCAGAGAGTGTGAGTTCGGGCATCGCATCCACAAGCAGCGCAACGGCAACTCGCCATGGTTCTCGAATCGCGTGTTCGCCACCAACAAGAGGGAATGGGCGAAGGCATGCGAGTCGTTCAAATCCTGTCATCGTGGTTCGCAGAAACTCGCCGCCCCAGATTGTTCCATCGGGCCCGTAGCCGGAACCATCAAACGCAATTCCCAGGACCACCTGATTGTCGAGCCGGTGTTCCAGCATTGTGGCGGCAATGTGTGCATGATGGTGCTGCACGGCGATGGTCTGAATGGATGGGTTAGCTGCAGACTCTTTTGAAGCCCAGTTCGTGGTGTAAAAATCCGGGTGCAAGTCATGAGCGATGATCTGAGGCTCAAACTGGTACAGATGGAGCGTCCTTCGGATGTTCTGCTCAAAGCGAATGCGTGAACTCGTTGTTGAAATATCTCCAAGGTGAGGCAGCAGAGCCATTTGGTGACCATTACAAACCGCCAGTGATACTTTTTGATTGGCGCCGAGTGCCAGAATCCGCGGCAGTGCCTGGTGTTCCTGTTCCGAGAGCTCTGTCGGATATTCACAACCGGACGTGAGCGATAATGGCCATGGCGTGCATCCCCGAGCTGCCCTCAGAGTCACCTGGCCAGGATGGGTCACGCGAATCACACTGTCATCGATGGGCTGCAGGATCTCACGATCGTGAGTCAGAATGGCATCTGACAGTCTCGTCAGTTGTTCAAGGCAATCAGGATCATGGTCGTTGAAGAGGATCGGTTCTGATTCCTGATTCGCGCTGGTGACAACAAGAGGGACGGCTGCTTCCAGGCTAAGAAGCCAGTGCAGGGCTGTTGGTGGAAGCATGACTCCGAGCGACGTCATTCCGCAGGTGACGGAGGCGGCCTGATGAGGGAAGTGCGAGCGATCCAGAATGACGATGGGGTTCTCCGGTGAATTCAGTGCCGTTTGTTCCTGCGACGTCAGCTCACGACTTAACACGGAGGCATCATGCAGCATCACGGCAAACGGTTTCGATATTCGTCGTTTGCGACGCCGCAGTTCTTCCACAGCGTGTTGTTGAGTTGCATCACAGAGAAGTTGAAAGCCACCGATTCCTTTAATCGCGAGGATGCTTCCGCGTCGAAGGATCCGCACGGCCTGGTTGAGTATCTCCTGCTGCTCGAATTGATGATTCGGATTCGGCGGTTGATACAGAGATAGCTTTGGACCACAGGCCGGACATGAAATCGTCTGAGCGTGAAAACGTCGATCGTCTGCAGACTCGTATTCGTGCTGACAGACACCGCACATCGCGAAGGATTTCATGGTGCTGCGTTCACGATCCCACGGCAGTGCGACCATCAGGCTATAACGCGGTCCGCACGTCGCGCAGCTGTTGAAGGGGTGATGCCAGCGCCGATCTGTATGCGACAGAATTTCCGAACGGCAAGAGTCACAGAGGACGATGTCGCGAGGCATTGGAACATCGCACGGTCGATCAACGACGGAGGCTCGAATTCCGAACGGCGTCTGAATTACCATCTGCCTGTTGTCCGAGCACTTGCGAACAAGTGACCCAGGCGAAAGGCTCACTCTTAGTTCGTCGAGGAACGACTGAACGGCGTCTGCCCTCCCCTGCACATCAATCCGAACACCCGCCGGGTCATTTCCGACGGAGCCAGCAACCTTCGCACATCGCGCGAGGCGGACAACGAGAGGACGGATTCCAAGACCCTGCACAAATCCACTGAGTTCGACGCTCAGGCTGATATGATCCGGGTCAGACATGATCTGCCACTCTGCACTGATCAGGGGGAGTCATTTTCGTCATGTGTGCTCAACAAAGTCGATTTCAGCATGCGACCACGTTCTTCGACCAGATAACTGCACCACGCATCGACACCTTCGTCGTGCAGTGCGCTCGTGACGAAGGTCGAAAGTTGTGGTTGAATCTGATGAGCATCCTCGATCGCGCTCGCTACGTTAAAGGGAACGTACGGAAGCAGATCAGACTTTGTGATCACCAGCACGTGGCTTGTCCGAAACATCTTGGGATACTTGCCCGGCTTGTCGTCTCCCTCCGTCGTGCTCAACAGCACCACTCGCAGATGTTCGCCAAGATCCCACGAAGCCGGACACACCAGGTTTCCGATATTCTCGATGAACAGGAAATCCAGCGGGCGATCTCCAAGACGCTCAAGCCCCTTTCGCACCAATGGAATTTCAAGATGGCAGGCACCACCTGTCGTCAGTTGCTCGGCTGGCATGTGCGGACGGAGCCGTTCCGCATCGCGTTCTGTGGCGATATCGCCGACGAGAACCGCGATTCGAAACGCACCATTCCAGTGCCGGGCCATCGCCTGCAGCAGACTTGTCTTGCCGGCACCCGGGGACGACACCACGTTGACCACCAGCGTTCCCTTGCGCGAAAATTCGTCGCGAAGTTCTGCCGCTTTCTGTCTACGCTCAGCAAGGACGTCCTGTTGAACGGAAATCGTCACGCTTGCCATTTAGAGATCCTGTTCGTTTGTCAGGTCTTCGGGCATTCCATCTGATTCCAGTTCGATGTCGACATCGTCATCTTCATCTTCAGAAGCGTCGTTATCCATCTCAAGCTGACGCAGATATTCAACCGCCTCTTCCGCCGAGCAGACTCGCCGTCCCGGCAATCGGCCTTCGCGATCGCAGATGGTCAAAATATCCAGTGCGTCGGCGTCTTCGGAATTGGTCAGTCGTCGTCGCGCGCGAGCCCCGGCGGTTCCGTCGAGCACTCGCTGAGCAAGTCCATGATTCTCGATCAGCCAGAGGGCTCGTTCAGAGATCCTGCCTCGAAGAACGGCCAGCCCCGCGTTCACATGATCCATCGGGTCAATGCCTTTGCCCACATCATGCAGCAGCGCGGCCTGCAGAAGGTCTTCATCCCAGGGGCGATGTTCCCGAGCCAGCTCAAAGACCTGAAGACTGTGATAGAGCACATCTCCTTCAGGATGTGACTGGCGATCCTGACGAACTCGATCGAGCGGAAGCAGCAGCGAAAGAAAGTACTGATACTTCTGATCGTCTCTTTCGGGATCTTCCGCCTTCGCCGCACTGTCAGCGCCGACAATCTGGTCGAGCGATCTTCGGATTTCAAAGTCGGTCGGAAGGGCTTCCGGAGGCAGATAGCTGCGAGTGATCGAGCGTGCGGCGCGCCAGCGAGCTTCCATGTAGCGCGATTCCTTACGATTCGCCATCAGTCGCGCGGCCTCGAAGGCAATTTCTTTTCTGATTCGTTCAAGGTCCATCCGTGCATTCTAGTGCTCTGTCAGACCAACGAAAAGGGGTTCGTCATTCCCGCGCAGGCGGGAACCCAGAACGTTGCAAGCTGGGTTCCCGCCTGCGCGGGAATGACGGCTAATCGTAAATTGTTGATGTGACAAACCACTAGTTAGCGAAGAGAAGCCCTCAACCCACAGGACTTCAATGAACAAGTCAGATGCACGATGAATGCGTCATGGAAGAGCACAGCCGGATGGTTGCGACGCGTTGCGTGGCTGCCAACAATCCTGCAGACAAATTTCCAACATACACGGAAACAGGAGACGCTCATGTCATCGCAGCAGATTTCGTCCGGATCGTGGAGCCTGGAGATTCGAATCGCCGCGACCTGTGCGCGCGTCTGGACGGCGTTGACCGCCGAGTCGACTCAATGGTGGCCGAAGGATTTTGTAACGTCCGAACGAACGCAACAGTTTGTGATTGAAGCCAAAGTCGGCGGTCGAGTCTTTGAGGACTTTGGGAATGGAGAGGGGCTGCTCTGGTACAGCGTGGTTGGTGTGAATCATGAAAAGGAACTGCAACTCGCCGGACATCTTCTTCCTCCGTTCGGCGGCCCGGCAATCACGTCGCTGAAGATCACTCTGGCTGCAACCGCGGAGGGAACGCTGCTGACGATTCGAGACGATCGCTTCGGCGTGCTGGGCGGAGAGCCTCCTGTCGAAGGATGGCGACTGGTGTTTGACGCAGGCTTGCGAACGTACCTTGAACGCGACCAGCGATCACAAGATTAGAATGCGTTTCCCCAGTTCTGGTGGCACGGGATAGACTCGCTCAACTGGCAGCAGACGTTTGGCAGCCCCCTCGTTTCCTGCACGTAACGAGTCCCTGATCCGAACGACTGTTGGGGTGATATCGTTGATCTCCACGATCCAGTCTTCGACATATTCGAGAATTAGTTGTCGGCTGATGCCAATCTGAATGCTGAAGTGGTTGAGACTCGCTCCTCGAAGGCTACGTTCGGGATCCCACTGAATGTGAACCGGAGCTTTGGTGAATTCAGCCTGCCATTGGTCCGCATTTCGATACACGGATGGTTCCGGGTTTGTCAGGACTCCAAGTTTCAGTGCTCGGTCCCATCCAGTGCGCTTGATTCGCACCGCAAG
>JAEUII010000281.1 GCA_016795145.1 Planctomycetaceae bacterium
GGCTTTCAGCCTGAAGCGTTAGCCGTTCACCTGCTCAGGGAATCATCGCGCAGTTGTTCAGCCGACGGATATACAAGTTTCGATACCAGACTTCACTGCCGTGGTCGGTCAGCATCAACCGTCCGCTTGCATTGGTACCAAACCCCGCTTCAGAGCGAAACTTGCTCTTTTGAATCGCATCCTGAAAACGCGGCGAATCATCTCGTTCGTCGATGATGAGGTTACCATTCATCCAGTGGCGGATTCGGTGATTCTGGACGATGATTCGGCCAACACTGAACTCCGATGGATTCACGTACCGTCGCTCCAGGATCGGGCTGGATTTGTCGAACACGTCGTAAAGAGAAGCCGTGTAGTGTTTGGCCGGAAGCTTTGGAAACGCTGAGTCATCCTGAATCTGATACTCACAGCCAAGCCATGAATTCCCGAACTTTGCGACTCGGTACTTGATCCCGCTGTTGCCCTTTTCAGAAATCCGGTACTCGAACCACAGATCAAAGTCCTGATATTCGTCTTTCGTGATGATGTTGTTCCCCTTGCCAGCAAGATGGAGCGTTCCATCGGCATCGAATTCCCAGCCGGACTTGACGTCTTCGCCGTTTGGCAGCATCCATTGGCTCAGGCTTTTGTCTTTCAGCAGATTCGAATACTGCTGAGCCATCGCATTTGATGAGCTGACGTGAATAAGGCACAGTGTCAGAAACAGTCCGGCAGTTCGCATGAAGGCAGCCTTGTCGGGGCGGAGAGAATGTGGGAAGGCGAAGTCGCAGAAGCCGGATTCTGAAGAAGCACACTGTCAGGTGCAAACCGTCGGAAGCAGCCGCGGTCGACTCGGCGCAAAAAAAATCCCGGAAGCAGCGAATCCCAGGGGGGCGGAGGACTCTAGCTGCTTCCGGGGGCGATTGGTTCATTTGCGACCTGATTCACAGGCTGCAAGCAACGGGGTGAACAGTAGCGCGATCGGAAAAACAGGTCAATAGGTGTTCAGACCCCAGATTCAGTGGAAAGCCCCGGGATAATTCCCGAGTCCCTGCTCTGGCGTCTGAAATATCATTATTTCAGCAGATTCTGCCGGAAAAGGGCTCGCGACTGGCTGCGTGAAGCCACGGCACTCCTTTGGCATGAGTTAAGGCAGCGAGTCTGGGAGGACTTTTTTTCCAGGGGGGACTTTTACTTTCCCGCGGATTCTTCGCGTTGGTCCAGTCAGCTTGAGTTTGCTGAGGGCGTCGTCGATAGCTAGATGGCAGTTGTACAGCAATGGACAGACATCATCAGAGATTTCCCGAGTACGGTGCCGGGGGAGACCAACACCATGACACACCACAACGCCAACCGGGCAGTCGACCGTGCATCAAGGCACGCTGCTGCCGCATTGGTCGGAAGAGCGTTGTGGAATCGGCTCGTTCGGTGCCTTTGCCTGGTGATTCTGGTCAGCAGTGTCGTTCAGGCGGGAGATGGCTGGAGAAAGACGGGCACGCCGAAGCCTCTGAAACCAACTCCAGAAGCGGAGGCGGCGTCTTCAAGTCGGGGAATAAAGCCGACTGAAGTGAATGAGGCTCAAGCTTCAACAGCAGAGCCCAGGCCTCGAACTTTCCGTGCCGCAGCAAAAACGGCGTCAGCGCCCACTTCGCGAACTTCAGAAGTGTCGCGCCTCGAAAACCGGGTTCAGCCAGAAACACGACCTCAGCCAGCAACTAAGCCTCAGCAATCTGCTGCGAATTCTGCAGCACGAGGAAATATCGGCAACCGTCCCATTCGCAGAACATCTGCCGTAATGCAACAGGCATTGCCTACTCAAGATGAAGAACGGCAATCTGTCCCGCCGGTTCCGGACGCCGACGCACAGAGTTCATTGGACGAGCCACCACAGCGATTGATTCAGGGAAGTCCGTTTCAGCGCCGGCAATCATTGCCACCGGACGGGGCGGCTTCAGCACAGCCCGTTGATGATCGGTCGTCGGACGAAGCGGGACTCGCCGGCAATCAGGCGGACCCAGATGGCGAGCCGACGACTCCGGAAGCGGAATTCGACGCTAAGACTCTTGATCCAATGACAGAAGAAGGTCTGCCAGTTCCTCATGGACGACTGACTGTCGATGAAGATGGAGTCGTCAATATTCCGTTCAACAATTCGGACACTGTTGTGACTCGAAAAGACCTCGAGTTACGAATGAACGATGGCCTGATTACCCTGATCGCTCGTGAAGCCAGTCTGAGTGACATTCTGGCAATTCTGGCGCAGGACCATGGCCTGAATATCGTCTCTTCGGAATCCATCACAGAGAAGGTCACCGTCACTCTGCGTGATGTGCCGCTGGCCGATGCTCTGAACGCCATCCTTTCGATTCAGGGACTCTCATGGAGCCGTCGAAACAACATCATTTCGATCTCGAAACTGTCAACGACTGGGGGCGGTTCGGCCATCGTCCAGGGACGCGTGATCCGAGTCTATCCGCTCAGTTACGTGTCCAGCACCGAAGTCGAAGCGGTCGTTAAGGATCTGATCTCGCCTGTTGGCCGAGTGAAGTCGATGGTGTCTGAGAAGGTCGACACGAGAAAGTCCGCAGATCGGCTGATTGTTGAAGACCTCCCGGAGTATCTTGATCGCATCGATCTTTGTATCCGTGAACTCGATCGACCTCCCAAGCAGGTCCAGATCGAAGCTCATATTCTGGAAGTGGATCTGTCAGCCGAAAATCGGCACGGGGTCAATCTGGAAGTGCTTTCCGATGTGTCGGGTTCGCGTATATTCCTGAAGACTCCGGGATTTGGCAAAAGCACCAGCAGTCCGGCAATGTTGTTCGGAATTGACGGAAACAACGTGGATGGTCTGCTGGATGCCCTTAAAGCCACCGTTGATGCGAGAACGCTGGCGTCTCCTCATGTTCTGGTGACGCACGGACAGGAAGCCAAGATTCAGATTGGCGGAAAGATCGGATACCGCCAAAGCACGACGACGGAAACCAGCACGGTACAGGGCGTCGAGTTCCTCGACATCGGCGTTGTACTCACCGTGACGCCCTATATTGGTGCTGACGGTCAGATCTTGTTGAAGGTGAATCCTGAAGTTTCCGATGGTCAGATCGATCAGAGGACCGAATTGCCGGACGAACAGATCACCACGGTCAACTCTACGGTCCTGCTGAACGACGGTCAGGGAATGGTGATTGGCGGTCTCATCCGTGAAGTCGATGATGATCAGCGTGCGAAAGCGCCATTCCTTGGGGAGTTCTGGATGGTTGGAAAACTCTTCCAGAGCGTCCGCCAGATCCGGTCTCGCAAGGAAGTCATTGTGGTTCTGGTACCAAGAATTGTGGAATGTCCCTGTCCGACAAGCGATCGTGAAAAGGTGCAGCTCGATCGAACCCAGACGCCGATTTTCCACGGTGCATTGCAGCGAGAATATCGGCCGTGGGAGCCAGAACTTCCGGAAGTTCATTTCCGGCCGAGAGAATGGAGAAAGGCCTTCGGTGAGCTGCGTTCTTCCGAGGGGATGCGATTGACCTCCGAGCCTCCTCGAACGATGGACCCCTACCTCGATGGCACCGAAATTTATTCAGACGATGCCGGAACCGGGGTGACGGTCACCGTAGAACCGGATGGTGCCGGAGCTGCGTCAGGTCCGGCGATGGTCCCGCCAGAAGTCCCACCGGTCCCCGCTGGTTTTGATCGAGGCATGACGCCGGAAGACGCTCCTAAGGTGATGCAAATTCCGAACGAAGTCTCCGAAGGTGCTGGAGTCCGCCAGACTTCAGGCACACCTGGTTCCGGCGGGGCGAATCGGCAGAAGTCGCCGGATCGCAAAAATCAGGCTTTTCACGGGACGCAACAGAAGTCAGAATTGCCTGCGTCATCGAACTCGACGGCAACTCATCGTCGCGCTGCTGCAGTAGGCAGTTCCTCGAAGGGACAAAGGCTTCGCTAGAAGTTCAGGACGTACGAAACTCCATGACACGGATGATGGTTTACTTCAGAGCATTTAAGCGGACATCGGGTCCGCATTTTTTACGGTACTGATGAAAGGCCCTCTGTACTTCGAGTGTTCTCATGCCAAACGAACTTCCCCTGCCAGATGACTTGCAGAAATTGATTGAGAAGCGAAGTGGTAAAGATCGACGGCGTCGTAACGACATTCGTTCCGACGACGATGATGGTGCAAATCGAAGAGCTGGAACGCAGCGTGATCGCCGGCAGAATAAAAACTACCGCGATCTGCTGTACGATGAAGACGACGAATAGCGGACTGTAACCAGTCTGCTTGTGTTCGATTTCAGACACTCCGCGCTGAACGGTGGCCGAAAGCCAGGTTCGTTCAGTGTGAAGTGATCAATGACGATGCCGCACCGCTTGATGCTGTCAGGCGGATTTGCAACTTCGTCGGCAGAGGATGGGCCTTCTGCGAGTACATGATTGAGCCAGCAAAAGCCTGACGAGAGTTCGTCAGGCTTTTTTCTTTTGACCGGCTGCCGTTTGTCTGCGCTGAAGCCACCGGACGGCTTGCGCCGTTCGGCTACAGAATCTTTCACGGCGTTGCCCGGCCGGAGGCTATCGAGAAAAGCTGAGCGAGGTTCGGACCAGGCCAACGCAAACGCCGCGAATCTCGACCTGCGATGCAGGGTATTCCATCGGACTTAGCGATTCATTGGCCGGGATGAGCTGGATTCGTGAGCCGCTTTTTCTGAGAGTCTTCAGAGTCGCGTCCTCGCCTTCGACGATGGCCACGACAATGTCGCCGTTCTTTGCCGTTGATGTGGACCGTATGATCGCCAGGTCACCGTCGTTGATTCCCGCGTCGATCATTGATGTGCCACGGACACGGAGCAGGTAATGCTGATGAGGATCATAGGCCTGCCCAAGGTCAAAGGTCTCAACATCCTCAATGGCTTCCAGTGGATTGCCAGCGGCGATGTTCCCGGCGAGACGAAATGGGACCGCGCGATGTCCCGCTTCGCCCAATAGCAAGTCGGCATCCAGCCCCAGTGATTCGGACAGCTTCAGCAGGGAGTCTTTGCTGGCGTCGTCCTGCCCGTTTTCAATCTTGGACAGATGGCTAAAGTGCAGTCCAACTTCCGCTGCGAGAGCTCGCAGTGAAAGTCCCCGCTCC
>JAEUII010000382.1 GCA_016795145.1 Planctomycetaceae bacterium
TGGTGGAACTTCCCCTCGCAGGACAGGCTGCGGATGCTGAAGGGCTTGAAAAAGTTGTCGCGTGCGGCTGATTGCTGTCGCGGCTGACGGCAGGGATCCATGGAAAAGCTACTGGTCATCGACGACGAACCAGGAATTCGCAGCACGATCACACGAGTTCTTGAGTCCGAAAACCTTCGAGTCTTTTCGGCCGCGAATGCACAGGCCGGCCTTTCTTTGATGGCCGAAGAGGTTCCGCAGATTGTTCTGCTGGATCTGCGGCTCGGAAACGAATCCGGCCTTGAGGTGTTTGAGTCCATTCGTGAACGGTTCCCTCGAACGATCGTGATTTTCATCACAGGGCATGGGACAGCTGATACCGCAATTGAAAGCATGAAGCTGGGGGCGTTTGACTACCTCGTCAAGCCACTGGATCTCGATCAGCTGACAAACGCGGTCGATCAGGCGCGACGAATTTGCCGCCAGATGCATGCGCCAACGGCCGTCGAGCTGACGTATCCGGAAGATGCAGGAACCGATCGGCTGATTGGCCGCAGTTCAGCGATACAGACGGTCTGCAAACAGATCGGTCGTATTGCTCCCCAGGACGTGAATGTTCTGGTTCTGGGAGAGAGTGGTACAGGAAAGGAATTGGTGGCTCGTGCAATCTACCAGCACAGTCGCCGGGCTCAGGCGCCGTTCCTTGCGATCAACTGCGCTGCGATTCCTGAAACACTTCTGGAAAGTGAACTTTTCGGACATGAACGCGGGGCTTTCACCGGAGCGGATGCACGGCGTGTTGGGAAGTTTGAACAGTGTCATGGAGGAACGATTCTGCTGGATGAAGTCGGTGACATGCCGCTGTCAATTCAGGCTCGGATCTTAAGGCTTCTGCAGGATGGACAGTTTCAGCGAGTCGGTGGGAATCAAACACTGAAGGTTGATGTTCGCGTTATTGCGGCGACAAACCAGAACCTCGATCAGATGATTGAACAGGGACGATTCCGCCAGGACCTGTACTATCGACTTCGTGGTGTCACGA
Source organism: Planctomycetaceae bacterium (assembly GCA_016795145.1). Taxonomy (GTDB): domain Bacteria; phylum Planctomycetota; class Planctomycetia; order Planctomycetales; family Planctomycetaceae; genus SXXK01. The sequence goes on from JAEUII010000382.1 coordinate 1,022, forward strand.
TTACTCTGCCGCCGCTGCGTGATCGCTGCGAGGACATTCCGGAGATCGCGCATGCGTTGATGTTTCGCTATAACCAGCAGCTCGGGACGCAGGTTCAGTCGATTTCCCCCGAGGCCCTTGAGCTTCTTGTGAACCACCGCTGGCCGGGGAACATTCGAGAGTTGCAAAGCGTGATTCGGGAAGCACTGATCATTTCCATGGGAACGGTTCTGCTTCCCGAATTCCTGCCATTAGACAGTCGCCCGGATACGGCGGAGGATGTCCGGACAGAAATCGCCGCCATTCCTCAGGACGCATGGCAATCGCTGGGAAAGCAGGTTGATGAATGGCTTGACCAGAGGATCCCGGACTTCTACCGAAGAATTCTGCTCGAATTTGACCGGCTGCTCATCAACAGCGCAATGTCGCGTGCGGGGGGACTGCAGACTCATGCGGCTGAGTTGCTGGGACTAAGCCGACCGACGCTGCGTTCGAAGCTGAGAAGTTTGAGGCTGCTGCATGATGGTAGCGGCTCGCCAAACAGCTGACGGGATCCAGAACGACTCTGCGTCTATTAAACAAAGAGGCCAGCGTCCGATCGGATGCTGGCCTTTTGTGTGTTGGTACAAATTGCCACTGCAATCGGGCAACCTGTATCCGCATTTTGACCGGAACGAACTTACGAAAGGTATGTTCGGACCTTATTGAACTTGCCATTCGCGTTGCTGCCTACTGCCGAAACAGCAGCAAGACAAACAACGATGATCAGCGCGAGCATCACGGCGTATTCCACCGCGGTCGGGCCGTCTTCGGATTTGAGGAATCGCATCACTGACGCGGAAAAAGATTTCATGAATAGTGGCTCCGAGATTTGGCTGACAGAAAAACACGCCCGATGCTGGAAGCTAGATCACGGAATTGACCGTGCAACCGGAATCTGTCGGACAAGTGCCAAATTCTCCTGGGGAGAGTTTCCCCAATACCCACGCACGCTCTGTGCAGTGGTGACAGCCAGCCAATTCGTCAGAATCGGAACGACCGACATGGAACCTAAATGGTTGGTTCCCAGCCTTTTTCGTACTGACGGCTCCACAATGCCATGGCCGCATCATTTGACTGAATCCGGCCGTTGCTCGGATCGCATTTCAGTGCGTCGCCGGTTCGGAGGGCAATGTTGCCCAGGTGACAAAGCAGTGTGGATTTGTGTCCCTCTTCAATTTCGGAATTCAGCATCGACGGATTCTCCGCCCGAATCGCGTCCACGAAATTCTGAGCATGAGCGGTCATTCCGTCGGTGCCGTCCGAACGCTGCAGCTCCTTGCCCTTGTCATCGAACAGGGCGAATCCCCATTCGCTCAAGCGCACTGTTCCCTTTTCGCCATGAAAGGTTGCTCCGAAACCTGTACCGTCCATCCCATAACGGTTGCAGCTGAGGCATTCCCAGATGATCTGCCGTTCGCCAGGAAACTCGAACGACACAACATGAGTATCCGCGGTCTCCTGATCGTCATCGAATACATAGCGGCCACCAGCTGAAATAACACGGGTTGGATAATCAACACCAAGACCCCATCGGCACAGGTCGATTGAGTGTACGCCGTTGTTCCCCAGCTCGCCGTTGCCGAAGTGCCAGTTCCAGTGCCAGTTGTAATGCAGGCGGTTGGACGTGAACGGGACTCGCGGTGCGGGGCCCTGCCACAGCTCGTAATCAATATGAGGCGGAACAGGTGCGGGGGTTCCTTTGCCAATGGGCCCCCGATTTGCCGCGTACCAGCTTCGACTGTAATAGACTCGCCCAATCGCTCCGTCTTTTACCAGCTGGATACCTTCTTTGGTCTTGTCACTGCTTCGGCGCTGGTTTCCCATTTGAACGCAGCGTTTGTATTTTCGAGCCGCTTCAACAAGCAGTTCGCCTTCCCGCGGATTGTGACTGCAGGGCTTTTCGACATAGGCATGCTTCCCGGCGACACAGGCCATGATTCCGGCAGGAGCATGCCAGTGATTTGGAGCAGCACAGACGAGTGCATGCACGTCTTTGTCGTCCAGGATTTTTCGAAAGTCCGTGACGCCGGTAACGTTGTACGGCACTTTTTTGGACAAGGATTCCTGAAGTGTGTTCAGCCGATTGGTGTCGACGTCGCAGACGTACTTCACTTCCACGCCTGGCAGTGAGGCAAAGACCGATGCCAGCCCTGCGCCGCGGCTGGTCCCCATGATGCCCACGACCACTTTGTCGGGGGCTTTTGGTCCGTCCTGGCCGAGTGAGACTGCGGACGCGGCTGACAGAGCCGCAGTGGTTCCCAGGAACTGGCGACGACTTGCGGAATGTGAGCGACTCATCAACGTTCTCCTTCAGCACGGCGGGGATTCAGGGCCGATGCGAAGGAACAACTCCAGACGCAGCTCGACCCCTGGCGGGATGGTGCCCGGAATCCCTATCAACGTCAAACGTGCGAGACCTCGAACGTCCTCTGATGCACGGCCGAGGCCAGTCATGCTCTACGATGTGGCTGCGGCCAGAGTCTGAAGATGCAGCTCGACGCACTCGGCAAGCCGTTCCACGTTGTAACCGCCTTCAAGAACACTGACGATGCGACCGCCCGAATGCGTGTTCGCAACATCCATGACTGCCTTGGTTAGTGTTTCGTAGTCTTCCGTCTCGAGGCCAAGGTTGCCGACAGGATCCTCCGCATGAGCATCGAACCCGGCACTGATGATCACAAGCTCTGGTCGGATCTTTTCTGCGGCGGTCGCAAGCACAGCTGTGAAATCACCAAGAAACCGTTTTCGAGTCACACCAAACTCGAGGGGTAGATTGAACGTGGTTCCGAGTCCTTTGCCACGTCCTGTTTCAATCTTCCTGCCCGTACCAGGATAAAAAGGAAATCGATGCGATGAAAAGAAGCCGACCTGTTCGTCTTCGTAGAACACATCCTGAGTTCCATTTCCGTGATGGACGTCCCAGTCCACGATCAAAACGCGTGAAAGCCCAAAGCGTTTAATGGCCGCTCGAGCTGCGATGGCGGCGTTTCCCAGCAGGCAAAATCCCATGGGACCTTCGGGAACCGCATGATGGCCTGGCGGTCGAACGAGGCACATCGCGTTCCTGTCTTCGCCAGCCAGCACTCGCTTCACGGCATCGACGGCTGTACCCGCCGCCCAGCAGGCCACATCGGCAGATGCTTCGCTCATCACGGTATCGACTTCCACTCGTCCGCCGCCTGCCGCGGACCATTCACGAAGTTTCGCGAGATGCCCTGCAGAATGAACGGCAGTAATGTCCACATCGTCCGCGCGGACAATCGGGACGTGGGTCAACTTACTGAATAGAACTGAACCATGGAGCCGTCGGTGGATCGCCTCGATACGAGCCGGGCATTCCGGATGTTGTCCGGTCTGATGTTTCAGGAAAAGATCGTCCGAATAGATCAGCGTCATTGTGTCGTGTCCGAAAGTAGACGGCTGGCGGCTGAGTCATTCCTCGAGTCCGCCATGGCTGGTCTGTACTCAATCACGGCAAATGAAATCAAGTGACGAGGGCATGAAGACTGGACGATCGGAAACCATGGGTGTAGTATTCAAATACCACTACGATGCGCGACTGGCTGGCCTGTCCGGCCGGTCTTCACCACGTTGCCTGATCAACAGGAGTTGCCCACATGAACATCAGTGCGTCTCTCATTGCCAGCTCGATCTGTTTTGCCTCATCCATCATTGCCAGCGCAATTGCGTCGTTGAGCAACTCCAGCAGAGCTGGTTCGCTATCGACAATCAGCCTGTTCGCTGCGTTCTTTTTCGGGTTGATCGTGGTCTTTCACTTATGGCTGGTGTGCTACATTCCTGGCATTGCCGATCGATCTTCATCGGGAAGTGGCAAGAAGAGTTCTCAAGGCGCCGCCCACGCGACATTGAAGCAAGAGGCGGCTTGAGCCAACGATTGAAAGCGCGTCGAACGGCTGAAAAGGAATGTTGTCGCTGGATGGAGAAACGTGACGTTCTGGCATATCGTGCGCAGAACTCATCCGCATCGTGGTGAGATTCCTGCACGGTTTACGATAGCTGAATGGCATGTTTCGCTTCCTCTGGCAACTTCTGGGTGAATCCCCTTTTCGCGGCAGCGTGAATCCCACGCGAGCGCCGTTACTGATGTCGTCGGGATTCAGAAGAAGCCTTCCGTTCCCTCACCCCTGGAATTTTCGGGAACCGATCCAGATCCTGGAGAGTCTGTTCGTCGATGCGGATTCCGTGACTGGTTCCGGCCGTCACACAGTTTACCTGAGCGTCCCTGGCGTTGCTCCTTTCCTGGTGACCAGGGACCCTCAGCTGATCCGCGCGATTGCGGTGGAAACTGGTGACAAGGATGGTCAGTTTGACAGAGACACGTTGCCGTCTGACGGAATCGCAAGAGCAACCGGCGTCGATTCACTCCTGTATTCCAACGGTCCTCAGTGGCGCCATCAGAAGAAACTGGCAGCCTCGCCGTTTGGTAAGTCGACACTGTTTCAGCCGGAGAACTTCGAGGAGTTTTTTCAGACATTTCGGGAGACGGTTCGCGACCGCCTTGAAGTTTGTCGACGAACGGCTGCGGAAAATGGCGGTTCCGTTGAGGTGTCGCTCGAAGCCGAAATCAAGCCCGTGATGATGGAGATGCTGACGAATAGCTTCTTCGGCGCGGAGGTGTCGTATGATGAAATTCGCAATCGCTACGTGCCGTCGCTTGAACTGATCATCGATGACATCGTCCGCGACACCGTGATGAAGCGACTGCCGGTACCAGGCTTTCTGACACGTCCGAATAAGAACCAGCGCGAGCAACTGAAAGCGGCCCGCGCCGACTTTGAACAGCTCACGGAAATCGTACTTTCGAAACGATCGTCCGGTGAAGGACTTTGGCGACAGTTCAAGTCCGATGTCCCCGACGAAGCGCTGAAGACCAATCTGCGAGTTTTCCTGGCCGGTGCTCTGGAAGCCACGACGTCCTATGCCGCCTGGGCGATCTCGCACCTGGCTCGACATCCGGAGATTCAGGAACAGCTTTACCAGGAACTTCAGCCGGTCGAACGATATTCGCCAGAGGTTCTGAGCGACTCCCTGGTACTTACTCGCGTTCTGGATGAAACACTTCGCCTGACTCCATCACTCTACTTTCTGCCTCGTCGGGCCACGGCCAATGTGATCGTGAGAACCACGGATGGACGAGATCTTGAGATTCCAAAGGGGACTCATGTTCTGCTCGACGTCTGGCATGCCAATCGCCACGAAGACCATTGGGGAACGGCGATCACGGGCTATCCGGCGATGGATTTTGCTCCCGATCGCTGGCGCGTCCTTGCAGAGCGAAATGTCGATTCAAAAGAGATGCTTCACTTTGGTTTTGGGCATGGACCGCGAGTTTGTCCGGGAAAACATCTTGGGCAACTTGAAGTGGCTCTGGTCGTTGGGTCTTTCGTGAAGCTGGCAACATTTCGGGCCCTGTCGTCTCACAATCCAGCAAAGGCAGGTGTTTCAACAAAGCCTGCTGACGGTTGTCGCATTCGACTGACGCTGCGAGAACAATATCGGAATCCGGATCATCCCACTGCTGAACAAAGGAACGATTGAAATGGTACGCCGCATCGTCAATTTTCTGGCACCGCTTTGCATGATCCTGATAGGGACTGCAGGAAATCTTCAGGCGGATGACAAGACGCTGCCACCACCTCCGGCGAACATGCGTCTGGTGTTCAGCGAAGATTTCGAAAGTGGATCGACAGAGAAACACGAACCGACCGATGCGACCGCGTGGAGTCTTCTGAAGCAGGAGAACAATCAGGTGATCGCTCTGACGAAAAAGAACAGCGACTTCAAACCGCCGTTCCGATCGCCACTAAATCGCTCGCTGGTCAAGGATCTTGAAGTCTCATCATTCGTGATGGACATCCGGTTTCAGTCAACAATCGCCGACTATCCTCACAGATCGTTGTGCCTGTTCTTCGGCTATCAGGATGATGCTCATCTGTATTACGTTCACTTCGGCAAGAAGACCGACGATCATGCCAATCAGATTTTCATCGTGAACAACGAAGCCCGAAAGAAAATCTCAACAAAGACCACCGAGGGAACTCCGTGGACCGATGGCTGGCACCGAGCCCGAATTGTGCGAAATGTGGAGACCGGTGAAATCACAGTTTACTTTGATGACCTGACGAAACCCGTGATGACGGCTACCGACAAGACATTTACAAAAGGCCGAATCGGCTTTGGCTCCTTCGACGACATCGGGAACTTTGATGATCTCAGGATCTACGTGCCTGAGTCTTCTGATTCGAAGCCGAAGTAACCCGGGTTGGACATCTGCTTCTCCAAATAGCGGCACGGCGCAAGACGTCCGGTGTCGCATCCCCGGCTTGCTCGCGTGACTTGCAATTGGGTGCGTTCCCCTTCGGTGCAGAAACCGGAGGGCTTGCGCGGCTTGCGCCCTTCCGCTACTCCGAACTATTGGGGCGATTACTGTCGCGGCTGCCTTCGCAGGTCCAGCGTGTGCGGAAAGTCGGGGGACATTTGAGGAACACGAGGCTGCAGGAATCCGCCGGTGTGGCCCATTCGGAAGAAGCGACCTGCGCGACGGCTTTCTGCTGCGAGCGCGTTGATCGGATAGCCTTCCGGGTTCAGTCCGCCTGGATGATCGACGTGGTATCGACATCCGCCGAGTGACCGGCAGTTTGCCTGATCCACGACATCCAGAATGATCGGCGTGTGGACTCGAATGTTCGGATGCAGACAGCTTGGCGGCTGCCACGCTCGGTAACGAACGCCACCGACATATTCGCCGGCCGTGTCCGCGGCCTGAAGGGGAATCCTGATCCCGTTGACTGTCACACAGTGGTTCGACGAATACATGCCCTTCACGTGCACCTGCAGTCGTTCGACCGATGAATCCACGTAGCGAGTCGTTCCGCCCGATCCGGGTTCTTCACCCAGAACGTACCACGGCTCCAGAGCCTGGCGAACTTCCACGTCCACACCGCCAGCACTGAATGTTCCGATCAGCGGACATCGGAATTCGAAGTGTGTTCCGAACCACTCTGTCTCAAACGGGACACCTGCGTCTCGCAGATAGTTCACGATGGATTTCAAATCCTGCCACAGGTAATACGGCAGCATGAATCGATCATGAATCAAAGTGCGCCAGTGGATCAGTGGTTCACGGTACGGAGTTTCCCAGAACACAGCCACGAGGGCTCGCACGAGCAACTGCTGAGTGAGGCTCATGCGTGAATGAGGCGGCATTTCAAAGCCACGAAGTTCGACCAGCCCAAGCCGCCCGTTCGCATGATCCGGTGAATAGAGCTTGTCGATACAAATCTCTGCACGATGAGTATTCCCGGTGAGGTCGATCAGCAGGTTTCGAAACAGGCGGTCGACCATCCACATCGGGATCCAGCCCTGACCAGGTTCCGGGACCTGAGCAAACGCGATCTCCAGTTCATAGATTGAATCGTCACGTCCTTCATCCACACGTGGTGACTGGCTGGTTGGACCGATGAAGAGTGATGAGAAGAGATACGACAGCGAAGGATGATTGTTCCAGAAGCCTACAAGACTTCGCAGCAAATCGGGACGACGAAGGAACGGACTGTCACCAGGAGTCTTCGCGCCCAGGACCAGATGGTTTCCGCCACCCGTTCCCGTATGACGACCGTCGAGCTGAAACTTCTCCGTGCCAAGTCGGCACAGCCGTGCTTGCTCGTACACTTCCGTCGTGATCTGCTTCAGCTGTTCCCAACTGTGCGCCGGATGAACGTTGACTTCGATCACGCCAGGGTCTGGTGTCACTTTCAGCATTTCAATGCGAGGATCGTGCGGAGGCAGGTAGCCTTCGATGATTACCGGCATGTTCAGAGCCTCAGCAGTGTCCTCGATCGACGCCACGAGATCCAGATAATCTTCCAGCGTACCAACCGGAGGCATGAAGACTCGCAGTCGTCCATCACGAGGCTCAACACACAATGCTGTTCGGACAACGGGACCACTGCCGAGCGGCAGGTTCGCGTACGCGTCGCTTGATTCCTCCGGATCGTCAATCAAACCCAGACGCTGCAGCACCTGCTTTTGCCGAGGTTTCTGTTCCTTGCGATCTTCTTCGAAGCGATCCTGAGTCGTCTTGCGAATCTCTGCATAACCGGGCAACGGAGACCGATCCGCAAACGGGTCCAGCGGATAAACGGCCGGAGCGGATGAACCGGTGAGCGGCAGAGACTCCAGCGGCAGCCGCAGTCCCATCGGCGAATCACCAGGAATCAGAAACAGCCGATGAGACCGAAATGGCCAGAAGCCGCTCATCCATTTTGCATTGGTCTGCCACCACGCGCGAGTCAGCGGAAGCACAAAGCCGACCGGACGACTGACACCACGTTCCAGAGCACGGCTTAGTCGGCGACGATCTTCATCGGAGTCGGGATCAAACTCATGCGGATTCACATCCACAGGAAGTTTCTGTTCAATCTCCAGCATATGGAACACATCTTCGAACGCCGGGCGAATCCATCGGTCTTCGACTTCCAGCCGATCGGCCAGCGCGCAAACAAATTCAGCGGCAGAGTGTTCGTTGGCGGTGTGTTTCGTTACATCCTGTGTTCCATCCAGATCCAGGCCGGCCAGGAGTCCTTCGTTTTTCCAGATCGGCTGACCGTCTCTGCGCCAGAAACAGGTGTAAGCCCAGCGAGGAAGCGATTCACTGGGGTACCACTTGCCCTGGCCATAATGCAGCAGGCCGCCGGGAGAAAATGTCTCACGCAGTTTGCGAATCAACAGGTCCGACATCTTTTGCTTGGTCGGGCCTACGGCAGCCGTATTCCATTCCGCGCCTTCCATGTCGTCGATGGACACAAACGTCGGCTCACCGCCCATCGTCAATCGCACATCGTTCTGATTCAGACGTCGATCGACCTCGTGACCGACCGCGTCGATTCGGTGCCACATCTCCTCTGTGTACGGCTTGGTGACTCGCGGGTCTTCGTGAATGCGAGTCACGCTCATCTTGAAGTCGAAGGTGACTTCGGACTTCTCCACGCCACCCGAAATCGGCGCGGCGGTCTGAGGCGAAGGAGTCGCTGCCAGGGGAATGTGTCCTTCGCCGGTCAGCAGTCCGGATGTTGGATCAAGTCCAACCCAGCCAGCGCCGGGAAGGAAGACTTCTGTCCATGCATGAAGGTCGGTGAAGTCCTCTGTTGGTCCTTCGGGGCCTTCGAGCGGTTTCAAGTCTGCTGTCAGCTGAATCAGGTAGCCCGAAACAAAGCGAGCCGCCAGTCCGAAGCTGCGCAGCAAGTGAACGAGCAGCCACGCCGAGTCGCGACACGAGCCAGACTTCTTCGTCAGTGTTTCTGTGGGCGACTGCACGCCAGGTTCAAGACGGATCAAATAGCGAACGGCCTGCTGAACCTTTTGATTGGCATCGACGAGAAAGTCGATCGTTCGGCGCGGGCGAGCATCAATCGTCTTGCGAAACGCTTCAAAGGTGGGATCTTTCGGAAGCGGCTGCAGGAATGGTTTCAGGTCGTGGGCAAGCTCGTCCGCATAATGAAACGGGAAGTTCGTCGCATCGTCTTCCAGGAAGAAGTCGAACGGATTGATCACTGTCATGTCGGCAACAACATCCACCGTCACGACGAACCGATCGGTCTTTTCCGGGAACACGAGGCGCGCCAGGTAGTTGCCATGCGGATCCTGCTGCCAGTTGATGAAATGATTGGCAGGCTCGACCTTCAGCGAATAGGCATCGATGGGAGTTCGGCTGTGCGGAGCCGGTCGCAGTCGAATGACCTGCGGGCCCAAAGAGACCAGGCGGTCATACTGGTACGTCGTTTGGTGAAACAAACCAACTTTGATCGGCATGCGACTGCTTCCGGACGTCGTTGTGACGCCGCTCTTCATTCGGTGATCGGTCAAGTCGAGATCGTGAGGCTCGACGACGATTCTCCGATGGCTGTGACAAAACAAATCTGCCAGGCTGGTTCCAGGGGGAGAATGAACCGGCCAACAGCGAAGAATTCAGTAAATTTCGCAACCTGCGGGAGGAAAGAACGCGGGTCGCGATGGGGTTATATCGTTGCTCAAGGAGCGGACACAAGGGCGAGCATGGCGATGCAGAACGCCTTGCCAGGATTTGTCATTCGTGGCCCTGATCCCTAAGCTTCATGCGAACCTGAGGCTGCCTTGAATTGGTGATTTTTCCAGTTCCCGCGGTCTCGCCCCACCACAGGATCCTTTGCATGAAGACTTCTCTTTTGAACACCATGACTTCGTCACGCGTCTATTCATTGGTTTTGCTCGCAATCTGCTCATTCCTGTCTCCTTTGACGCAATGCTCGGAAGCGGCGGAACCGAAGCGTTCGTTTATTGCCGCTGATTCGTCAAAACAGCGAATCGCTATCATTGGCGAAGATGGCAAGACCACCTGGGAAGCGAAGATCGGGCCACTTCACGACCTTCACGTCCTTCCAAACGGCAATGTCCTCTTCCAAAAGACGTGGACCGAAATTGCTGAAGTGAATCCGAAATCGGGCGAAACCGTTTGGTCGTACGATGCAAAAGCGATCCCCACCAACAAGTCTGTGCCCATGGAGATCCATGCGTTTCAGCGACTTGCGGATGGCAACACGATGGTGGCGGAATCCGGCCCTGGTCGAATCATCGAACTCGACTCGAAGCTGAAAGTGGCATCGACAATGGCCCTGAAGGTTTCTCGCCCGGATCCGCATCGTGATACTCGACTGGTCCGAAAGCTGTCCAGCGGCAATTACCTTGTTTGCCATGAAGGTGACGGGCTTGTCAGAGAATACGAACCGTCTGGCAAAATTGCCTGGGAATACAAAGTGCCGCTGTTCGGCAAGGAACCAAAGCCAGGCCACGGTGTCGAAGCCTTTGGCAATCAGGCATTCTCTGCCCTGCGATTGTCAAACGGGAACACGCTGATCGGTGCTGGCAATGGTCATTCAATTCTGGAAGTCACTCCCAAGGGTGACATCGTATGGAGCATCCAACAAAATGACCTTGAGGGAATTCAGCTGGCATGGGTCACTTCGCTTCAGGTACTTCCAAGCGGAAACATCCTGATCAACAACTGCCACGCGGGTCCAAAGAATCCTCAACTGATTGAAGTGAATCGGGACAAAAAGGTTGTCTGGTCATTCAATGACTTTGATCGGCTCGGTGATTCGCTGACAAACTCACAGATGCTGACCATTGATGGAAAACCCATCGCGGCCTCGGACGTGATTCGGTAACTGAGCCGCGAGGCGCTAGCCGCGGGTGTATTCCACGTGTATTACTTAAATTGACCCGCAGCTAGCGCTATGCGGCTCACTCAACTTTGTCTTGAAGCCCCACTCGTTTCTCTACCCACCTCAAAAAGGACCCGCCATGAACCTGAAAACTCTGACAATGCTGACCGCTGCTGCTCTGATTCCTGCGACTACTGTTTTCGGCGACGAGGATGCTCGCCGTGCTGAGAAGGAGCGTGACATTGCTGCTCAGAAGGAGAAGGAAGCTCATCGCGCTGAAGAAAAGAAACGCGATGCCGAGTCGCGCGAGCGAAATGCGGGTGCCATCAAGGAACGTCTGACGGATCTGCGGGCTCAGCTGAAGAATGCAGAGTCTGAAGGAGCACCGGAAGAGAAGAAGGATCAGCTTCGTCGTCAGATCGGCGAAGTGGAAGCAAAGCTTGCGTCTGTCGCGGGCAAGGGCGGTCATGATGTTCCGCCGGAGTTTCGTGAGCGAGTCGAGAAGCTGGAATTGACCAGTCGAAAAATTAAGCACATTCGAATGGCAGCGGAGAATCTTCACGCCGCTGAAATGCCGGACATGGCTCACGAACTGATGACTCGCGCTGAGAACATGGAACGCGAGCTGGCTCACGCTAAAGAAGAACTGATGGTTCAGATGAAGCAGCGTGATCAGCAGAAAAAGCCAGGCAAAGACAGCGAAGGCAATCCGGAAGTCAACGAACTCCGCGCTCAGAACGAAAAGTTGCGTGCAGAGCTTCAGGAAATGCGTCGAGCGATCGACGAGCTGAAGGCGAAGAAGTAATCTCGAAGTTGTCAAAAAAGCGTAGCGGAAGGGCGCAAGCCCTCCGGTAAAATGATGCTCTTTGTTGCTCGATACCGGACGGCTCGCGCCGTTCCGCTACATGGTAGAGCCCCGCGGGTCAATGCAGGAAAGATGCTGAAAAACACGCGGCTAGCGCCTGCGGCTCAGTTTGAAAGACCATCGTGACGACCCAGCAGGGAATGTTCGGCTTTGCAGAAACTCCTGAGTGGCAACAGGCTGCTCAGGAGGATGTGCTGATTGCCGACGTGGTCTTCAATCTTCCGCTCGAACGTCCGTACTCGTACGCGATCCCGGAACCTCTGCGTGGCCGAGTTCAGGCGGGGCAGCGAGTCCTTGCTCCGCTGGGCCGGTCGAATCGTTCGGTCGTCGGATATTGCGTCGGAGTCCGCGCTTCGGAAAAGGGGCAGCGCGCTCTGAAGCCGATCAGTGAACTGCTGGACGGCGAGCCCCTGCTTGATCCTTCCATGCTCGAGCTGACTCGCTGGATTGGTGAACGCTATCTGTGTGGCTGGGGCCAGGTTCTGGACAGCGTGATCCCGGCTGGGGTACGTCGCAAGAGCGGTACACGTGAGATCAACGCAATTAGCCTGGCGGAAGGATCTGAAACGGAAGAGGTTCTCAAGGCACCACGGCTGACTCGCCAGCAAAAGAGCGTACTCGAGATTCTCCTGAAGGAAGCCCGACCGCTACCCGCTGCAGAATTGTGTGAGCGTGCTGGTTGCGGTCCCGGTCCCGTGAATACTCTTCGCAAGCGAGGACTGATTGTCGCGGAAAGAGTTCGCACTGAAGTCGCTGCGGCCGAACAGCGCGACGTGGAGGCTCAGGAAGATCTGCTGATGAATGAACAGCAGGTCAAAGCTCTCGACCAAATTCTTCGCCCGATTCGCGTTTCCGAATATGAAACGCTGTTGCTGCATGGAGTAACCGGCAGCGGCAAGACGGAAGTTTACATCCGGGCGATCCGTGAAGTTGTCAGTTACGGTCGACAGGCCATTGTGCTGGTTCCGGAGATCAGCCTGACGCCTCAGACAATTCGCCGATTTCGCAGCCGCTTTGCGTCCGTTGCCGTATTGCACAGCCACATGACGGATGCAGAACGACACTGGCAATGGCAGCAGATTGCAAGCGGAGATATTCAGGTGGTCGTGGGTGCTCGCAGCGCCGTCTTTGCACCGACTCCGCATCTCGGGTTGATCGTGATTGACGAAGAACACGAGCCGTCGTTCAAGCAGGACAGTACTCCTCGTTATCACGCACGCGAGGTTGCCAGACGACGCTGCCAGGATGAAAAAGTACCACTCATCCTCGGGTCAGCAACGCCTACTCTGGAATCATGGCTCCGCGCTCAGCGAAGGCTGGATACGTTGGTTTCGATGCCCAATCGAGTCGCCGGGCGTCCGCTTCCTCCGGTCGTGATCGTGGACACTCGCAGCGACCCTCGACTTGCACGAGGATTCTCCCTGGGGCGCGCGATGTTCACGGCGATTGGTTCAGCCTTGAAGGCAAAGGGGCAAGTAATTTTGTTCCTGAACCTTCGAGGATACTCGCCGGTCGTTTGGTGCCGCAGTTGTGGTACGGGCTTGAAGTGTCCGAACTGTGATATCTCCATGACATGGCACCGCGATAAAGCGGCGATCGTCTGTCACAGTTGTGATTATTCGACCAGCCCTCCCCCGCAGTGTCCGTCGTGCCAAAGTCCGGCCATTCGCTTTTTGGGCACCGGCACACAGAAGCTGGATGAAGAAGTGCAGAAGTCCTTTCCGGAAGCGCGCGTCCTTCGGATGGACAGTGACTCGATGAAGAAGCCCGGCAGTCACGACGAAGCGCTCGACCGGTTTCGACGGGGCGAGGTCGATATTCTGCTGGGCACGCAGATGATCGCAAAGGGGCTCGACTTCCCCAACGTGACTCTTGTCGGCGTGATCGATGCGGACACGATGCTGCGTCAGCCCGACCTGCGAGCCGCGGAACGTACGTTTCAGCTCATCGCTCAGGTCGCAGGGCGAACAGGACGCGGAGAACGCGGAGGTCGAGTGCTCGTGCAGACCTCGAAGCCCGATGATCCTGCCGTGAAGTTCGCCTCGAAGCACGACTTCCTTGGCTTTGCTCAGCACGAACTTGCCGAACGCCATGATGCCCTCGCGCCGCCGTTTACCGCTGTGGCTCGTGTGATCTTTCGCGGGCCGGACGAACAGCGAACGCGTCAAACTGCCATCGCTGTGGCAGAGAAACTCAAGGCCGCAAGACAAGGGGAACTTCAGTCGCTTCGAGTTCTGGGAGCCGCTCCTGCTCCGGTCGTCAGGCTGCGAAACCTCTGGCGTTTTCATCTTCAGATCGTCGGCAAGACCCACGAACTCGTTCGAGAACTCTGGACGACGGTGGAGAAGACTCTAACGCTTCCAGAAGACGTGGAACTTGCGGTCGATGTGGATCCGATGAACGCGCGGTGAGTGTAGAGCGATTGTCCTCAATCGCTTTGATGACATGACGCTGGGGAACGGCTAAGACAGCCGTTCTACATTGGGTAGCACGTCTGAAAGGCGTGTGCCGAAGGCGCCGGAAGCTGGTGCCAGGATGTCAGGTTGCAGAAAACGACTGCAATGGAACTACCACGCATTCCCCAGGGCTTCCGGCCGCTGCGCGTCACAGGCTACGCCTGTGCTACCCGGTGTAGGGCGATTGTCCTCAATCGCTTTACTGACGTGAAGGTGGGGAACGGCTGAGGACAGCCGTTCTACATTGGCCCAGGGCTTCCGGTCGCTGCGCGTCACAGGCTTTGCCTGTGCTACCCGGTGCCGAACGAAGCACATTGGGGCGTGTTTTGCGGGATTTGTTCTACTCTTTCGCTGGAATGCGGATTCTGCTTAAATTCCGCGGCTGTTTGGAGTTCCGTTGGATTCCTGAGGCTGTTGCAGTCACGAATGGACGTGGCGTATTAGCCTTGCGCTGCTGTGTGGCCGCAGGTGTGGTTGTGCTGGCAGCTGGCAAACAGTGTGAGCGATGAATTGGCAACGAGCGAGTAGGCTCCTGAGGTCAAAGGCTGTTTCTTGGTTCCCCTTTCTCACATTGCGGTTCTCGGGTCGACGGGCTCAATCGGTACCAGTTGTCTGGATGTCGTCCGTCAGCACGCCGGAAGATTGCGGATTGCCGGCCTGGCCGCTCATCGCAGTGTGGAACGTCTGTGCCAGCAGGTTTCGGAGTTTCGGCCGGACTGGGCGGTCATTGGTTCCGAAGTCGTTGTGATCCCGGAGGGACGCAACGAGGGGACTCGCTGGTTTCGCGGGACCGACTGCCTTCGTTCTCTGATTCGAGCACCGGAAATCGACACCGTCGTTTGCGCGATGGTCGGCGCCGCGGGACTGCCGGCCACGTGGGAAGCTGTCGATGCTGGGAAGCGCGTTGCTCTGGCGAATAAAGAATCGCTCGTTGTTGCCGGATCTTTGGTGATGAAGCGAGCGGCCGAGACGGGGGCTCAGCTGATTCCTGTCGACAGTGAGCACAGTGCGATTTATCAGTGCCTGCAGAGCGGTCGTCGGGAGCAGCTTCGCCGAGTGATCCTGACCGCCAGCGGCGGACCGTTTCGAGGGCGAAAACGCAGCGAATTGGCCGATGTCACGCCCGAAATGGCGTTGAAACATCCCACCTGGAATATGGGGCCAAAGATCACGGTCGACTCAGCGACTATGATGAATAAGGCTCTGGAGATCATTGAAGCACGCTGGCTCTTTGGCCTGAAGGCGCAGCAAATCGCCGTTACCGTGCATCCTCAGTCGCTCATTCATTCACTGGTGGAATTTGACGACGGATCAGTGATTTCTCAGTTTTCTCCACCGGACATGCGACTGCCAATCCAGTATGCTCTGCTGTTTCCGGACCGGCTTGCCGGGCCTGCGAAACAGACAGACTGGACGCGGGCTCAGACGCTGGAACTTCTGCCTCCGGATCTCGAGGCATTCCCGGCCCTTCGGCTGGGGTTTGAAGCAGCGGCTCGGGGTGGCACCTGTGGTGCTGTTCTGAATGCTGCCAATGAGATCGCCGTCGAGAGATTTCTTGGCGGGGAATTGTCGTTCCTGAGCATCACTCAGGTCGTTGAAGATGTTTTGAACCACCATCAGTTCGATGAGCAGCCTTCGATGTCAGAACTTCTGGCAGCGGATCGCTGGGCTCGGGAGGAAGCCATTCGGTGGAAGATCTAATTATTAGCACATTCGCCGCAGTCAATGTCGGTGAGTGGATTGAGAAATTTACCAACGTCGCCGCTGTGATTCTGGGGCTGGGGCTCGTGATCTTCTTTCACGAGCTGGGCCACTTCGCAGTTGCAAAGTGGTGCGACGTTCATGTCGAACGATTCAGTATCGGCATCGGCCCGATTCTCTGGAGCCGTCAGCGAGGAGAGACCGAATACGCGCTCTCGGCGTTACCGTTCGGCGGTTACGTCAAGATGCTGGGGCAGGACGATATGGATCCGAACCAGATGACGAGTTCGGAGATCGCGGAGAACGCGAGATCGTATTCGGCGAAATCGGTGCCTCAGCGGATGGCCATCATTTCGGCCGGCGTCACAATGAACGTGATCACCGGCTTCCTGTTCTACGTGATCTGTTACTGGTGTGGTGTCTTCGAAACTTCGCCAACCGTCGGCATTGTGAGAGTTGGATCTCCGGCGTGGGAAGTCGGGATGGCCAGTGGCGACCGCATTACGAAGATTAATGGCGAGCAGATCCGCAGCTTTATGGATGTGCAGGAAGCCATCATGCTGTCGAGCGGCGAAGTGGAAGTCGAAGGGACTCACGCCGATGAAAGCCCATTCAAGTACACGATTACGCCGGCCAAGCTGGGCCCAGGCCGGTCAATTGGTGTTGGACCAGCAACGCTTTGTGAACTCATGAACCGGATCCCGGATCCGGCATTGATTTCCGAAGCAGGCATGCCTCTGGAAAAAGCCAGCGGCGCCTTCCAGCAGGGTGACAAGATCGTCGCCGTGAAGGTCAAACCGCCAGGCGCAACGAGTTCGGAGAAAGCCGCGGCTCCCGCTGCTGATGCGGCGAAGGCTGAACCTCCTCAGGAAGGCAATCCGGCACCGGCAGCCGATCCGCAGCCTGTGGTTGCTGCGACCCCGACGGAGCCGATTCCTGTGTCGATGCTCTTCCAGCTTCGTCAGGTTCTGGGACGGTACGCCGATCGTGAGTTGACATACGTCGTAGAGCGAATGGATCCTGAAAATCCTGAGGCTCCTCGAACGACTGTCGAGATTGATATTCCTCCGCAGCAGGTGCGATCACTCGGCTTCTGGATGGCGATGGGCCCGGTTCGAGCGGTCCAAAAGGGCTCAATCGCAGAGAAAGCGGGCTTGAAAGTTGGCGATGAGATTCGCAAAGTCGACGGGCAGGCACTTGGAACCGACATGGATCCGCTTTCGCTACCTACCTACTTCGCAAAGAAGGCAGGACAGAC
>JAEUII010000402.1 GCA_016795145.1 Planctomycetaceae bacterium
AAGGTCATAACATGAGCCGTGCCATTGCAGAAGAGTCCAGGTTCTCAGCCGACTACCATTTCGCTGCTACGCACCCAGGCGTGCTTCAACAACGGCCATCAGGAACGATGACGCGGACAGAAATGCATCGATTGATGAATGAAGGCTGTGCCCGCGATCCGGAATTGCGTCAATCACTTTATAACCACCCGCGAGCAATTTACGCTGTAGCCGTCGAAGAGTGTTTTGGCCTGCACCGTTCTTTGTTCTTCGTCCAGATCAGTCACGTTGAAGTCATTACAGAAGATGCAGCCACCCTCGGCGTCGTGCTGACGGCCTGTCATCTCGGATGTGTTGCACCGCGACTTCCGACCTGGGAAGAGCAGGCCGCTTCGCAGTGTCACATTTGCAACCACCGCGAATCGACCTGTCATCCGGCACTTTCGCTTCCGGCAGTTCCAAAGGCCGACCGTGCCAGTGTGAGAACGTGGATTGAGAGCCGGGCACAGTCCGACGCAAGCTTCCGTGATCAACTCATCGCAACTCCTGCGGCCGCGTGGTCAAAGATCCTCGCCGATCTTGATCTCTCCGAGAATCATCCGCTGAATGAAGTTGAGAGGATGATTCTCTACGTTGAATCGGCTGAAACAATTGGATTTGTACTGGAGCAGGATGCGTCACAACGACAAACCGACTCCGAGAACGGAAACGATCAGAGGTTTCAGATGTAACATTCAGGCTGGCGGAATCCATCTCGCTCACCAATCGTTCAATGTTCGCGATTGGGGCAACGCGATCGATCACGAAGACACGTGAGTCCTGTGCGTTCATAACCCCAAGGTCGCATAACCCCAAAACGCGATTTGGAACTTCCGAAACTGCTTAGTGAAGCCAGTGGGGGTCATAACCCGAGCTGGGAGTGTCTCTGAATGGGAGAGACAAATCGCTCTCAAACGGGTCGAGACGCCTGGAGAGATCCGTTTTGGGGTGTCTCTGTTTGTGACGAGAGGCAAGGGACCGAGTTCGGTGCTCATCGCAAGTTGTTGCGGGAAAGCGGGATACGGCGACACGTTTTCCGAGGCTCAAAGTTGAGCGCAAAAAATAACCCCGGGGTCGAAAAACGTTTCGACACCGGGGTAAGTGGCGGGGGCCGGATTTGAACCGACGACCTCGAGGTTATGAGGCACCTTCAGAATCTTGCCAAAACCACTCAAAACCATTGCATTTTTTGAATGTACTTACCCTTTTGCGCCTCTGCAACTCAAAGTCATTTTTTCCAATGATTATCAGCTTTTTGCATTTTGCTCGTTCGCAAAAGGGTAACCGGAAATCAGGTTGAGATTGGCCCCGAATGGTCCGAGCACCGGCACGCTGAGACCTTCAGTTCCAACACAGCGACTGCTCCGCAGGCCGTCGAAGACGATGTATCTCTCCCCTCGCAAGAACGTCACGATAGTCATGTCCGAGCGTAGCGGGGTTCGCCCACAGCCCACACAGGTTCGGCCTATCTTTGCGGTGCGATGACAGCCGTATCGCAGATCGACCAAAACAACTGATTTTTTAGCTGTTTGCGACGCTGGAATGTCCCTTGTTTCTGCTGAATTCATCGTATGCGGCGATCAGCTTTCAAGACCGGCAGGCCGATTCCGTAAGTGATTGTAGCGAAAGCAACTTACGTCAAATTGAGAAATCGATTGCAGCGCCGAATGGTCCTGATTTGGCACCCCATGACAACTTGTGTCATCCACCCGCTGACCTGGGTCGCGTCGTCGAGACGTGGCCGAAACTCTCGGCGGAAGCTCGCCTGATGATCATGGCACTGGTCTCCGCTGCCGAGTCGAGTACTTCATCCAAACCCAAATGAAACGCCTTGGTCGATCATTGTCATAACCTTGAAGGGTGGTTCGCAGGATGACAACACTCCGAATGTCTTTGACGCCGGGTTCACTGTCATGATCATGCGATCGGGGATTTGTTCCTTAGAATTGCTACTGCATATTCCGTGGTCTCGACTGCTGATCGTGCGACGCTAACCGCAGGCTCAGGAAGCGAGTCGAATCAAGTTTTCACAGGTTTCTGCCCACACGACAACTCAGACTCCGTCGAGTTGCACGGACTTGATTGCAAGCAGTGTTTTGCGGCAATGAAGCCCGTGCGGCCAACGGGGAATAGTGGGCTTTTAGGCATTCCCGGCAGTGTGAGCCGTTCCCCCACTGAAATCTAACGAACGTGGATGAAACTGCACGGACGGAAGTGAGCGGTGGTAGTCTCGAAGTGCCCGGCACAACGAGGTTCTCATTCCACTCGCTTCCGTTCCATGTCTATAGCCTCCGAAATCGAATTGTCGTTTGCACTGTATCGCCAAAAATCAAAATAAGACAGTAGGCATGCTGCCGGTGACGATTCAGCACAATGTGATCACAGACGAGCTCTCGACCTACGTCAAGAACGAGAGTTCAAAGAATCTCGCTTTGTACGACCGATTCCGTGCCACTTTCTGTGCCCGCGTCGTATGATTCCAAGCCGTTCTTGAACGTGCGTTCCATTGATTTTCAGGAACACCCTCCAAACGCCGTCATCAGTTTTTCATCGGCGGCCACAACAGCTTTGAGCGCCTCCGTCATGGGCTGTGTGATGAGGAGCGATCTGGGCGGCACTCAGGAAACCCGGAACCTCTGTGTGCTTTCAGTTTTCCGGTAAGGACGCCGCTCTGGGAGAAGTCAGTTTTGATTTCATTGGCTTCCGCAAGCCCTGGAACGAGCAATGATCCCCCGGCTGCCCGGTCGAGACGAATGGAAATGTGCGGCAGTTTAAATCGGTCATGTTGCGCTCTACTGTCAAGGAATGGAGGGGAAATGTCAGTCGGGTTTCCTGACCCGGCGGTCTGAAACACTCAATGTGGAACGTCGGCCATCATCTTGGGACTCTTCCCCAATGGGTTCGTCCGATGGCGCTGGAGAATTCGTAGCAGGAATATCCCCATCAGAATCCATAACGCCATCGTTCCCCCACCTGACGACTCCTGACAACGATAGTTGCAATTCAGATTTGAATTCCCCTATGCTTATCTCTCACCTTCCGCGAGCATCGCAGACAGCTCTCGGACGTGAGTCGCACAGGTTGCAGCGCGTGCCTTGCTCACGACAGACATTGAGATTCATGAAGACTTCCAAACACATTTGCGTCTGCATATACACAATCACAACAGGATCTTGTTATGCTCCATTTCAAGATGTCGAACTTGAATGACTCACGGGATGGTGCATTCGAAATCGATCACCAGCGGCAGAACAACGCTTACGGCGCGGGAAACTTCACTTGGACAAATCATGAAACGTATTCATATCGTTGGCCGAAAAAACAGCGGAAAAACCACATTGATTGTTGAGCTTGTGCAGCAGCTCAGGGCAATGGGGTTTATAGTGGGAACGATCAAGCACACCCACCATCGACATGAGCTTGACGTGCCTGGGAAGGACTCTTTTCGACATCGGGAGGCAGGAGCGGTAGCAGTGGGAATTCTCTCTCCTTCCATGAATGCCGTGTTCTGGCCTGGAGACTCTGCTGCTGCGGACGCTCGCGACGTTCGGTATGTGTCTTTCGACCCGTTGTTCCTGAAATGCGATGTGATTCTAGTCGAAGGTGATGCGCAAACGACTGCCCCAAAGATAGAAGTTTGGCGGCCGGAGTCAGCACAGCTACCTTTAGTGCTTGAAAATCCGTCAATTCACGCCGTGGTCTCTGATGCCCCTGTCGATGTTCCCAAGGCCGTTTGGCGACGGAGCGAGGTTCCGGCGATTGCCGAAAAGCTGCTGGCCCTGATTCAAAGATAGTTGTGACAATTAAGAACGACATCGAGTATTTACTTCAAAGAGGATTACCATGTCATCGAGCGAACAAGAACCAGAATGCGATTTTCCTGAGATCCCTGTAGGGCCGTTGTCTGTGATGGACGACTGCTGGATGGTGGGGCGGCGGAACCCGGAGTCGATGCTGCAGTGCAACACCTATATTCGTACATTTCGACAGTTTGGTGGACGACGAAACGTCTGTATTGACCCAGGATCCTGTCTCGACTTTGAATTTGTCAGAAGCAACATTGAACAACTCGTCGGCAGTTTGCACGACGTGCATGGCATGACGATTAACCATCAGGATCCCGATGTGGCTGGCAACGCGCCGTGGTTTTGCGACGGTAACCCGGAAATCGAAATGATTGTGTCTGAGGATGTCTGGAGGCTGCTCCGGCACATGATGCTGTCACCGGGAAAACTGCGACTCACCGCAGGAAGAACGCGGTCAATTTCTACTCAGCAGCCGTTTCAGTTTGTCCCAACACCGTTTTGCCACTTTCGCGGTGCAATGGCGCTTTATGACCCGGAGCAGCGCATTCTCTATAGCGGCGACCTGTTTGGGGGACTTAACAGCCCCGGTAAAGTACATCTTCTGGCAACAGAAGACGACTGGGCGGGGATTGCACAGTTTCATCAACTCTATATGCCGTCTCGGGAAATCCTGAGACACGCTGTACGCGAAATCATGACTTTACAACCAAAGGTCGAGATCATTGCGCCTCAACACGGCCACGTGATTACCGGCGATCTGGTGGGTTTGTTTTTGGAGAGAATGCACGAGTTGCTGGTTGGTTCCGATCTCCTTTCGAGCGAGTGGGATACCGAAAGTCTGTCTGGCTATACAGACCTTCTGAAGAGTCTCGTGGATTGCGCTATTGAGGAACGCGGCGAACTGAACGTGAGCGGTCGCATCAATTCACTTGAACCATTTGACGATCTTCATACTCATCTGCGGCTCAAGAATCGCGACGTTATTCTCGAACGAGATGGCTATTCGGCTTTGGCAAAGGTATTTGCGAGGCTGGTCGATGGTGAGGCTGGGGAGTATGCTCGAAAACTGAGTGGAGCCGTGGTGCAGGCGAGCGAAGGATTAGGTTTGCCGATTCCGCCAGCGATTTCCGGGACCTTTGGGTCGTGGGAAGAACGTAACCCATAGAGTGGCGATATGGACTTCGCGATTATTGCCGACCATGCCTGAGACAATCCGCTTCAGGCATGGTAGTGCAAACTTTCCGCAAGCCATGGGTCGTTTCGAGGTACGGCATCCGCTTCTGCAAACGAACGCATAAAGATCAAGGCTGTCAGGCAACCCATGCCAATGATGGTCGCCACCTCGGGAATGCCGAACACAGGAACATTTCCGGTCACAGGGGGGAAGATCATCACGTACAAATCGAAGAAGCGTCCGAGCAGCACGACGCAGGCGATTTTCAACATGACGCTTTCATTCCGTTTACACGGCCGCGGAAGCAGGACGAAGAATGGAATGACCCAGTTCAATAGAATGCTGGCCAAAACAATCGGCCCCCACGGTCCATGCGTGCGAGCGATGAAATAGGACGTCTCTTCCGGGATGTTGGAGTACCAGATCAGCATGTACTGACTGAACCAGATATACATCCAGAAGCAACCGAATCCGAGGAGGAGTTTGCTCAGATCATGCAGGTGATCGTGACTGAATACGCCTGCCAGCGGGCCGACGCGACGTAACAGGATGCAGGCGATAATGATCGCGGAGAGCGTCGCCAGGATCAGTCCGGAGAACTGGTACACGCCCCACATTGTGCTGAACCACATCGGTTCCAGCGCCATGATCCAGTCAACACCGGCGAGTGAAATCGAAACGGCGAACATCGCAAGGAATAGGATTGAAGAAACACCGCTGGCACTGGTGGTGGCGGTGTGAGTCATCGTGTCCTGGCGGCGCGAGTGATTGACGAGGATTCTCGAAGACACGATCCAGATTGCAACGAAACCGACAGCGCGGGCGATAAAGAATTTTGGTTCCAGCCAGAGTTCCTTAAACCAAAACGTGCCCGCATCGCCAGTACCATGATGATGCCAGGCGTATCGTGGCAGATGAGCCACCAAAGCTACCAGCAACAACCCGCCGCCCAACGGCAAAAGCCCCGTCATGGCTTCCGGGACGCGGCGAAATGCGACGCTCCAGCTTGCGCCGCAGACGTTCGTCAGGGCGATGAACAGTGCGCCACCAAGTCCGAGTGTTGTCAGAAAGAAACCAGACAGCAACAGGTTGGCCCACGCACGGTCCGGTGCAACTAAGGCCGTGATGGCCAGGATCGCTGCTGCGGCGAGTGCAGTGGTGATCAGTCGTCTCGACAACGTCTGTGGTACGACATGTGGGATGGACTTCATGGTTTCGACTCCTGAGCATCCGATGGCTGCGTCTCTGGTGCTGTGGGCTCAGTGGGTGTTGCCGCGGTGCCTGGTTCTGTCGCAACTGGCGGCGTTGCATTCTGTTGCAGACTTCGAACGAAGTTGATGACATCCCAGCGACGCTCACGGGAAAGTTGGGCTGCCATCGAGGACATGCTGCCTTGTCCGTACGTGAGGATGTGAAATAACTGACCGTCGTTCATCTGCACAGATTTGCCAGTCGGTAACGGCGGTGGTGGCGGAAAACCTCGTTTGGCGACGGGCCCGTCGCCAGTGCCGGTTGCTCCGTGACAGGAGATGCAGTAGATGTTGTAGACTTGGGAGCCGCGCTGAACGGAATCCTGAAGCAGTGTCGCTGGGTCGGGTCTTGCAGAGTCAACAGATTTTGCGGCGTCGTCGAGTGCTGCCTGGGACGCATCGCTTGCAACAACCGGGGGCGATGCTTGTTCGGCCGCATTGTTGTTGGCCTGAGGGGCTGACGCCGCTCCGCTTGCCGGAGTGTAGGGATTGATCAATTCATCTCCGGCACGAATTGCGTCTTCTTTTGTCGGTGCGTAGTAGAGCGGCAGATCGCCGCGAGCGATCGTTCCTGCGACTGGTGCCTGCAACGTACGGCCATTGGAAAACACGGCGTTGGTCGCAAACGCACTGGACGCGGCCGAGCGTTTCATGTTCGGGAGAAATTCATAGTTCGGCTGAGACAGATCCGTGTCGAGGGACCCGGTCAGGCACACCACGATCAATAGCAGTACGGCGAGGACGACGTTGAGTTTGGTCATAGTCATGAGTAACGTCCTCCGTCCTGAATGCGTTCACATGTCTCTACAACATTGAACGCCAGCAGGAATTTTTCGACACGGACGACATCAAATGCGGCGTTCGTTTCATCGATCACCAACACGAATCTGTCATCCGTGGTTCCGGGGAAAATGTTGCGAGCCTGTTTTCCGGGATACAAGCGGCTCACGGCAAACAAGGCGAACACTGATCCGAATCCGGCCAGCAATACCGCCGCTTCGAACGCGACCGGGACATCGGATGGCAAGGAATTCCAGGGCTTTCCACCAACGTTGACAGCCCACGAAACAGACGCAGCCCAGTGTTCGAACCACAGCATTCCCAATGCGCCAGTCATCCCGCAGACGAAACACACCCAAGTCAGACGGGACGGCTTGAGTCCGATTGCGCGGTCGAGTCCATGCACGGCGTACGGCGTGAAGGCATCGATAATACGCAAGCCCTTTTGACGAATCGCGGTCGCGGCGGCCAGCAGATCATCTTCGTGTTCGAACGAAGCAAAAAGGACGCGGTGACTCATGCGGCGTTCTCCTTGACGATGGACACCCGGGCCGGAGGTTTCTTGAGATGGGCCGCACCTTTGATTTCAGCGATGGCAATCGCCGGAGCGATTCTGCAGAACAGCAGAAAGCAGGTGAAGAACAAACCAAAGCTCCCGATAAACGTCGCGAACTCAACCAGCGACGGTGTGTAGTGTGCCCAGCTGGACGGCAGGAAGTCGCGATACAGGCTGGTCACGATAATCACGAATCGTTCAAACCACATACCGACATTCACCAGAATCACGATCACAAACACGACCGGCAGGCAGGTGCGAAGTTTGCGAATCCAAAGTAACTGTGGCACGCACACGTTGCACACCACCATCGTCCAATACGCCCAGGCCATCGAGCCAAACGCGCGGTTCTTGAACACGAATTGTTCGTAGCCGTTGCCACTGTAAGCCGCCATGAAGAATTCCGTGCCATACGCCAGACCCACAATGCAGCCCATCGACAGCATCAGCAGGCACATGCGTTCGATATGGTTCATTGTAATGTAGTTCTCCAGATGCATTGTTGTGCGGGCGACGATCATCAGAGTCGTGACCATTGCCAAACCACTGAAGATTGCACCTGCGACAAAGTACGGCGGAAAGATCGTGGTGTGCCATCCCGGAATGACAGCAGTCGCGAAGTCCATGCTGACGATGGTGTGGACGGAAAAAACCAGCGGTGTTGCCAAACCTGCGAGCAGCATGTAGACCGTTTCATAGCGGTGCCAGGTTCTCGCCGAGCCGTCCCAGCCAAGTGCGAGCAGTGACGTGATGCGTTGTCGAAGGCCCGCTTTGGATCGATCGCGAATGGTGGCCATGTCAGGAATCAATCCGACGTACCAGAACACGGCGGAAATCAGGAGATACGTCGAAATCGCAAATACATCCCACAACAGCGGTGATTTGAAATTGACCCAGAGTGATCCACGCGTGTTGGGATAAGGCAACATCCAGTAGGCCAGCCACGGACGCCCCATGTGAATCAGTGGAAAGATTCCCGCACACATGACAGCGAAGAGTGTCATAGCTTCTGCTGATCGATTCACCGCCGTTCGCCATTTTTGTCGGAATAAAAACAGCACCGCAGAGATCAGCGTTCCAGCATGTCCGATACCGACCCAGAAGACGAAGTTGGTGATGTCGAACGCCCAGCCCACGGTCTTGTTGAGTCCCCATGTGCCGATGCCGGTGGCGATTTGATACCAAACCGTCACAACGCCCAGAATCAGTGCCAGGACCGACACAATAAACGCGGCCCACCACCATCCGGTGGGTTTGCAATCCATCGGCGCGCAGATATCACGCGTGACGTCCGCCAGGGATTTGTCACCGGTAATTAAGGGAGGCCTGAGCGATGGCGCGGTCTCAGACATGCTGACCTCCTTCATGAGCTTGTTCGTCCTTGTGATTCCTGACGATTCTTAAATACGCCACGTTTTGCCTGAAGTTGAACTCTTCCAGAACACCGTAACGTCGCGGATTCTGCTGTGTTTCGTGAATCGTGCTGGTCGAATCGTTCATATCACCGAATACGATCGCCTTCGCCGGACACGACTGCTGGCAGGCTGTTTGAATCTGGCCATCGGTGATCGGTAATCCCTGACGCTTAGCTTCAATTTTCCCCTGTTCAATGCGCTGCACGCACATCGAACATTTTTCCATCACGCCTCGACTGCGAACCGTGACATCCGGGTTCAGCGCGAGATTCAGCAATGAGTCTTCATGGGCATAATCGAACCAGTTGAAGCGACGGACCTTGTAGGGGCAGTTGTTCGCGCAGTATCGCGTGCCCACACAGCGGTTGTAGACCTGTTCGTTGAGTCCTTCACTGCTGTGGACGGTCGCCAGTACCGGGCAGACCGTTTCGCACGGAGCGTTATCGCAATGCTGGCACATCATGGGCTGATGTGAAACTTGCACATCATCTTCTTCTCCGGCGTAGTAACGATCGATTCGGATCCAGTGCATTTCGCGTTGTCGTCGCACTTCATCTTTGCCGACAACCGGTACGTTGTTCTCCGACTGGCAGGCCACCAGGCAGGCCGAACATCCGGTGCAGGCGTTGAGATCAATCGACATGCCCCAGGCATGTTCCTTCTTCGGATGATCTTCGGCCCACAACTGCACGTCGCTTTCGCCATGCTTCACCGGCGTTCCGGCATGAGGATCGAGAGCAAACGCGGCGAGTGTCGTGTGCTGTACTACATCACGAACTTCAGCACCGTGTGGCGCGACATTGCGGGGAATTTCCAGCGTGTGATGTTCCTGCGTCGTGGCCAGATCGTATCGTCGTCCGACTTTCTGAATCGTGATGTCATTTCGGCTGTGATGCAGCGCGCCTTCGAATGACTTGATAAATCTTGCTGCGTTCCTCCCGACCGGTTCACCAACGTCCACCGTGAGTCGGGATTCCAGCCATTGAGGTCCGATGGCGGAAAATCTGTCGGTCCCTTTGACTCCGTAGCCCAACGCAATCGCAACGACGCGATCGTGCTGCCCGCGTTGGATGAGTGTTGGCAATTCTATGCTGTCGCCGTCTTCGCCGATTGCAACTCGAACAACGTCGCCATCGGTGATGCCCAGTTTGGCTGCGGTCGTGGCGGAGACACTCACATAGTTGTCCCACGTCACTTTAGTCACCGGGTCCGGAAGTTCCTGCAGCCATGGATTATGGGCGTGACGACTGTCGGTCATGCCGACCTTGAAATACAACGACAGACAATAGTCACCCGGCGCACCTGCCGCAGGTATCAGCTTGACGACCTCAGTCCGGAACTCACCAGCGGTCGAAGCAGGCGGCGTCACTTCCACGAATCCGTCATGAACGGCCTGGTCCCAGAATGGCTGAAACGCGGCAGACTTCGTTCTCGGCATAATGTCGCGTTCCCACGTCGCCCGCACGATTTCCAAAGCCGACGAATTCTGTCCCGACCAGCGTGCCAGACTTTCCAGCACCGAACGCGTTTGCCCGAGCGGTGCCAGCAGTGGCTGGCAGAGACTGACAATTCCGCTGACGGGTTCTGCATCCATCCACGACTCCAGCGGATGATGATCGGGGCAGACAAAATGTGCGCGCGAAGCGAAGTCGTCCGATCGTTCGGAAAAGCTGACAAGCAGTCGCACTTTGCTGATGGCATCCGCAAGCGCGTCCGTCATCGGCAGGTTATGTGTCAGATCCGTTCCCGCGACGAACAGCGCCGATACATTGCCGGATAACAGTTCATCGATGAGAGTCACAACATCGCCATCGTTTCCCTGACGCTGTCGGCTGGGGCGTTCAATGTCGATCGTTTTTCCGTAATTCCCGAGCAGTTGATTGATCGCGTTCACTAAAATCTGCTCGGAGACGTTTTGGCTGTCACAGAGGACAAGGCTGCGGCCCTGAGAATTCCAGAGCCGATCAACCAATGCCGCGAGATCGGCTTCCGGAATGGGCAACGTTGCTCGTGTCTCCGATGCGTGTGGCGTATCCCGCGTCGGAGACACGGGCAACAATGAAGCTCGTTCAGCCAGAGCAGTGTAGAGATGATTCAACACGCCGCTGAATTCATCGGGCGCGAGTCGGAAGCGCCGATCGGCATTGCTGCCGGTCAACGACATGCGACCCTCGAATTGAACGTGGAACGACATTTCCGGGCGTTCTTTGGTAGGAATGCGGCGCGTCCGCCATGCCGCCGTGAATTCAACCGGCGAAATCCATGTCCCCAGAAAATCGGCTCCGAGTGACACAATGACATCCGCCTGATCAAACGCATATCGCGGCAGGATTCGCGCGCCGTGTGTTTGCTGATGCGCTGCCAGAATGGCCGAACAGTTATCGGCATCCAGTGTGACGTGGCGACTGTCGGGAAACTGGTTCAGGAACGCATCGATCGACGACTGCAACGTCGGACTGGTGACCGTCGATGTCACAAAACGCACTTTTCCAGGTGCCTTATTGAGATCCTTAAGAACCCCACTGATGCTCTTGTCGACTTCCCACCATTCAGACGGTTCACCATTGTAAAGCGGATGCTTCAGTCGATGACTGTCGTACAAGCCCAGTGGCAGCGCTTGACCGATGGCGCACAGTCCGCCGTGCGACAGCGGATGTTCGGGCATACCTTCCATTTTGAGAGGTCGACCATCACGAACATTGACCAACAGTCCGCACCCAGCCGCACAGCCACTGCATGTCGTGGCGAATTGCCTCGCTTGGCCGGGAATAAATCCTTCAGGTTGATCTGTGAACGGAATTGCATATTCGACGGGAGACTTGCTGCATCCATGCAGTGCCAGGAGAGAAAACGAAAACCCGGCCGCTTCCAGGAATCGGCGGCGACTGATGTCGACACGCTCGCCTTCCGTCAACAACTGCCCGACCGGCGTCGGACGCGTGATCGGTCCGTCCGTTTGAGGCGTATTGTGTCTTGTGTTTTTCATTTGATTCATCTGACCTGAAAGACGGACAAAGAGGGCACTTACGTACCCCGCTCGCGTTTGAGCTCTTAATAATGACACACAGAGCAATCCGTCGAAGCATTCACTGGATGCCCCTCAACTCCAATCGCCGTGGATTCACGATGACAGTTCACGCACCAGCCCATAGATAAGGTCTCGAATTGACGCACTCTTTCCATTGATTCCACCGGACCGTGACATTTCTGGCACGACACACCTGCCGAAACGTGAGCGCTGTGATCGAACGACACATAATCCGGCAAGTTGTGGGCTCGTACCCATGCAACCGTCTTTGCTTGCGCATCCACTGCCGGTTTTTGCGGATCTTCCACACCAATGGCGGCGTAAAATTTCTGCAGGTCCGGCGAAATGATTCTTTCCGGCTTGCGCTTTTCTTCGTCGGCTTTTGTGATTTCCTGCTGCAGCACGTCGAAGGAACTGGTGACATACTTGTGGCATTTCATGCAGACGTCCGCCGATGGGATGCCGGCGTGACGCCCTTGTTCTGCCGCCGAGTGACAAAAACGGCAGTCGATGCCGAGTTCTCCCGCATGCAGACGATGCGAATAGGCAATGGGTTGTTTCGGAGCGTAGCCCTGCTGATTGTCGGGCAGCCGTCGAGTTCCGACGCTGGCAGCGACTGCTGCCAGGCCGATCAGGAGAACAACTGTGATGATGCGTTGTGGCATGGTTGTTAACAGTCTTAAACACTCTATGTGAAGCACTCTGTCTGTTGCGATCGTCCTTCAAAATCAAGAAGGCCGTTCGCATCCGTTTCGCGAGTAGTAGTACCAGTTAATCGCAACCGCGAAGAAATAGAACGCAGCCGCTGCGATGAAGAACGGCAAGGCGGATTTGACACCTCCGTCCTGGCTGGTCCATCCCAGCGTTTCACCAATCGCCGCAGAAAACAGAAACGGACCATAGGCCGCCACGGCCCCGGTCCACCCCAGAACCTGAGCACCCTGTCGCGGGTTGTGCGCAAAGATCAGTGGGTACTGGCGGAACGTAGATGCATTGCCGACACCTGAGAAAAAGAACATCCCCAGCATCAGCCAGACAAAGAGAGGAAACGTCTCCAATGAAGTGGGTGCCAGCACACCGGTCACTGCCATGGCGACGCAAATTCCAATCATGCCGATACCAGCCAGTTGAGTAAGAATCGCTCCACCAGTCTTGTCCGCCACAAATCCAAACAGCACGCGTACCGTGGAGCCAATCAACGGTCCGAGAAACGCATAAGCCAGCGGCTTCGGTGAGTCCGGGCCAAAGCCGCCATAGAGGCTCTTGATCAACATCGGAAACGCTGCCGCAAAACCTGAGAACGAACCGAACGTCATTACATAGGTGATCGTGCAGAACCAGGTATGCTTGTCTTTGAAGATGTCGAGCTGTTCGCGGAATGAGGCCTTGATGGGAACACTGCGAAGCTGCATCCAGCACACAGCACCAATGATGATCAACAGAGGGACGTACCACAAAGCGGCATTTTGCAGCCATACGGATTGCTCGCCGGTGGGCGTTTTCAGCACCTGTGGTCCGCCCGTCATTGCCGCAAACGCTGCCAGCCCAATAATCCACGGCGTGACAAACTGCGTCAGACTGACTCCGAAATTTCCAATCCCCGCTTGGATTCCGAGGGCTGTTCCCTGAAACCGTTTAGGGAAAAACAAACTGGTGCTGGGCATATAGGATGAAAAATCACCCCCGCCCATTCCCAGCAACAACGCGAGCACCATATAAATCCAGTAAGGAGTGCCAGGTGTCATCACTGCCCAGGCGATCCCCAAACAGGGAATCAACTTCAGCAGCGTGGAAACCGTGATCACCTTTCGTGTACCGAACAGCGGAATCATGAATGTGTGAATCACTCGCAGCGTTCCGCCCGCCAGCCCAGGCATAGCCACGAGCCAGAACAGCAGACGGTCATTGTCCTTCGGGTCATCAGCGAACTTGACGCCGATTCCCGTCAGATTGACTGCCAGGGCACTGAGCAGAAACCAGGTCGAGAATGACAGCACCAGTGAAATGGTCGTGAGCAGCAGTGTCCGCCAAGCGATCCGGCTGCCTGTGGACGCCCAGAACACAGGATCTTCTGGTTTCCACAGGCTTAGCCAGTCTCCGTTCGAAGCAGCCTGTTGATCGTTGGGGGCTGCGGGTTCCGTTGCCATACGTGTGCCTTCTTCTGGTTGCCTCTTCGTGCGAAATCAGCCGTCAACTAACTGCCTGTGAAGTGCGATTCTCGGTTTGATACATACGGTCGAGTGAAAACGGACCAGCTCCCTGCCAGGTGAGAATGAGCAAGCAGAAGAACACGAACGATGTGAACTGGAAATCGACATCCGCCACCAGCAGCCCGGCACCAGTGGCCCTGACCAGCGTCAGGAGAACGGCGCCCAGCACAACGATTGCATTGATTCCTGCCGAGAACCGCGTCATAAAACCCAGTGCAAGACTGGCGCCTCCTACCACGTGTGCGAAGACGACAGTCCACGCGATTAGGTTCTGCACTTCACCCATCTGGCCCTGCAGGCGCGTCTCAAGCTCGGCCATATTCATGATGAAGTACACGCCCTTCACAACGAGTGCGATTCCCAGATAAGCGCGGAGTGCGTCCATAGGGTGAATTCGGGCAGCAACGGGAAACAGCGCCTTTGGCGCGGGACGTCGGGAAAGCGATTCACGCCGTACCGCAAGAGCTTTCTGCAGTTCATCGCCAGCTTCTGACTCAGCCGCATGGCTGAAGCTCACAAGGAAAGCGCAAAACGACAATCCGGTCACCACAAAGCCCAGAATCAGCAGGGCCTGGGGATAGGACAGGTATTCTGTCCGAAACAGAAAACCAGCACTGACCGCACCCAGATTGCCTCCTGCACCCACAATCCCCGACACCGCTCCCAGACCCTTTTTGCTTATAAACGGAACCACGGAGTATGTGGCTCCTTCGGACATCTGGACAAACAGACTGAAAATGACCATGGCCGGGATAGCCACGACCAGATGTCTGGACTGAGAAAACGCGATGAGTGCGATGCCTTCCAGGAACACGGTCAGCCACAGCCAGCGGACACGTCCTTTCAGCCCGAATCTTTCAACAAACCCGTCGCTGACAAACCCACCGGCAGTACGTGCAAAAATATTCATCAATCCAAACAGTCCGGCCACCAGTCCGGCGGTCTTGAGACCCAAGCCGAAATAGTCTGTAAAGTAGATCGCCGCAATGTTGTTGATTGTCAGTTCGATACCGAAGCAGGCCGCGTAGAGCCAGAATAAGGCCCAGACCCGTTTGTCTTTTAGTGCTGCCGCAAAAGCGCCTTTGTTCTTTGCGGCGTGCGGGTGATCTCCGGATTGCCGCAGTTCTCCGAAGTTTCCGTCCGGGAGGTCGGTGGTGAAAAAGTAATAGGCGATCCCTGCAACAAGGCAGACCGCACCGGCGACCACCATAGACAGTCGCCATGACAGCGCATTTGAATAGCCCAGCCCCACAAACGCTGCGAAAACGAGCGGCATGATCATCTGAGTCACGCCGCCGCCGAGATTACCCCATCCGGCGGTTGTCGCATTCGCAGTCCCGACACAATTCGGTGCGAACATGACGGACGTGTGATACTGCGTAATGACAAACGACGCACCAATCACTCCGATTCCCAGCCGAAACAGCAGAAACGAAGTATAAGAATCCGCCAGACCGATGTCCATCACTGGAAGTGAACCAGCAACCAGCAGAATCGTATAACTGATGCGCGGCCCCACTGCGTCACACAGCCAGCCGATCAACAGTCGGGCAAAAATCGTAATCGCGACTGACGCGATGATCGTATTGCCGATTTGCTCCTTCGTCAGTCCGAGTTCTTCCCGAATGACGGGCATCAGCGGAGCGACGCCAAACCAGGCAAAGAAGCAGAGAAAGAATGCGAACCACGTCATGTGGAATGTGCGCATGGGACGAGTTCTCAGGGAGAACAAGTCAATGCTGGTGGCTCTGTTGCGAATTTCCATGGAACTACCGAATTGAGTGAGTACTTAATCGATGGATCTGACAGCAGCCTGCTATTCGGATTTTCTTCCGTACCAGCGAACAACCTGCGTCT
Source organism: Planctomycetaceae bacterium (assembly GCA_016795145.1). Taxonomy (GTDB): domain Bacteria; phylum Planctomycetota; class Planctomycetia; order Planctomycetales; family Planctomycetaceae; genus SXXK01. Next base: position 16,095 of record JAEUII010000402.1, read on the forward strand.
TCCGCCACAAGTAGGGATTGGGAATGACCAGCAAATGCACCAGTCGTGTGAACGGAAAAAAACCAATCGTCAGGAATGCCAGGACAATGTGCAGTTTTACGAGGTGCGGCATCGCTGTGACGAAACTGACGTCGGGGTTCAGTTTGAAAATCGACCACAGGTACGGCGACAGATTCGTCGCAAACCAGGACGATCCCCACGGATGAAACAGGGCAATGGCCACACCACTGACTGTCTGAATCAGCAGCATTGCGAAGAGAATCCAGTCCGTGACTGTTGTTACTTTGCGAATTCGTGTTGTTGTACCACGGCGTGCGATAAGGCTGATGAGTCCGATCAGCGTCAGTAAGCCACAGACCAGGGCTGAGATCTCCAGAATGTAAAGTCGCAGTGGATGACTGTTCCATGCCAGAATCGAACGCGGAATCAGAAACGCGATCAAATGGCCCGCCGTGACGGCGAGGATGCCATAGTGGAACGGAACGACCGCCCAGAAGTGCTGCTTGTTTTCCAGAAACTGACTCGAGAGGCTGGAATACGAAAACGACTGCTGGCGATATCGATAAATCGTCATCAGCAGAAATGTAAACAGGCAGACGTACGGCAAAGCGATGAACAGGAATTGATCCATTGGCCGGGCATTCATGTTTGGGCACTCCCCACAGAATCTGAAACATCATGCAGCCTGAGTGGCACGAATTCACGGCTGTCATGGGAGCCGCATCCGCCGCCACCACAATTACCACTGCCGCAGCCGACATGCACATCGGCGACCGGAAACGCATGCAGCAAATCGACGCCTCGGTCGATGGAACTTCCGTCGGAGTGCTTTGATTCGGAACCGTCGGTCAGCACAAATCCGGCACCCCACACATGATGTAATGTGGTGGTCAGGCTGGACACGACGCTGCTGTACGGGCTGCCGGTATCTGCCAGCGCGTCCCGAATTTTGAGCATCGCAGGCAAGATGCAGGCACGCACGAATTTCCCAGCGTCCTCATCAGACATTTCACCAACGATCGCCAGCACATGCGTAATATGATCGGGCAGTTCGGTTGTTTCCACGAGCCCGTGCTTTCTGAGCTCTTCCCGCATCCGCACGAGAAACATGCCTCGCGCGTATTCCTCGCCGAACAGGTGCCAGCCGATGTCGAGGGCGCAGGCGGGATTCACATCAAACGTCTGAGTGAACGCTTCTTCGACTTCCCACAGATCGTGCTGTTCGATAAACGTACCGAACGCGGAGATCCCTTTTGCGGCTTCCGGTACGTCGCTCATCAAAATAATGTAAAGCAACTCAGCTGCCTCTGCAGTGTGTTGATTCGGGTACGTCAGCAGTTGCCCGAAAGCTCTCAGTGTCTTCTGGATGGCCATTACTTTCCCTTGCTGCTACATGCCTCTTGTCTGTCCGCCGACAAAACCAAATCCCGTTTCCGCTCGATGCTCATGCGGTTCCTTCATCATTTCGATCGCCTGCTCGCGATGCATCGGCGGGATGACGAATCGTTCTTCATAAGTACACAGCGCCGTGAGTTTGTAGATTGCATCGGCTTCCTCACGAGTGCAGTTGGCTTCGTGAAGCATGCGGTCCGCTGTGGCCCGATCAATGTCGCCCACCGTTTCGGCCCGTCGATGCCAGCGGACGGCCTTTTGCTTGGCCAGCGCGTATCGCACGACGCCTTCCTGTCCGCCACCGAACAGGTTGGCCAGAAACTTCATCGGAACACGAGAATCATCAATGTCATGGAACAGGTTATTGCTGTTGTGATGAATCGTGTCTTCCGGCTTGCTGGCCTGCACGGGCGACATCGGAGGAACATAAAACAGCATCGGCAGTGTGCGGTATTCAATATGCGGCGGCAGAGCGATCTTCCATTCCATCACGAACTTGTAGACCGGTGAATTCTGTGCCGCTTCAATGACACCGTCCGAAATGCCGTCCTTCTTCGCCTGAGCAATCACTGCCGGGTCGTGAGGATTCATGATGAGTGATCGCTGGCCTTCGACGAGTTCGTCATCCGGCAGCTTCGCCACTTCTTCCAGTCGATCAGCGTCGTACAGCAGAACACCCAGATAACGAATCCGGCCAACGCACGAATGAAAACACGCGGGAGCCTGACCGGTTTCCAGTCGAGGAAAACACAAAATGCACTTCTCACTCTTCCCGGTGAACCAGTTGAAATACGTCTTCTTGTACGGACATGCGGCGACGCAGGATCGCCACGCGCGACATTTCTGCTGGTCAATCAGTACGATGCCGTCCTCGCCGCGCTTGTAGAGCGCACCAGACGGACAGGAGGCAACACAGCACGGATTCAGGCAATGATTGCAGATGCGCGGCAGATAAAAGAAGACCAGCCGCTCGACCGAACTGAGTTGGAGTCGCTGCTGCTCCGTCAAACCCGCCAGATTGGGATCGTTGGCCGCATAAATCTCTGAGCCACCGAGATCGTCGTCCCAGTTCGGACCGGACTGAACGTCGATCTTTTCGCCATCGATCATCGAGATCGGTCCGGCGGTCGGCTGGTCCGATCCTTCTTTCGCTGTGAACAGATTCTGATAGTCGTACGTCCACGGTTCATAGTAATCGTCCATGCTGGGCATATGAGGATTGTGGAAGATGTTTGGGATGATCTTTTTCTTGCTCGTAGATTTGATGCTCAGCGAGCCGTCGTCGTTTCTTTCAAAGCCACCTTTGTACTTTTCCTGATCCTCCCATTTCGTCGGGAAGCCGGTACCCGGCTTTGTTTCGACATTGTTCCACCACATGTATTCCGCGCCCTTGCGATCGGTCCACACGTTTTTGCAGGCGACACTACAGGTATGGCACCCGATGCACTTGTCCAGGTGAAACACCATTGAGACTTGAGAACGAATTTGCATGAGGGTCGGATCCTGCTTGTTTCTTTGCTTTGTCCCCTCTCCCCTTGAAGGGGAGAGGGCTAGGGTGAGGGGATTTCGTTCGAACGGATCTTCAAAGTTGGTTCCACAAAGGCCCCCCATCCGGCCTGCGGCCACCTTCTCCCCTCCATGAGGGAAGAAGAAACGGACAACGTCAATACACCGGCTCTCCCGGCAGTTTGCGAACCAGCAAATGCGTATCTCGATTGCAGCCAACCGGGCCCCAATAATTGAAGTGATACGTGAACTGTCCGTACCCGCCGATCATGAAGTTGGGTTTCAGTCGGGTACGTGTGAGGCTGTTATGTCCGCCAGCCCGCCGGTTCTTGCGGAGCGGGGACAAAGGAATTCCGTGCGTACGTTCCGGAGCGTGATACTGCATGCAGATACCCGGCGGGATGCGCGAACTGACCACCGCTCGAGTCACGATGACCCCGTTGTCGTTAAAGACCTCCACCCAGTCGTTGTCCTCGATACCCAGCGAGTCGGCATCCTGGACATTCATCCACAACGGATAGATCCCGCGCGACAATGTTGTCATGCGTTGATTGTCGCCATACGTGGAATGGATGTGCCATTTTCCGTGCGGCGTCAGAAAGTTGAGCATGATCGCTGGACCAGTAGCCGTCCCTTTTTCGGTGAACTGCAGATCAGCGTACTGCGTCGGCAGGGGTTTCGGCTTATAGGTCGGCAGATGTTCTCCGAAGTCGATGTAAACCGGATGATCCAGATAAAACGACTGGCGCCCTGTCAGAGTGCGCCAGGGAACTAACGCTTCCACGTTGTAAGTGAACGGAGAATACGTCCGACCGTTTTCGATCAGGCCAGACCACATCGGACTGTTGATAAACCGCCGAGGCTGGCTCTGAATATCCTTGTACGATGTGCGAAAGCCGCGATTCTTTTCGCCCAGATGAGCCAGCGCGAGCCCCGTCTTTTCTTCCATTCCCTGGTACGAACGATAGGCAAGTTCACCATTCGTCACGGACGCGAAATTCAGGATCACGTCGCAGACATCAATATCCTTTTTGAGCGACGGATACGTCTTCCCGCCCCAAGTCTCAGTGTGATGCGTGTTCAGGTACTCGTCGTACTCTTTTTCAATGGCGTAACTTGTCCCGTGCGCACCCAAGCCGTTTTGTCGGACCAACGGTCCCCACGAGACAAATTGCTTGTAGACGTTCTTGTAATCGCGTTTCACAATCTTGAACGACGGCATTGTTTTGCCGGGGATCGCTTCCCCTTCGCCACGAATCCACTGCTTCATGTCGGGCTGCGAAATCTCAGCGGCAGAATCATGGGCCAGAGGCGTCGCGACAATATCTTCAACCGGTTCCGGATAATGTTTCGCGGCAACTTCGGAGAATTTCTCAGCGATGTCTTTGAAGATGGCCCAATCACTCTTCGACTCCCAGCACGGCGGAACAGCGGGTGACAGCGGATGGATAAAGCTGTGCATATCTGTGCTGTTCAGGTCAGCTTTTTCGTACCACGTCGCAGCTGGCAGGATAATGTCGGAATACAACGCCGACGTATCCATGCGGAAATTCAGATCGACAACCAAGTCCATCTTTCCCTGCGGTGCATGTTCGTGCCACGCCACCTCCTTGACGGACCCTTCCGCAAGGTCTTCACCAACGGCGTTGTCATGAGTTCCCAGATAATGCCGCAGGAAATACTCATGCCCCTTAGCACTGGCCATCAGGGCGTTTCCACGCCAGATGAACCACACGCGAGGCCAGTTTTCTTCGGCATCCGGATCTTCCACCGAGAACTTCATCTCCTTCTTCTTCAGCCGATCCACGATCCACGCGATGACTTCTTCGGTTGACGTGGCCCCGGCAACCCTCGCTTCTTTGACGAGTTCAATGGGGTTCTGCGGAAACTGTGGGTAGAACGGCAACCAGCCCTGTCGGACGGCGCGGACCTGCATGTCCATCGTGTGCCCCTGAGCCGTCGAATCAGGCCCGGCATTCTGTGGCACCGTGTGGTAATCCGTGAACGCCTTTTCGTAGCGCCACTGATCTGTATGCACATAGTGCCAGCTGGGAGCGTTCTGTAATCGCGACGGACCAAACCAGTCCTTCGCCAAAGCGATAGAGGCCCATGATTCTGCCGGAGCCAACTTTTCCTGACCGACGTAGTGGGCCAGTCCGCCGCCGTTGACACCGACGCAACCGCAGAACATCAACGCATGAATCCCGGCACGGTACATGAGGTTGGCGTGATACCAGTGATTGATGCCAGCTCCGATCAGGATCGTGCATTTGCCCTGAGTGTGTTCGGCTGTTGTAGCCCATTCTCGAGCAAATCGAATTAAGACCTCTCGATCTATGCCCGTGTATTTTTCACTCCATGCTGGCGTATACGGTGCCTTTTCATCGTTGTAATCTGCAGGATAGGCCCCGGAAAGTCCTCGATTCACACCGTACTGAGCCATGAGCAGGTCATAAATTGTCGTGACCTGAATCTCTTCGCCGTCCTTTGTCGTCAGTGTCTTCACTGGCACGCCGCGATTTAAGGAAACGCCAGCACCGAAGTCATCCAATTCCACATCAACGACGGCATCACTGTCTTCCAGAAATGTCAACTGCGGCTTGATCTCACTGCCATCGAGACCGTCCTGCAACAACAGATTCCACTTGCCTTTTTCTGTGGCCCAGCGAAATCCGGAACTGCCCATCGGCATCTTCGGAGCCTTTGACTCCTCATCCCACATCAGGAACTTCCACTCGCCGTGTTCCTCGTCGGCATACTTCGCCAGGCGGCCCGCTCGTACTAACTGACCGGCATGAGCCGTACCGTTTTCGTCCCTCATGATTTCTACGAGGTACGGCGAATCCGTGTACTTACGGCCGTAGTCCAGGAAGTAGTCCGTCTTCTTCTGATGATGAAACTCGGTCAACAAGACATGATTGACAGCCATCCACCAGGCACCGTCCTGTCCCGCATTCACTGCGACCCATTCGTCCGCATACTTCGCAACCATGTTGAAGTCGGGGGAAAACACCCACAGCTTCGTTCCGTTGTGTCGACCTTCTGCGAGGAAGTGACAGTCGGGCGTTCGCGTCATGCCGATATTGGCCCCCATCGACACCAGCATCTTGGCGTGATACCAATCCGCGCTTTCAGCGACGTCCGTTTGTTCGCCCCACGTTTCAGGGGAGGCTGGCGGAAGGTCACAATACCAGTCATAAAATGACAGCGAAATTCCGCCAATCAACTGCATCAATCGCGCACCGGCGGCATAGCTGATCATCGACATCGCCGGAATCGGCGAAAACCCCGCGATGCGATCCGGACCATGTTTCTTGATCGTCTGCACCATCGAGGCTGAAATGATTTCCAACGCCGTCGCCCAGTCCGTTCGCCGCAGCCCACCCTTGCCACGGGCACGCTGCCAGCGCTGCCGGGATTCTGGATTCTCAACAAGACTCTTCCATGCATCAACGGGATCCGCATGATTGGCTCGCGCCTGTTTCCACAGATCCAGCAATGCACCGCGAATATAGGGATACTTCACTCGCAGCGGACTATAGAGATACCAGCTGTACGAGATTCCACGCTGGCAGCCGCGTGGTTCGTACGGCGGAATACCGGATTCCAGCAGCGGATAATCCAGCCCCTGCATTTCCCAGGTAACAATGCCGTCTTTGACATAGATATTCCAGGTGCAGCCACCGGTACAGTTCACGCCGTGCGTGCTGCGCACAACTCTGTCATGCTGCCACCGATTGCGATAGAATTCCTCCCATTGCCGCCCCTGCGGAGTCACTTCGTCTTTGATCCACGCGAGTGCGTCGAGAATACTCATTGTCTTCTCCGTTGCGAACTGGCCTCCACAAGTGCGCGTCGCACTGAGTGAAGCCGTCCTTTCCAGATAACGTCGAACCCAAAGATGACAGCCGCTGAAATTGCCAGTCCGATCAGAAGAAATGTGATCCGACTGACCGACGGTTCTGCTTCGCTGTGTGCCGCACCGGCTTCAAAGTACGCCGCCAGAACATGGATCTCTTCTGCTTCGAGCGGGTGGCTTTTAAAGATGGGCTGCATCGTTTCTGTCGCCGGAGCCATCAGCCATGCGCTCAGTGATGTGCGCCCCTTCAGCCGCTCATAGACGCGAGTCAGATCCGGCCCCAGTCGCCCGCCACCCAATGCGGATATGTCGTGCATACCATGGCAGGAAATGCACGATGCCCCGCCGTTGGTCAGCCTCTTCTGACCCACGAAGTATTCATAGCCAGCCCGGCGATCCTGCTCCGTGAATGGCTTGCTGGAGATCTTAATGCCTTCAAATTGTGATTTTTCGAGGGCTGATTCCGCCTCCAGCAACTTGAGAAGCTGCTCGGCCCGATAGCGTGTCATTCCGGGAGCTATGGGCATCACGACGCCGCGAGATTCTTCAACCATCTTCACCGCGTAGGCGTCGCCGCTCTCAATCACAGCCTTCGGATTCTGCAGGAAGTTGATCAACCATTCGGCTTCACGCCGCTTTCCGACATCTTTCAGATCCGGCCCCGTCAATCGACCACCTCCAACGGTGTGGCAGTTCATGCAGTTCTGGCGGTAATAATCCGGTGTGTCCTGGGAAAACGCTCTAGCCGAAGCGAAAACAATGAAGAGCACAGCCACGACCTGCAACGCACATAAAGCTGCTGTCGGACGCCGCGAGGACACAGATTCCAAGACTGATTCACCCCAGGATTGGCAACTGTGTATGTCACTGTGTTCGAAGGCAAACATCATGTCATTATCTCGCGATAGTGAGAGTTGGTTGCCACCACCGCATAGCAATTTGTGTGCCCGCAACCACAGTAGCAAGAATATTGGATAAGTGTATCCGCTTTATCGGAGCTGCCGAAGGCGACTTTCAAAGAAAGAGAGCGTGCCGCCGATCCCGAGTCCCTTGTTTGAGACAGTGCCTATGATTTGACAGCATATGAGCTTGTGATCTCGCACACCCACGATGCTCCCACACGCACACGTGTGACGCCGCAGCGCACGCTTCAAACCTCTGACCGCTTATTCCAGGGTGGCTGTTTACGAGGATGCACTCCGCGTGATGGCAGCATTGTGCGACGCTTTCCTATTGCAATCACGCCGCCCCGGCGATCTCAGGGGACTCTTTTGTGCATTTCGCCGCGCCGAACAGCAGTTGGGTCGGCTCAAACCGTTGACCCAATGAATGCAGCGGCTTCAGCCAATCAAGGAGTGTGCGTGCCCCAATAGCGTTCGCCCAGGAAAAGATTCCGGAATTCGGGCAGCGCATGCCGAGACCTCGTCGCAGCGCGGCATCGATGGCTGACGGGCTATCGACCAGTTTCTCCTGCAGGATGCGAGTGGCCTCGAGAAGCACTGGAACAAACAATCGCCGGGAGATCACGCTGTCGGACAGCGGACAATTCGATCGGCGGCGTTCCCGGATCAGGTCCAGCACTTTGGGATCGACACGGCCCTCTCTGGCATCGGTTTGTGTCGGATAGAAGCCGCCACCCGCCTTGCGGCCCAGTCGTCCGGACTTGTAAATCGCGATTAATAGTTCGGACGGAACGATACGTTCCGGGTAG
>JAEUII010000416.1 GCA_016795145.1 Planctomycetaceae bacterium
TCCTCCTTGTGGCTATGCGATTCGATTTGTTGTGATACCGAATCTACGCATTTCCTCAGGGAATTCTCAGGCCTTTTTTGAAATCTCAAATGCACGAGCGGTCGAGTTCGCTTGGTTGAGGCCTAGATGTTGATTTAGAGCCGCACATTTTCAGTGCAGCGACAATCACGGTTTTGTTCGATCCTGGCAACGGGCGAGGTAACATCCATGCTGGACCGCATTGCACGACTCTTCCGACCGGAGGATGCTCAAAAGAAGGCGAGTCTCGCGCTGGCGCGATTGATTTCGCAGCACAACCTGGAAACGCTTCCGTTTCGCGAAGGTGTCGCACCGACGCGACGCAAGAGCGATTCTCAGCAGGTTGCGGTGGGCGTCTGGCTGATTCCGTGTGAAATCAACGCGAAAGACACGGTGATCAACTTCTCGGCGGCATCGCCTGCCATCACGTACGACCTGCGTCGTTCCGGAATCGGCATTCTTTCCCGCGAGATTATGAAGGGATCGCACGTCGTCGTCGCAATGCCTGATATGGAAAGCGTCTGGCGATTCTTTGAGTGCAAGATCATGCACCAGTCCAAGCGGCCTGGCGGATGGCACCTGATCGGACTGTTTGTTCAACGCATCGTCGAAGCGGATCCTCGCGAAGTGACTCACTTCCGTCAGCAAATTGGCGACCTGCCGGAGAAAGCTCCGGAACCGGAATTCGTAGCCCGATGGTAAGCTGCCTGTTCGTTCGCGAACTATTGATCGCTGGAACGGGCCGATCCGGTCAGATAATTTGACAATTGATCGTCGAGGCTGAACACTGGGACGACGAAGCCGTTTCGTTGCACCCAATGTTTGGCAGTCCCTGCAGACCTAATCACTCGGCGAGTTATGTCTCTGTTCGACAACCTAGAGCAGTTTGAGCGATTCCGTGAAGCGTGGAATCTGATTCGCATCGAGCGATCCGTCAGCTACGGACTGTTCACCTTTGGCGATTCGGACCTGCCGTATTACCTCGTCACATCTTCCGATGCGGACAAGCTGGTGAAGATACGTCGAGGCAGTGTGACCATCAGCCGGGCTAGAATCATCACGCCAGACTCGATGCATCCCGAACTGCGAAACTTCTTCGACGGGCACGAAGACACACAGTTTATTGATTTCCTGATGACCAGGTCGGCTGCATTTTCCAACCTGCGACTGACGAATGATTCCGGGCCAGAACGCATCGTCACAGACACGGTTGAAGAAGCCGTTGCGCGATTGAACCGACAGCTCGACGACGAAGAGGAAGACCGCGTCGCCATCCTTTCAGCACCCGCTGATCTCGCAGGTTTCGCGATCTTTCGTTATGCGTCCGAGAAGGTTCTTTCCAGTGCACCGGGGAACATTCAGGAGCTGCGTGAGAAAGGGTTCCTGCCGTAATCCGCCTCGGCTCGCGGACGACGATTGATCAGCGTTTCCGCGGATCGCCGGCCGATTCGACGGTGTGAGAGTTCACCGAGACTTTAAAGGCCACTGTGTCATGCATCCAGAACGAGTTGGTCCGTATCTCATCGACCGCAAGTTGGGTGCTGGAGGCTTGGGCAATGTCTACCACGGTACTCACGAAACCAGCGCTCAGGAAGCAGCGATCAAAGTGCTTCCGGCAGCGATGGCCAGAGAAGAAGGTTTCGTTCAGCGGTTCAGTCGTGAGATCGACGCTCTGCGGCAGCTTTCAAACAAACACATCGTTCAGTTGTTCCAGGATGGGATGACGGCCGATGGAACCCCGTACTATGCCATGGAGTACGTTGACGGAATCACGCTGACGACCGCGATCACAGATCGCCGACGTCTGCCATGGAAAGAAGTCATTGAGCTGACTCATCAGATCGCCGCGGCACTCAAGGCAGCGCACGATGCCGGGATCATTCATCGCGACCTGAAGCCCAGCAACCTGATGCTGACCAGCGACGGCGTGATCAAGCTGACAGACTTCGGAGTGGCCAGCCTGTTCGCATCGTCACGCCTGACCCGTACTGGTGGAGTGGTGGGAACCGCTGAATACATGTCACCGGAACAGGCTCGCGGTCAACGCGCCTCGCGCCGCAGTGATCTGTATTCGCTGGGAGCGGTGATGTATGCGATGCTCACGGGGCGCCCACCATTCACCGGGCCAACCGCCAACGACATTCTGCAAAAGCATCAGTTCTCACAGTTTGATCGTCCATCCCGCTTCGCACCGGACATCCCAAGGCTACTTGAAGAACTGGTCTGCCAGTTGCTGGAGAAAGATCCGGCAAAGCGTCTCCCGGATGCTCTGGTGGTCATGAAGCGCCTGGAGCAGATTCGCACACGACTCGAATACGTAGAACAGAATCTGGAATCAGAAACGATCGAACGCCCGGGACCAGGGACTACTCTGCAGTTTCAGAGTGAGGACGTGGAGATTGATCAGTCTCCAGGTCCCGCCACCATGGTCCGCAATATGATTCGCGAGGAAGCCACCGCTTCGCTCCAGAAGACTCCAATCGCACGATTCTTTGACAATGTGTTCGTGCTGCTGACACTGCTGGCACTGCTGATTGTCTTTGGAATCTGGATGAATCAGCGCTCGGCGCGGGATCCAATGGATCAGCTGGTGGAGGCGAAGACGATCCTTGACCGAACGGCCAGCCCGTCGTGGATCCGTGCGCGTGATGATCTGCTGCAGCCGTTGCTGGATAACAACGAACTCCCGGACTCCCAGTCGGAGATTCAGGACCTGATCCAGCGAGTCAACGAATATGAATTCTGCCGAACGCTACGTCTTGAACCGGCACGGAAGGGCGATTCCACGGATGAAGTGGAACGGCTGATTCGAAAGGCGGTGGCGAAGTACGGCGAAGGGGACGTCGCGGCAGCTCGGGAACAGCTGGAATCGGTACAGCAGCTTCTGAAAGTCTCCCGCCCTCAGAGCTTCTTCCTTCAGTACATCGACGAAACACTGGAACGCTGGGCAGTGCCGGAAGCGGAATCAAGCCGTGCACAGCTGCTGAATGCAACGATTGTCAAAGTCACGGAAAGAAAGGCAAGTGGTGCCAAACAGGAAGAACTGTTGAGCATCCTGGAAAGTGCAGAGCAGCTTTATGAAGACGATCGGACGGTTGCCGCAGAACTTCAGGAACTAAGATCGCTGATCCTGGGGTCCACGCCAACTCCCGAACCCTCAACTCAAAACAAGTGAGTCGTTGCACAACAGATTACGACTCAGTCTTGGCGTCAGACTTTGCCGCACCATTGTTCGCAGTGCGGTTTGCGGTGCCATCCGCCGCGTGTGCTGCGTGAGATGCAGTGGACGTTTGCCATGCTCGCCTTCCAAGAAAGATTCGGCGAGCCACCAGGGGCATCAGCCCCAGTGCCGAAAATGCGGCGATGACTTTGAGCGAAAGGATGCCGGAGATTCCCTGGTCGGCAATGTTCTGCAAAGTCGGAACGCTGGCCCCGGCAGCAACGAACAGAAATGTCCCAGGGAGCATCCCCAGCTGACTCACCCACCAGAAAGTTCGCAGCCGAATGGGAGTCAGCCCCATCACAATATTGATCACAAAGAATGGAATCACAGGCACAAGTCGGAGCAGGAACAAATAGAACGCTCCGTCTCGCTCCAGTGCCGA
>JAEUII010000439.1 GCA_016795145.1 Planctomycetaceae bacterium
CCTGCTGACATGCTTGAAAAACTCAACTCGGCGGTCGCTGGTTTGGTCCCGGGCTCCGAGACGACTGCACCGCCTCCTGCACCTGCCGGGGCTGCCGTCACGCCACAGCTGTTCGCGGAACCACAACAGGAACAGGCCGCAACGGGAGCCGCCATCAACAATTTGTCGGTGCCGCGAAAGGGCGTCGCAAGACTCTCTGTGAATGTGAATCTCGAGATTCCAAATGATTACCTGCGACGACAGTTTGTTTCCGTCGCGGATTCCGTCCATCGACCCGCGGTTCTGGACCTTCGAGTTCAGGATCGCGAACAGATTTCGATCGTTCGTCTGATTGCCGCGGTGTTAGCGATCTTCGTTGTCTGGAGACAGCGCAAGCGATCGCTTCTGTGGCAGCTGGTTGTTGTGCTTGTTCTTCTGCTGTGTGCAACAGGGTTGATTCCAATCCTGAGCAACAAGTGGCAAAGCGTTCTGGACGGCGTTGCCTTTGGAGCGATCGCAGCCGGCGTCCTGATGTTGATGCTGGCAGTTTGCACGTGTCTGAAGGCAGTTCCCGCTGCATTCGGAAAACTGCTGCAGCGAAAAACTCCGGTCACGACAGCTCTGCTGATTGCGATCTCTGTTCTTTCGCTGAATGGCCAGAACGCGCGGGCTCAGGCTCCGGATACGGACACTGTGGCTCAGCCGGACATCGTTGTTCCTTACAGTCCTGACGAACCGGCTCTTCGTGCCGACAAAGTCTTCATCCGACATGATGATTTTCTGAAGATCTATCAGCAGGCAAATCCAGATGCACTGCCAAAGAGCACTGCCAGTCCGCTTGGGTCGTCTGTCGTTGCAGCGTTCTATCGAACAACGGATCTGAAGCAGGTGGATGGCACGAAGCACGCCATGAGCTTCGATGGCCGTTATGTTGTATGGTCTGACTCGGACCAGCAGATCGCAGTGAATCTTCCGATTGGTTCCGTTGCGATGCGCAGTGTTCAGGTCGACGGCAATGAGGGATCTCTCACGCCACTTCAGGTGGGTGTCTCCACATCGGAGCTGCCGGATTTCGCGAACCAGCAGGTCAAAGTGGGACGTACCGTCGGAAGCAACGTTGCGCGGGCAGCTGATAACAATCCAGCCTACTCCGTGCAGGTTCAGGGCCGAGGCCTTCATGTTGTGGACATTAAGTTTGACATCTCCGCGACGATCGAAGGAGCTTTGGGGCGAGCCGACTTTCCGTTCCGTCCCGTGGCTGCAGGCACTCTTGAGTGGACTCTGCCGGCAGACGATCTGGATGCCAAAGTGAATGGCCGCACCAATATCTACCATCGGGATGGACGAAAGGTGACGGTTCCGATTGCCCAGCTGTCGACGGTTCGCCTGCAGTGGCTTCCGAAGATGCAGAAGGTGGCTGGCGATGTCGTCTTCCATTCGATCACTGCATCGGCCTTGTCCGTGCAGAATGCTGGTCTTCAGCTGCGAACTTCGGTCGCGCTGACAGTTCGTCAGGGTGAAGTGAATGAACTGGAAGTCACGATCCCGGAAGGGTACTCCATTCAGTCTGTCACCGGCGAAGATGTTGCCGGCTGGACCGCACAAAGCACCGATGCAACTCGATCGCTGAAGCTGCAGTTCCGTCGTGCCGTGAATGATGGAACAAAGATCACGATGCAGCTTTTCGCCGCATCTCCCACCGCGGAAACGCTGGCGTCGCTCAACGTCCCGATTTCGATTGTGCGAGGCTCCAGCAGAGATACCGGAACGATCGTTCTGCGAACTGGTCCTCAGTTCCAGTCCCGCGCGGATGCGCTGTCCGGCGTCAGTCAGATGAATCCCGGTGAGGCTCCGAATCCTGACGGCGAAGAGATGCCTGGACGTCCGATGATGGCGTGGCGATACACGCGTCATCCCGCCAGCGTCCTTGTGAAAGTCAGCCCAACAGCGGACGAACTGGTCACACAGTCCATGCACGCTGTACGGCTCGAGGAGCAGCGGCAGCTCTGGAGTTCGCGCATGACTCTGCAGATCAAGGGGTCACCTCGGTCACGTCTGGACATTGTGGTTCCGAAGGCCTGGCTGGCCCTGGACGTCTCCGCCACGGCACTGAAAGACTGGTACTTTGTCGACAGTGAAGATCCTGCTTCGACGACAAGAACGCTCAGTCTTCAGCTGACGGATGCTCGAAGCGGCGCCATTCAGGTGGCTCTGCAGGGGCAGATGAACCGTGATGCCGACCGAACACAGCTGACGCTTGCTCCGCCACAACTGGCCGGGTCAACTCAGTCGCGTTCGGAGATGTCGGTGTGGCTGGATGCTGCTTCGGAAAGTGTCGGTATGAGCGAAGGCAGCGACTGGGCTCTTAGGCCGATTCCAACGATCGATGCAAGCTTCCGTGAGATCTCGCCCGTCAGCCCATCACTGGCCTTTGCGAGCAATGCGAAGCAGCCTGGTTCGGTGACCGTCAAACTGCGTGAAGCCGTTTCGACGTTGATCGGTGAATCCGTCACGGTGTCCAACGTCACGGAGACGTCGCTTGAGATCACGCTGGCTCTGAAATGGCAGATTGCACGAGCGGCTGCGAATCAGTTCGCTGTAGAACTGCCAACAGCTTTGGCGACATCGATGACCTTTGATGTCCCCGGTCAGCGGAAGTTGATTCGTGAAGACGCCGGCAATGGAAAGACTCGCGTCATCTTCCATCTGCAGACACCAGTCACAGAACAGTACTTCGTTCTTGGCAACGCAAATCTGCCGCTGCCTTCAGATCGAGTACTTAAAGCGGAAGCCCCGGCGTTCGTGATTCCAGCGGGTGCTCCGTCGACACTGTCAGGACAATCGCACTACTGGGTTCTGGTCAATCAGTCGGGCGGACTTCTCCAGCCCACAGCAGAACAGCCTGCCGACAAAGTCGGTGTGGAACAGATCTCGACAAAGATCCCGCCGCAGCTGCTTCAGCAGGCTGTGTTGATTTCCCGTCTGAAGCCAGACACGGCTTCATGGAATCTGGTGTACCCGGAACGTCAGCAGGTTGCACCGGCGGTTGTGACGCTGGCGACTCACGTGACAGTACTTTCCGATGACGGAAGCTGGCGCAGTCGGCATCAGCTACAGGTCACCAACGAATCACGACAGTTCCTTCCGGTCGTTCTGCCGAAGGACGCGCGGCTGATGTACTGCCTTGTGCAGGGACGACCTACTCGCGTGGTGGTTCGTGGGACAGGCGACGATCAGCGGTATTTGATTCCGATTCCGCAGTCAGGTGCACTGGCGTCCGGTTTTGATGTGTCGTTTGCTCTGGCAGGACGTTTCGCGGACTCCGTGGAGAAAGTGCGAACGAAGTGGGCCAGTGAGCGCTTGCCGATTCCTGTGCCGACGTTCCCGGAATTCCGCGAAGACCCTGAGTTTGGAATTTCGATCTCGCGAAATCGCTGGAGCGTCTATGTTCCGGAATCGTGGCATGCTTCTGAAGTCAAAGATCCGGCACTCACCAACGTTGTGAAGGCTCGCAATGAAGAGATTGAAGATGCGGCTGTGCTGTCGGAAATTGAACGATCGCTGTCACTGCTGAGTGTCGGCGGAAACGCTGCGGGAGCACAGGGACAGTTCGGACAGCAGAAGCTGGTGCAGCAGCTGGACGAACAGATTTCCCGACTGATGGTGTTGACCTGCAATGATCCCAATGTTGGTCAGCAGCGTGACGAAGTCTGGCGAAAGCTGGAAGTGCTGCGAGCAGAGAACGGGACTGACCCCACGACAGCGGCACAGGCACCGTCACGCAACGACCTGGGTATGCAGCAAGTCGGCAACGGGTTTCTGTATGAACAGGACCTTGGGACGAACCGCATTCAAAACGATAACAAACTATCGTTCTTCAATTTCAACAGTGCCCAGTCAGCATCTGCGTACGGCAATGCCGGCGGAGAGGTGGCCGGAGCTGTGGAAAGTGAAAAGAACTTTCGGTTCAAGGTTCAGATCGCCGATGTCGAAGCAGAGCGTGTAATGGATGCAAAGAAGGGCGCCGAAAATCGTCCGGAGGCTCTTGAAAAAGGTGAGGCCGACAAAGCCAAGGCCGACGAGGCACCGAAACCTGGTGCGGGTGAAGAAGCAGTTGCAGGAAAACGTTCACAGTTGATGCAGCGACGGGGGAAGGCCATCGCTCCCGAACAAAACTCGATGCCACAGGCTCCTGCTGCTCCTGCTGTTCAGGCACCGGCGGAACTGGCACAGCAGATGGCAATGCCTCAGGTTGATGGTGGCCAGCAGCTCGGAAGTGGCGGGGACCCGTTCAGTGCGGCTGTCGCACCACCGGCAACACCTTCAGGGCTGCTCTCACTGCAGTTCGAAATCCCTCAGGAGGGATATCGTCTGGACTTTCTGCGAGTCGGCGGCAATCCCAACCTGTCTCTCGACGTGCGTTCGGCAGAGGCCGTCAATCGTGGAACGGGTCTGGTCTGGACGGTGCTTTGTGTGATCGGCGCTCTTTCGCTTCTGTTTGCCGGCCGTGCCGGTAGTGTCTCACTGTTTGTAAAACGACTGGCTATTGTGCTGATTGCGGCCGGTTTGAGCCTGGCTCTTCTGACGTCCGGATCGACAGCGAGGGTTGGCCTGACGGCCTGTGTACTTGCTGCACTGATCCTGGCTGTTGTGTTCGTAATTCAGGCTCGAAAGCGAACGGGAGCGGCGGTCGGCTGAGAATTCACTCAGAATTCCGCTGACATGGCACGAGAGATTTGTACACACCCGAAGAATCCGGGCCCTGAAAATCGTGGGATTTCCAGGGCTCGGTGCACTTCCGGTCGAACAGTGTGCACTTTTCCAATTATCATGTTTGGCCCTGCGGCTGGCCAGGCGAAGGTGCTTTCGCTGCGCGCAGCCATGATGACTGGAAGAGTGAAGAGCAAGAGCTATGGGCAAGCCAACAGGCTTCAAGGAATACGCACGCAAGGTTCCGGCGGATCGTGAACCTCTTCTGCGGGTTCTGGACTGGAAAGAGTTCCACGAACACATGCCGGAGACCGACCTGAAAATTCAGGGCGCTCGATGCATGGACTGCGGCGTTCCGTTTTGTCACACGGGCGACATGATGGCCAACATGGCGTCTGGCTGTCCGATCAATAACCTGATTCCCGAATGGAACGATTTGGTCTACCAGGGTCGCTGGCGTGATGCTCTGGAGCGTCTTCACAAGACGAACAACTTCCCGGAGTTCACCGGCCGTGTTTGTCCGGCTCCGTGCGAAGGCTCCTGCTGTCTGGGCGTGATTGAGCCTCCTGTCACCATCAAGAACATTGAATGCGCGATCATTGATCATGCATTCGAAATGGGCTGGGTGATTCCTCAGCCGCCTCAGGTTCGCACCGGAAAGAAGATCGCGGTTGTCGGATCCGGCCCTGCCGGACTGGCTGCTGCGGCTCAGCTGAATAAAGCGGGCCACTGGGTGACTGTCTACGAACGCGATGATCGTGTTGGCGGTCTGCTGATGTACGGCATTCCCAACATGAAGCTCGACAAGAAAGACGTTGTCGATCGTCGTGTACGAATCATGGAGCAGGAAGGCATTACCTTCTTCACGGGCATGACGGTTGGCAAAGACGTGCCGGCCGCGCAGCTTCTGGAAGATTTTGATGCTGTTGTTCTCGCAACCGGTGCAACGCGCCCTCGCGACCTGCCGATTCCGGGACGCAATCTGAAGGGTGTTCATTATGCAATGGACTTCCTTCGCCCGAATACACGAAGTCTGCTGGACAGCAATCTGGCTGATGGCAAGTTCATCAATGCGAAGGACAAGCATGTCATCGTGATCGGTGGCGGTGACACCGGGAATGACTGTCTTGGCACATCGGTCCGCCATGGCTGCAAGTCGATTGTGAACTTTGAAATCGTCGAGAAACCGCCGCTGGAGCGATCTCCGAACAATCCGTGGCCGCAGTGGCCTCGTGTTTTCCGAGTCGACTATGGTCACGAAGAAGCCGCGACAAAGTTTGGCGAAGATCCTCGTCGCTTCGCGGTTCAGACGGTCGAGTTTGTGGATGACGGACAGGGCAAAGTCAAAGCCGTGAAGACGATTGATGTCGACTGGCAGGTGATGACTGAAGGCGGTCCTCCGTTCGTTCCAATACCGGGCACGGAGAAAGAATATCCTGCTGACCTGATCTTCCTGGCACTCGGGTTCCTCGGCCCGGAACATCCTGTTGCCGAGCAGCTGGGTGTGAAGCTGAAGGAAGGTCGTGGAGGAATGAGCTGGTACGAAGGTGACCACGGTAAGTACACAACCAGCAATCCGAAAGTCTTTGTCGCAGGGGACTGCCGACGCGGACAAAGCCTGGTCGTCTGGGCCATCAATGAAGGCCGTGGAGCCGCGAGGGAAGTGGATCGCTTCCTGATGGGTTCCACCGATCTTCCATAATGTGATCATCGGGGCTCGGATCGGTTACGATTCGAGCCCCTTTTTTGTTTGGGCAAGGGAGTGTCCGGAAGAACACGGAGCAGCAGGCGAGTTGTCGCCGTTTTCTTCCTGCGGTGATGTGTCAAAATTCCTGTCTGAACTTACCTGTTCCGGAAAATTGCAGCTATGGTTCGATCTGATCGTGTGTCCTCTCTGCTGAATCTTCGTCGCTGTGGTATGGCACTGTGTGCTGTCTTCGCCACGATCGTCTTCGCGATGTCCTCACTCCCTGTGATTGCTCAGGATGCCGCGCCAGCTGATGAAAAAAAGTCAGAGGCAGCTCCTGCAGCAGAAACTGTTGCCACTCCGCCTGGCGTTGGCGGGATCGCTGAAACATCCGAGACGGTTCCGAAAGGTGACGAACATGCAGGAGAGCATGGTGGCGGTGGTCACAGCGATCCGGTCGTTCCGGTTCTGATCGGGATCATCGTCATTTTGCTGGCTGCCAAGATTGGTGGACACGTTTTCGAACTGATGGGACAGCCATCGGTTCTTGGCGAACTTGTCTTCGGAATGCTGATCGGCAATCTGCCTCTGATCGGATACAGCGGACTTGAATTCCTGACGGTCGACTACAACAAGCCGACGACCATCAGCCTTCAGGATCCTCAGGCGCTGGCCGGCGTTTCCATCGATCATCTGTCACGCATTGGTGTCATCCTGCTGCTGTTTCAGGTTGGGCTTGAATCCTCCATTGGTCAGATGATGAAAGTCGGACTCTCCGCGCTGGTGGTGGCCGTGATCGGCGTGATCTGCCCGATGATCCTTGGCTACGGCGTGGGAATGATGATGCTTCCAAAGGCTCACTGGGCCGTGCATCTTTTCCTGGGAGCAACGCTCTCGGCGACCAGCGTTGGCATTACCGCACGAGTACTGAAAGACCTTGGAAAATCAACGACCAAGGAGGCTCAGATTGTCCTTGGTGCGGCGGTGATCGACGACGTTCTGGGTCTCGTTGTGCTGGCACTTGTTCAGGGAATTATTGTGTCGCTTGATGCTGCGACTCGCGGAGCCGCGTCATCGTTCGGTGCGGGTGAATTGGGAATGATCGTTGGAAAGGCCATGGGATTCCTCGTCGGCGCACTGGTTCTGGGCCGAATGCTTTGTCGTCCTTTGTTCCTGATCGGCCATGCGGCACGAGGCAAGGGGCTTCTGGTGACAACGGCACTGCTGTTGTGCTTCGTTCTGTCGTGGCTTGCCAACCTGGCCGGCCTGGCACCCATCGTTGGTGCTTTCGCCGCGGGTTTGATTCTTGATGACGTTCATTATCGCGAACTGAAGGAGAAGGAAGGTGTTCATCACCTTGATGACCTGATTCGTCCTTTGACCGACATGATGGTGCCGATCTTTTTCGTGGTGATGGGCATGAATGTGGATCTGCGAAGCTTTGCAGATCTGAATGTGCTCGGGCTGGCTGCCTTGCTGACCATCGTTGCTATCATCGGAAAGCAGGCCTGTGCCGTCGGTGTTCTGGAGAAGGGCACAAACCGACTTGCTGTTGGCCTCGGAATGATCCCTCGAGGGGAAGTCGGGCTGATTTTCGCAGCGATTGGACTGAGTCTGAAGATTGGGTCCGAGCATGTTGTCGACAGCTCAAGCTACTCCGCTCTGGTCGTGATGGTGATGGTTACCACCATGGTTACACCGCCTCTCCTGAAGTGGGGTCTTTCCAAACCAACCGCTGGTGGCAACTCGTAATCGCTGACTGGAATGGATCGTCGTGATGCAGACCCCTTTGCCATCATTGGCAGCAACGGAAGCCCGAAACTCAGCGACATCAGAGATTGATCGTCTGAGTCCGCTGCAGATCGCTGCTGTCATGGCAGCTGAAGATGCAAAGGTGGCTGCTGCCGTTGCCGCGGAGAAGATGGCCATCGGCCGGGCCATCGACGGCATCACCGAACGCATGCAGGCCGGAGGTCGCCTCATCTATCAGGGTGCAGGAACCTCCGGTCGGCTCGGTGTTCTGGATGCCAGCGAATGTCCGCCGACGTTCAGTGTTCCTCACGGGCTGGTCATCGGCGTCATCGCCGGTGGCCGCGATGCACTGACAAACGCCATCGAAGGAGCAGAAGACAATCGTGCGGCGGGTGCTCAGGATCTTGCGGCACTGAATCTGACTTCGCTCGATACGGTTGTGGGTATCGCCACAAGCGGTCGAACGCCGTATGTGCTCGGCGGAATCGAATATGCCCGTCGGACGGGATGCCTGACGATTGGTATCGCGTGTAACGAAGGCTCGATCCTCGGGCAGATGGTCGACATCATGATTGCTCCGATCGTGGGACCGGAGGTGATTACCGGGTCGACACGACTGAAAGCCGGCACAGCCACAAAGCTTGTTCTGAACATGCTTTCAACGGGGACAATGATCCGGCTTGGAAAGACGTACGGCAACCTGATGGTGGATCTCAGGGCCAGCAATGAGAAGCTGAAAGATCGCTCCATTCGCATTGTGGCGGAGCTGACAGGACTCGATAAAAGCTCCGCCTCAGAGCTGCTCGGGCGATGCAACAGCGAAGTCAAAACGGCCATCGTGACTCACAAGCGTTCTGTCACTCCGGACGAAGCTCGGTCACTTCTGGCGGCAGGAAAGCAACAGCTTCGAGCCGCCCTTGAAGCAACCTGATTCTCCGGGCCGTGCATCATGGTCCAAAGATCAGGTCTGCCAGAAACTCAGCGGCCGGATTATGGCGAGGCAGGCCGTAGAGTCCGCGATCCTGTTCGGTCGGCTCTGATGAACCGGCGATTGGTCCAATGTCGTTACGCGGATTCCATGGAGTCTGTCGCACGCCGGACGCCTGTTCGACGCGGGTGATCTCGCCATGATCCAGCCAGATCAGACCACACTCGCAGCAGGTGTCAACGACGACGTTGCCCGGACCATAATAAGGATGCACGTCCATCTTTGTCTGACAGGAAGGGCACGCGACGCGGCGTTCGTAGGAGGTCGGGTCGATCGGTTTTGGCTCCGCAGGTTCAACGCCCACGCGACGCGCCACACGCTCACTGACGATCGCACCGAAGTCGACGTTGCGAAGCAGCAGACCAAGACAGTCCGTGCAGTACAGGACATTTCGTCCTTCCATCAGGCCGGACTGAAGCGACGTGCTGCAACACGGACAGGTAGCTTCCAGTTCCTGCCCGGTCGGCAGAATTCGATCCGCAGAAAGTTCAACAGGCTGGACCAGTGAAGTGCAGAACTGGCATCGATAATAAGACTGTCCTGCAACCACATTCGAAACGCCGCCACACTTCTGACAGCTGATCGCGATCGTTGCCTGCGTCACCATGGTGAATACTCCCCGCTGAGAACCTGTTCACTGCAAAACCTCACAGGTGTGAGTTCTGGTGAACCATAAGTCGGGGAGCGTACCCTGCAGTTTTCGGCCTCAGGAAATGGGCCGGCGACTTTGCCTTGTGGTAACAATTCTGACGCGCGTTACGAATCTAACGTCTGCGAAGGCAAGGTGGTGATCCAGGTTCGATACTCTGGATTAGGCGAATGCCGATTGCCTCAGGGTGCGGCTCACGGATCTTTAGCAAGATCCACTACGGCAAGATCTACTACCTCGAAAGCAGAACTTTTTGCCTTGAAGACGCATTGGACTAGACCGGAACGCCCAGCGGCTCAGCGTTTTCAAGGCGCTGTGAGAGGTTCTGGATGGCATCAAGCAGGTGGGAACGGCGGTATGTGTCTTCCGGCGTTGGATCCCGCATTTCCAGCATCACAGAGCTTCGAACATAGCGCAGACCGCGCAACAGCATTTCGCGTTCATGAGCGGTCAGTTCGACCTGAACCAAACTATCCATCGCACCATTCCTGACCAGGTGCAGATCCGGCAACATCCTGACGCCGAAACCAGCGGAGAACTACGCAACCTCGGCGAACTCAAATCGCCGAACCAGCTATCGACCAAGTCTACGCGCGCAGATGCGATGTCTCAAGCAGCGAAGCCCGTTTTCGTCTTCCCCCAGTGCCTCGTCGGCACGGATACAGCGAATGAACACTGGGAAGAATCTTCGACGATCAAAGCTACGGTATGGTCCAGCCGCAACCGAATTCACCGCTTTGATGGAAATCCAGGAACTTCCACTGAAGTTCAGTCAGTCTGCCGACGGGCTTATTCGTTGCCGGCTCGCAGCAGTCCCTGGCGATAAGCCATCGCCATTGCGCGGGGAACCGATGCTTCGGACAGCACGACCTCTGCCTGGTTTTCCTGAGTCAGAGCACGCATCTCCTGCTCGTGGGCAACAGCCGCGGCTCGGCGTTCTTCCGCGTGAGCACGAGCAATTCGCATGTCCGCTTCGGCCTGATCCGCCTGCAGGCGAGCACCCACGTTGTCACCGACGTCGATGTCAGCAATGTCGATAGAGACAATTTCGTAGGCGGTCTGCGAGTCCAGTCCTTTGGCAAGCACGGCCTTGGCGATCAGCATCGGGTTGGCCAGAACTTCTTTGTGAGTTTCGCAGGATCCAATCGCGGACACGATACCTTCACCGACACGAGCGATGACGGTTTCTTCTGTCGCCCCGCCGATCAGCTGAGTAATGTTGGTGCGAACGGTCACGCGAGCCTTGGCCTTCAGCTGAATCCCGTCCTTCGCAATCCCGTCCAGTGTTGGACGACCGGAACGAGCCGGATCCGGACAATCGATGACCTTCGTTCGAACGCTGGTCTGAACTGCTTCAAGGACGTTTCGACCTGCAAGGTCGATGGCAGCTGCGGTGTTCCAGTCCAGTGGGATCTGAGCACGATGAGCTGCAATCATGGCGCGAACCACAAGGGGTACTCGCCCGCCTGCAAGCAGATGTGACTCCATCGCGTTGGTGGTGACGTTTGAAAGACCCGCCTGAACCGCCATGATGCGTGAATCCACAATGATCTGAGGATTCACCTTCTTCAGTTTCATGACCACCATCTGCAGCGGTCCGATCATCGCGCCCGACATGAACGCACGAAACCACAGTGAGAAGACGGATGCAAAGACCGCAAAGAAGATCAGCAGAATCAGTCCGAAGATGATGGCAACGCCGATCAGGAGCATCTGCACAAACGTGATCGACCCATCGTCTACCTGAGCCAGCATCAGTGGCAAACTCGTGCTGAGCATGTTCGCTTCTCCGCCCTTAACTATGGTTCATCAAGACAGCCGCAGATTGTAGGAATTTGCCCCACCAGTGCCAGTCAGCAGGGAAGTGGAGCGTTTAGAAGGCCAGCAGCCAGCCGCTCAGACTCATACTGACAGAGGTTCCTGTCAGCAGCAATTCTGCAATCACAACTGCCAGAGCGACCTTCCAGTACGTCAGGAGAATTTCCTGCGTGCTGGCGACGGCAGCGACGCCCAGAGACTTCTCGGCCTGTTTTATCGACCCTGCCAGTCGAAACAGAAATACGACAGCGACCATCTGAATCGCCTGAACGATGAGGCTTCCTGAAATAAACACGATCAGGAAAACGGGCAGGCCCGTTCCTCCCATCAGCGATGCCGTCCGCAGCAGTCCAATCAGCGGAAGCAATGCAGCGGCCAGGCCGAGGAGAATCTTCAGGAACAGCATCACACCAAGGCACAACACCAGCTTACGACTTCGAAACAGTGCAAGCAGGATACGACCAAAATCAGCGTCAGAACGCGGATCCTGAACCTCACCAGATTCATGCGCAGTGAATGCGTACGGATTATTCTCGTACATAGTGAGCCACCATGGTCCCTCAATGAATCAGCTTCTTCGCCACTACGACACCGTATTGTTGAAAACTTCCGGCACTTTGCCAATCGCCGTGTCTCTCTGATTTGGAACAGAGTCGGAGAGAATCGATTCAACGCGCGTATCGTCGTCTTGCATTCTTTATGGTTTTGGTTTGGTCATGCGATAGAGCACGTGACGCTGAAGCGGATGCTCGGCGGAGATCAGCGGATGATCAAAGTCGTCAGCTGGGTTATGAGTCATCCCAAGTCGCTCCATGACTCGGCGTGAGCGCAGATTGGTGACGGCCGTCATTGCGACGATTTCTGACAGTCCCAGGCAAGCAAAGCCAAACTCCAGAGTCGCGCGGGCTCCTTCGGATGCCAGACCCTTTCCCCAGTACTCGGGCATCAGCCTCCAGCCGATCTCAACACACGGCGTGAAATGCGCTTCGAAGCGAGGCACAGCCAGGCCAATGAAACCTGCAAAGCTGGTGACACCTGGAATCTCCACCGCCCAGTATCCGAACCCATGCGTTTCATGGTGAGTCCTGATGCGGCCAAGCATTGCCACCGTGTCTTCACGGGACATGAGTGACGGAAAAAACTCCATCACACGCGGATCATTGCCCATGGCGACGAGTGGCTCTAAGTCGGAGTCATGCCATGGCCGCAGCAGCAGGCGTTGTGTCTGAATGGAGGTGGACGATTGTGCCATGGCTGTGATTCGCAGGCTGGGATCAGGGGTCAAACAAAAAGGGGCAGCGATTGCTGCCCCTCAAAGTACGATGGCTGAAGTCTGCTGTCCGGGCGAAGAACTCTTCAGTCCCGGCAGCCCTGACTAGCTCACGTATTCGCGAGTCTTCTCGAGGCCTGGCAGAGGAATCGGGTAACGACCTTCTTCGTCGGCCTTCAGCGGAGATTCTGATTCCAGAGTCAGCTTTTCGATCTCCGGAGCAAACTCGTGTTCGCAGTTCATCATCTGCTCCAGAGTCATTTCCTGACCCGTGTGAGCCGCCATGCGACCCATGGAAGTGACCAGGCTGGCCATGCAGCCGCGTTCGACTTCGTTGTACTTTTCATTGTTGCGGATGGCAGCAATCAGGTGCTTCCATTCGTCGACGTATGGATTGTTCTTTTCGTCGCCGAATGACCAGACCAGGTTCTTGTCGTCCATGTTGTGGCCCTTGTAAATTCGGGCACGTGATGGCCAGTGACCGCCATTGGAAACAACGGCGATGCCCTTGGTTCCATGAGCATAGCTGGAGAAGTCCTGGTAGCAGCCTGGCATCGTGCGGCCATCCATGAACAGCTTGGTACCGTCTTCGAAGGTGTATTCCATGGAGTACACGTCGAAGTTCTGGTCCACGTTATCGCCTCGGTAATGGCGACCACCAAAGGCGATACATTTCACTGGCCATGCATTCTTCATCCAGCAGCTTTCGTCGATGTTGTGAATCAGGAAGTCACTCACAGCACCACCGCTCAGCCACAGGAACGCATGGAACTTGCTGATCTGCCACTGCAGTTCGCTGACGCCTTCTGGCTTTGGTCCCGTTGCCGCTGTTCCGGTCGGACCAGCAACTCGGTAGGCTCGCAGCATCGTGACATCGCCGATCTCGCCGTTCTGAATTCGGTCGAACAGCTCGCGACGCGCTTCGCAGTGACGGCACATCAGACCAACGGCGACCTTCAGGTTCTTTTCAATCGCCTTGTCGTTCAGAGCCAGCATGCGCTTGGTCGTTGGGCCGTCAACGGTGACTGGCTTCTCCATGAACACGTTCAGACCCTTTTCGATGGCGTAGGTGTACATGACCCATCGAAACGCTGGCGGAGTCGTCAGGATGACCACATCGCCTGGCTTCAGGACGTCCATCGCCTTTTTGTACGCATCGAAACCAACAAAGCGTCGTTCCGGTGGAACGTCCATCTTTCCGGATGCGCCGTGGTCGCCGTTCAGTCGGCCGTAGCTGCCTTCGATGTTCTTTTCGAAAACGTCAGCCATTGCGACCAGCTTGATCGGTCCGTTGTCCACGGCGAATGCATTGCCGACGGCACCAGTGCCACGACCGCCGCAGCCCACCAGTGCCAGCTGAATCGTATTGTCTTCGCCAGCGTACGCGCCGATGGCTGGATTGGAAAGCAGGGTGGTTGCTGCTGCGGCTGCAACGCCGGAAGTCTTCAGAAAGTTGCGACGTGATGGACCGGAGGTTGTTGTCATCGGAATGCTCCGCTGGTTGAGGTGGGTTGGCTGGCTGACAAAATTGTCCCAGCCGACAGTGAGTAGTTCTTCAGGAGGCTCAGAATCCGGGCCTCCGGCAGGCGAAGTATTATGGCGAGGACTCGTGCAAGAAAAAACTCAGGCCGACACAATCCCTCTTTTCTGTCTATTCTGTGGCTGGGGAACTGCCAATTCTCTGCTGCTCTGTTCAGTGCAGGGAAATTTGTGTGCGAATCCGGCCCAGAATTCGTTTCGATCACGGCGAGTCAAAATACTGTGTTTTACTGGAGTTCCGCCGTGGTTCAGCAGCCGCAGGGTTCAACATTCTTAAAGCTCATCCTGTCTCTCGTGTGTCTCGGAGCATTCGGTGGTGGCTGCACGGCGGGGTATTTCGCCTACCGTGGCGTGATGGAAGCCAAGGCGTCGCTCGACTGGCCAAAGGCAACCGGCACGATCACAGAATCCGGAGTTGATGTGACGGTCACGAAAGACCGAACCCCGGACCACAACAAGCGACGTGAAGACACACGATCGTATTCCGCGGCGATCAAATACGAATTCACCGTCGATGGCAAGACTCACACAGGCACTCGCATCATGGTCATCAGTGATCAGTTCGGAAGCAAAGACTGGGCCAAAGCGACGGCAGCAAGGTATCCCAGAGGTGGTCAGGTTGCGGTGTCCTATGACCCGGCAAATCCGGATCGATGTGTTCTGGAACCTGGCCGCTGGGGCGGCGCGGCGTATCTGATGATTATCGCCGGTGTGTTCGGAGTATTCCCGCCACTCGTTCTGAAGGCGATTTGGTCGACGAAGCCGGTCAAGACTGGATGGCATCCGGAGACTCGTGATCAGCGAATCCTTCGAGGCATTGAGGTTCGCGAACGAGTGCTTGAGTGGGAACCAGGCAAGCTCGTTCACCTGCAGCGTGATTCGATCAGCTTTCTGTCGGTGATCGGTGGCGCGGTGATTGCCGGGCTGTTTCTGGGATTGCTGTTCGGTCTGGTGCCGGCGATGTTTTTCTTCAGCGGTCGAGGCCCCGTGTTTATCGGACAGGTTTATCTGGGTGCTTCGCTGATCACAGCCATCGTCGGTGCGGTCTGGTTGTGGCTGGATAACCGTCCGCGTGGAACTCGGATTGAATGGTCGTCCCAGTTGATTCACCTGGCAGTCGGTTCAAGTTCCGCAGACATCGGCTTTACGGACATTCAGCAGTTCACTGTCACCTCGCCTCAACCCAAACGATCCAACAATCCCGATCAGCAGCCAAAAAACTACCCCGTTCGCATCAACCTGCTGACAGGCGGCAAAATGTACATCGTTGCCGAAGCCGAATGCCCCGAATCCGCCCTGCGACATATCCGTTCCAAGATGACCTCCACCGCGCGTCAACTGGCGGAGTCAATGAATGTGCCGCTGCAGGAAAGTGCGTTTTAGTGTAGAGCGATTGTCCTCAATCGCTTCGTGTTGGCGTTGAAAGAAACGGCTGAGGACAGCCGTTCTACACTGGGTTGCACGTACGAAGTGCGTGTGCCGCAGGCGCCGGAAGCCGAAGGGTGTATGCGGTGTTGCCGAAGCCGCGTGCATTGAAACCGCCACGTCTTCCCCAGGGCTTCCGGCCGCTTCGCGACACAGGCTTTGCCTGTGCTACCCGATTCGTGTGAAGCAGTTTTCAGAGTAGAGCGATTGTCCTCAATCGCTTCGTGTTGGCGTTGAAAGAAACGGCTGAGGACAGCCGTTCTACACTGGGTAGCACGTACGAAGTGCGTGTGCCGCAGGTGCCGGAAGCCGAAGGGTGCATGCGGTATTGCCGAGACCACGTGCATTGAAACCGCCGCGTCTTCCCCAGGGCTTCCGGCCGCTTCGCGACACTGGCTTTGCCTGTGCTACGCCAAGTTCGAAGTTGAAAGACCACTACGCCAACGGCAATCGCCCCAGTGTGACCCGTGTCTCCGACGCGGGAACTTCCGTGTTCCCATCGGCAGCGTAGCGATTGAAAGCGCGCACTTCCTGCACCGGTGATCAGCACAACATACGACCTGCTGGGGCGAGCAGTCACTTCGACGGCCCCGAATGGTGCTGTCACGACAACGCAGTATGATGTGAACGGTCGAGTCATTCGTCAGACCGCGGCAGATGGTTCCTACGTCACTGCAACCTATGATGCAGCAGGACAGGTGACGGCACAAACTCAGGTTGGATCCGGCACCAATGCTCCGTCGATCACTGCAACGGTCGCTTACGACGGCCTTGGCCGAATGCTGAGCGTGACCGATGCTGCAGGCACGACCAGTTCGGCGTTTGACGCTGCCGGGAATCTGGTGTCCGCGACGGATGCCACGGGACGAACGAGCACCTTTCAGTACGATCTCTGGCATCGACGAACTCGCATAACGGATGCACAGGGCAACCAGAACAATCTCACCTATAACGCCGCAGGACAGGTTTCCAGAGTCACTGATGGCCTGGGACACGCAACCAACTATGCCTACGATCTGGCAGGTCGCCTGACGACTTCCACCGATGCCATCAACGGAATGACCAGCTATCAATACGATCGACTCGGACGGTCAACAAAACTCACAGACCCTGTGGGGAATTCCACAACGTGGACCTATGACGCCGTGGGAAAACTGCTGACCGACAGCCAACTCCTCGCCGGTAGCTCGGCCGCCACCAGAACGTACGTGTACGACGCCGCAGATCGATTGACATCACGCACGGATCGCAACGGACGCACGATCACGTTTGGCTATGACCATCTCGGTCGCCAAACGTCACAGAACTGGCTGACCAACGGGGCCTCGGTGAATACGATCACGACGACCTACAACGCCAGCCTGATGGTGTCGTCGATCACGGATAACGATTCCGCACTCGCCTTCACGTGGGACACTCTGGGACGACTGACATCCAGCAGTAATGCGGGAACTCTGAACGCCCCCGCTGTGACGGTGAACCAGTCGTACGATTCGCTTGGACGACGCTCCTCGCAGTCGGCAACGATCAATGGCATCGCGGACTTCGTCAACAGCTATTCTTTTGACGCCGCAGGGCGAATGAACCGAATCACACAGACGGACGGCAATGCTTCGGCGGGATATGCGGTGAAGGACAAGCGCGTTGACCTGAACTACGACGCAGCCGGAAGATTCTCCGCTATCAACCGGTATGAATCTCTGGCGGCCACCAATGCGGTCGCTGTGTCGAACTTCGGCTATGACACCGCAGGTCGGTTGAGCAGCCTGCAGCACGTGGGGTTTGGAAACAGCGTAAGCGGTCAGCCGGATACCTCTTCGATTGCCGGTTACACGTTCAGCTGGAACGCCGCCGATCAGCTGACGTCCATCAACTCAGTCCGCGACGGTCTGACGAATTACTCGTATGATGCCACCAGTCAACTGACAGGAGCCGACTACGCCAGTCAAACGGACGAAACATTCACCTACGATGCCAACGGCAATCGCACCAGTGTAGCCCGTGGTTCCGCCGCGGGAACTCCCTCCTACTCTTCCACGATCACAGCCCATAACCGCATTCTAAACGACGGCACGTCGACGTACACCTACGACGCCGAAGGCAACCGCACGTCGAAAACAGACATTGCCACAGGCAATAAGGTGGAATACCAGTGGAATCATGCCAATCTGTTGACGGCTGTGATCTACAAAACCAGCAACAACGTCGTGACAAAATCGGTCGCTTATCAGTACGATGCCCTCGGGCGTCGCATTGGCAAGAGTTTGGACGACAACGGGAACGGCACCGTGGACCGACGTGAATCCTACATCTATGACGGAGCCGGACTCCTTGCGACTGGCGAGCGGCAGGGTGTCAGCCCTCCGAGTGCGTCTTCTGCAATTCACATCTCCGGCCCCAACGGTTCCCTCGGCCAGCACGGCTGGACCGACCAGATGGTCCTGAGCTTTGTCGATGCCGACGGCGACGGATCCGCCACTTCGCAGCTTTCCGGTCGCTATCTCTACGGTCCGGCCGTAGAT
>JAEUII010000462.1 GCA_016795145.1 Planctomycetaceae bacterium
CATCTAACGTCCCTGAAATCCACTTTTGAGCCGCTGGCTGAATTCAAGATCACTCTCGAAGACAAACTGATGGCCCTTGAGCAACGCGGCCGAAATCGTGCGTTCAACGGGGCACCTCCAACAGTGCCACATTCCATTGACCAGCAAACGGATGCCGCGTGCGTTGCGTGCCATCAGACGGGTGCCGTCGCTTCAACGATCCGAATACCACGGATGTCGCATCAGTTTCTAACGAACTGCACACAGTGCCACGTCGAAAGTCACTCGCGACATTTGCCCTCCGAGTTGTTTCGAGAAAATTCTTTTGCCGGACTGCCTGCTCCCACCTCCGGACCACGAGCATTCCCGGGGGCCCCGCCACAGATTCCGCACACCACATGGATGCGAACAGACTGCATGAGTTGTCATGGTTACGAAGGTCGACAAGGCATTCGCACAACTCATCCATGGCGAAACAACTGCCAGCAATGTCACACACCAGCCGCTGCAATGGAGCAGACTCTGATGAGCGCGGAACCGACGTTTCTCCCCGGACCACAGATCAGAAAGTAGTGCTTCGATGACAGAGAACACGAAAATGTCCCGTCGCGACTGGTTTCGCCTGCGTCCTTCACGCGACGATATGAAGACGCCCGTCATCAGTGTCCCCGCGCCGTCTCGCGAACCGATCATCGGACACGCTCAGGAGGCGTTGCGGCCAATGGCCGCCCCAGAGAATCATGGAGGCATTAACCTTTCAGAATTGCCGCCCATGTGTGAAAGCCTGCTATCGAAAGAGCAGATTGAACAACTTTTCTCTGATATTGAATTGCTGGCCTCAAATGTGCTGCTGATGCAGCGACTCCCCAACGCTCAGAGAACCTCAGCCAGTTCCGTAGCATCGGCCGATCAACTCAAGACCGCGATGATTTCCCTGGTGGCCGGAACCATTGCCCGCGTTCAAGTTCGTTATCGCTGGGAAGAATCGAACTGGATCGACACTCTGGAACGTTCAGACAACGGATTTCGCCTTGTGCGAATTCAGCACCGAGGCGTGTGAAGATGCAAACTATTCCTTCCATCAATGCCCCGTGAGCCTCTCCGCATCTTTGATTCGGGAATTCTGAGTTGTGTGTGATATGAGGTTCTGCTTCCACGCTTCGGACAGTTGAGGGAGCTTAGCAAGCTGTAGATCATCGATCGAACTTCGAGGCTTCGCGTACATGGTGGCCAAGGCTCGGGCGATGGTAAACTCAGGATTCGGTCGCTGACACAGCGTTAGCAGTTCTCCGGCTCTGATTTCCCCAGATTGCAGTACTCGCAGATACCAGCCGGTTCGTCGCTCGTCCTGAACCTCCTGAGCAAGACTCGGTATTTCCCAGCGACGCGATAGCTTCCAGCAGGGCTGGCGAGGCTGAGACACCTCAAACAGACAACTGCCCGTTTCAAAGATGTCACCGACGCAACAATCGCTCTCGTCCATACCCGAAACTGTCAGGTTTTCGCCAAAGCCCCCGGGCTGGAACGCGAGTTCCGGATAGCGTGCATTCCAGTACGCATAGTGCGACAACGCATAGGCGAGGACAGCTTTGTCGCTTCCGCCATGATGCACGAGATCGGACTGTTCATCTCCCTGAAGGCCGGTCGTTCCGACAACCACTGCGCCGTCAACAGGATCTTTGATAATTGCCGACGACCATTGTTTGGAGACGTCGCTCTCGGCGTTAAAACACCGAGAGCGACCCGTTTGTATCGAAACGACTCTGGGTGTCATGGCTACTTCAGAACGGACAGGTCGGCACCATGATTGATATGGAACACCTGCCCATCAATCACCAGCGCAGGAACGGATTTGACTCCCAGTTTTTCCGCTTCGGAGACTCGGCTTCTGACTTCTCCCAGATGAACCTTCTCCACGGGCGTTTTGAGGCAATCAGCGACTGTGTGCTCGGCACTCACGCAAACTGGACAACCCGCATGATAGAAAACAGCTTTGGACATTTGGACCTCACTCACCTTTCGTGACTCAATGAATCCGCCGGAAAGTAGAGTCGGCGTCGAAAATTCATTGTTCGTGGAAAGAGTACGAAGGCTAGACTGATCCGTCCAATACTTCTTTCTGATCGAATTGATAGGCAATACCAATCAGGAATCACTTAATGGAACTGCGACATCTACGATACTTTCTGGCGGTCGCCGAGAACTGCCACTTCAGGAATGCGGCCGATGAATTGCTCGTGTCTCAGCCCACATTGTCGCAGCAGATTAAAGACCTTGAGGTCGAATTGGGAACGGCACTCTTCGAACGAGTGGGCCGGAGAGTTCGATTGACGCAGGCGGGCGAAACCTATCGGGAGTATGCGCGACGAGCCTTGAATGTTCTCGAAGAAGGGCAAGCCGTGCTGCACGAGCTTGACGAAATGCTGCGCGGCACCTTGACGATCGGCGTTGTTCAGACGGTGAACTCGTACCTGACCCCTGAGATTGTAGCAGCCTTTATTGCAGAGGTTCCACACGTTTTCCTCCGTGTCGATGAACTTTCAGCAGACGAAATCGAGAACGGCGTACTGTCTGGAACTCTTGATCTCGGCATTTCGTTTCAACCAGGCAACGGTCGTGAGTTTGATGTTGAGACTTTATTCAGCGAAGAATTTGCCTTGGTTGTGCATCCAGATCACTATCTGTCGTCCCGCAAGCGAGTTCGAGTCTCTGACCTGATTGATGTGCCGTTGGCACTCCTGAATCGCTCTTACTGCACACGGCGAATGATTGATGCTGCCTTTCGTGAAGCCGGTGTTTCGTGTCGAGTCGCCGTCGAACTCAATTCCGTAGCCGGTTTGGTCGCTATCACTGAGTGTGGTGGACCGCCGACAATTCTGCCGAAGTTGGGTGTTTCATCAACAAGGGTAGCAGCAATCAGGCTGGAACAGCCAACGCCAACTCGAAAGATCTGCCTGCTGCGTGCAACAGGGCATGCTCCGATTCGAGCAAGGGAGGTTTTTGCTGATCGACTTCGAAAGCTTGTGAAGGCTCGCTACGACTAAATTCGCCGTATCAACATCAAGCAGTCGACGCTCAAAAATCAGCGGCATTCATTAAACAAATACGAAACCTGAACCAGGCAGATGTTCTACCCGTATCAAACCCGCAGCGGTGCGTCACAAAGCAGCCGTGCAATAGCTCGTTGCCCTAATTGCTTGAAATGTACGGCAGCTACAGCCGTGGACCAGATTTCAGAACTTGAAAATGCGTTCAACTTGATGTTGAACGGTTGAATCTGTGCCAATTGTTCTGAAGACAGTAGAGCCCAGTGTTTGAAATTCAGCTCAGTGCTATTGAAGAATGTTGAAGACCAGTGGTTGTTCAACGCATTGAAAATACAGCCACAATCACCTTCACCTATTTGCACACCGGCGTCGCGCAGAAAATGCCGGTGATGCAATTTTTCGCTTTCCGCAGCGTTGTGCGTTTGGTTTTCCATAGTTGGGTTTGGGGAAAGTCTGAGGGTTGTAATCAAAAAAAACATCCCCCAACGGCAAGAGCCATCGAACAGTCGAATCATAGAACTTGGTGGTGTCTTCAAGTGGCGAAAAATGTGACAGCGCTCTTCCGTTTTCCCTTCGGATCGGGGATGCGAAGGACAAGCTGTCACAGTCAGATCATGGAGTCGCCACGAATGTCCCTCAGGTCATGGATGCTCAAGCCTTCGTTGCAGGTGCTGGTGCTTTGCCTGGTGGCTTCGGGAATATGTTCGGCGTCAGAGGATGCACCTTGTGTTACTGATACCGACACCAGCTGTGGAGACGATGATTCCTCTGCGGGCTGTGCTGATCCTGGGTGCGGTGAAGATATCGACTGTGGAGCCTGCGAATACACGCTCCTCGATTGCGAAACACTCTTCGGGTCAGTGCTGGGAGATGAGCCATTACTGAAGGGATTGAAGAATCAGAAAGCTGGCGGTCTGACCTACAGTGTCGGCGCTGAGCTGCGATATCGTCACATGAATGAGAAGAATCGCCTGCGGCCCGGCGGTCCGGGGCAATCTTCGTATGAACTGTGGCGTTTCACGCCTTACGTTCAGGCCAACTACAACGATCTGGTCGGTGGCTATGTTCAGGCGATTGATGCGTCAATGTTTGGACTCGACGCCCCTTACACGCCGACCCAAATTGACGTCAATCGTACGGATCTTCTGCAGTACTACGCGGAGCTAAACGTTGGTGATGTGGGCGATGGAAACCTGAAGTATCGATATGGTCGCCAGTTCCTGCAGTATGGTGGGCAGCGTCTGTTATCGTCGCTGGCATGGGCCAACACGTTTCGCAATTTTGAAGGCCACAAGTTGGTTTACACCAGCGATGACTGGGACATTGATGCCTTTGCGATGCAGAGCGTCAACGCTGCTGCGGGAAATGTGCCTCAACCCTACAGCTTCGACCGAGTCGACAAGAGTCGGTGGATCAGTGGCGTGTATTCGACATGGAAAGGTATCGAGAACAATAATCTGGACTTGTACTACCTTCGCTTCGATGAAACCGATTCCAGTGCAGCACTTCAGGACGGTCGACGCAATACTCTTGGAGCACGACTGGCGGGCAAGCAGCCAGTGAAAGATGGCAAGACACTGGTTGGTACCTGGAATTGGGACGTCGAAGGCGCGTGGCAGTTTGGAGAGGACAACTTTGGATCTGCCGCTTATCGAGATGTTCAGGCGGGGATGGTCGGCGCACTCGGAGGTTACACATTTGAAGATGTGACATGGAAACCGGGTCTGGGCGGCATCTTTTATTGGGGATCAGGCGACAGTGATCCCACAACGGGAGATATCAACACGTTCAATTCACTTTATCCTCTCGGGCATGCCTACTGGGGACAGATTGATAATTTCTCTGGTCAGAACCTTCTGGACTACGGCGTTCAGGCGAGCATCAAGCCCCATGAAAAGCTCTCGATCGTCAGCCAGTGGCACTATTTCGACCTCGCACATGCCACGGATCGCATTTACAACATCGCCGGAGCAGGTTTGGCCGGCAGCGGAGACAAGAACGTCGGCAATGAACTTGACTTCGTGGGAACCTACACGCACAGCAAGTCATTCAATGTCCAGTTGGGTTACCTGATGTTCTTTTACGGCGATGCTGTCAATAACGGCGGACTTGCACGTTCGGACGCAGAGCAGTTTTATCTGCAAGGCACGTACATGTTTTAAGTCGATGAGTTAACCACTGGCGACTTGCGATCTTCCTCCCGTGTTGAAAGCCGTTTGCAGCTTAGCCTGCAGGCGGCTTTTTGCGTTACTTGATCTCGCCGATTAGATTCCATCGGCTGTTTTTATCAAATGGCCCTGCAAATGCATTCGGCTTTCACGCTTCTCCGAAAAGCATCACCATTCGAGTTTCGAATTGAGACTGGTATTCCAGCAATCCTATGGGAATGAACAAGTGTGAGACATTGCATTACCTCGACGCCCCGATCCGACACGCCAGTGCCCGAGATGTAGCGTGCGAACCCGCGTCGTTGAAACCGACCGACGCGAGTAAGCCCCCAGCCGCTCGCTGCTCCGGTCACATCGGCCGGAGCAGTGAAAAATCTGGCAACGAGCCCAGATGGTGTAGTCAAATGGACGGCGAGCGAAATGTGTTTACGGGGCGGAACCTTGAATGCTAAAGGCGAGTTGATTTGAAGAAACCAAAGCCAAACAGCAAAGATGTTGACGTTGTAACGCAATTTGGACTGATCGACCTGAAACCGTTTCCAGCATCGATTTTATCCCGCGCTTGTTGCAGTCACCGTAAGGTCCACGTCGCACAACAGTGTTGATTGTTCACGATCATGCCGGGATCACAGATTGATGCAAGGCAGGTATCCTTGGGCGGAACGAAATGCGGTTACCTATCAGCTCAAACTCCAGCATCCTGTAATGCGGATTCGATGGCTGAGCTCAGGTCGTCGGAGGATTCAGGCAGGGCGGCCGTTTTTTGTGGGGTGAGTTTGAGGAAGCGGGCGAGGGCTTCGAGCGTGGTGTAGCGGACTCCGCCAATGAGGAGGGATTCCAGTTTGCGGCCACGGACGCCTTTGGTCATCCAGCGATAGACTGTGGAATAGTGCACTTTTCTTCCATGGCGCTTTGGGATGTGAAGGGGGACTTCGGCGATTGTGATGGGAGTTTCGGTGGAGAGTTCAATCGTCATTTACTGTTCTCCTTCACGGTCGTCATGTCCACGTCGGGGTGGTGCTTTGCAGGATTTCTTGTGTTCAACTGCGGTCGCCATTGCGGCACTTGTCGAAAGGCTGTGGTCAGGCTTGGGAACTCTGGTTCTGTTCAAGGCTCGCTGACGGAGGATCCAGAGATGTGACTCATTGAGCAGCAGGCGAAGCAGTGGGATGTCTTTGGGACCGAAACGGGAGGACTCTTTCCATGCTTCACCGTTTCGGAACAGTCGAAGAGCTGAGGTTGTGTAGCGGGTTTGCTTTCTTGCGGAACGCATCCAGATTCGGACGACGATGAGTCCCCGTCGGATTTCATGAACTGGTTTGGCGGGCATGTCAGCACTCTCTTGAGTTGTTGGGGTTTGTGGCTGCTTCAGAAGAGTCTGCGTTCGACTTGATTTCCGTAGACTGTCCATTCCGTCTGCGGTTGTTCGGCTCTGCCATAGAGTTCGAGGTATGGAGGAGGACTCACTTCTTCGATAAGTTTGCGGAAATAGAATGGTTTGCGACTGTGGTCTGTTCGAGGCGCGATGTGCCAGCTTCGAATAGATCGGTTGTCGAATGTCAGTCCGCCACGAACTCCGAGCAGGAGGTATTCATGTGAGACTCTCCAGTAGTTTCCCATGCCGAGTTGGGGTTTGACCCAAATCAGGCACGATGCATATCGGAAGCCCCAGGCGTCGATAACGTCGAAGGCTTCGCGGAGAAAAGCGTTGGTCGTCCAAAGGTGCAGATGTGATTCCGGGGAGACCAGTTCTCGGACGGGCTCTGAACAGATTGCTTCGACGGACAAAGTGCGATAGTGACGTTCTGCCGCTCCTCGTGCTGCTGTGTTGGAGTACGCCCACGGAGGGTCAGCGTAGACTGTGCCGAACTTGGCACCGGCATCGACCAGCGAGTTCAGATCGCGGACAATGGACGGCCACGGAGATAGTGGTGAGCCTTCGTTAGGCATAAGTCAGATTCCGCTGCATGACGGAGTTCGTCAGACCATTGAGATTTGAAAAGTGGTCGGCTGGCGAACCAGCCGACCGGAAAACCGAACTGCAAAAACCGAAGTAAAACCTGCGATCCTTCAGTAGTCTTCAGGAAGCAGAATCGTTGTCACGGAACGATCCCATTCTGTGATGATCCAGAACCGGGTGCCCGTGGCGCTTGCATAGACTGAGAGAACTCGCGAATCGTCTACCAGAGATTCGTTGTTGAGTTCCCAGTCATCCTCGCACACGTCGCCCCAGTCAGCATTGGCATGTCTGACCAATGCCTGTAGAACGTCGTGTGGTGGAAGCGTTTCGTGAGCGTTGCTCGTAATCACGACCTGCCCTAAAGAAAACCTCCTTGTTGACCTCTCCTTTGCCATCGTGATAGCCTCCTGCGGAGTAAAGGCTGACGGGACTGCAATCCCGCCAGCAAGTTGGTTCAATTACTCGCAGTCGTCTGTGTCTTCAGCCGTGGCCTGTTCCCAGATCCAGGTGTAGGCTAGCTCAAGGACCTTGGACACAATCGGAAGGTCGTCACGGCGAAACGTCGTGGTGTCCTTGAATTGTTCCTTGTCGCGATAGCTTCGCGTGACCGTCACGGTGAACCACGACTCGCCACTCTTTTCAGAAGTGTTGAGCCAGATCGCCGCGCGGATCGCGCTAAGTTGGATTTGGTGTATTGGTTTATTGTTTGGCATAATGCCCTCCAGTTTTTGGCGTTCTACGTTCAGGCCCTCCTGATTTCGACGAACGCAGTTCATTCAAACGATGACGTAAGTCATCGCTATTCAACGATCCGCCGGAGCGAATCAAAGAACCTCTTTGTTGATTACCTCTTTGCCACTCTTCTCCCTTCAATTGAGCTGAGTTGCTTCTGCTGTTCATTGAGCGTTCTGTGCGATGGATGTGGCGCAGAACAATATCCACGGCTGCTGGATACATGACGGCCATGAAAAGCGTGATCGCAAGCAAACAGACATAAAGTGCCACTTTGACCACAATGACCGGCAACGCAATTGGCCAGAAGAGAATGGGAACTCCCATAAGTTGCTCCCACGCCTTTTTGATACCGAACCATTGAAAGGATGATTTCTTTTCCATGGTCTACCTCCTTCTTCGCTGGACCAGCCCCATGCTGGTACCAGTTGGAACACAGCCACTCAGCGATGACTGTCTTCCAAAAGAGTTTCGGCCTGCCCATTGTTTTTCGCCGCTCCTGGGTCGGGAGCCCGTTACAAACCCACAACGTCGGGGAGTGTTCTCTGAGTCATTCTTACGAACTGCATATCGAACAAAATCGGTACCGCCACGGCTTCGCACTGGACGACGGGACATTCTGAATTGAGCGGCAGAGCATTGATCGCATTGGCCTTCGCACTTGATGCAACAAGCAAGACCAAGCGGAACTGGCAATGTTCGATCAGTTGTTGGAAACCTGGAGCAATAAAGTGTTTGCGAAATTGATCTGAGAACTCTGCTTGAATCCTT
>JAEUII010000053.1 GCA_016795145.1 Planctomycetaceae bacterium
GGCAGTCCGGCACCGACGGCTTTGGTACTGTCGAGCACACAGTTCGAACGTGGCGCGCGAGCGGCCATGGTCATGAACTGACTTTCTGAATCGAAGAACTGAAAGTTCCTGTCGCTCAGTCCGTACTTGCGAATCATCTCCACGACCTGACGCGTCGTCACAAAGCCCGGGTTCGTAAGATT
Organism: Planctomycetaceae bacterium; assembly: GCA_016795145.1. Lineage (GTDB taxonomy): Bacteria > Planctomycetota > Planctomycetia > Planctomycetales > Planctomycetaceae > SXXK01. Next base: position 183 of record JAEUII010000053.1, read on the forward strand.
GTAGACGCCGTATGGAATTCTCTGAGTCCAGCTGGCGATGCAGCAATCCGCAAACTCATTCAGTTCCGACAGGCTGTTCGTGGCTTCCAGCAGTCGATCGTAACGCATCATCTTGCTGATGTAGTTGCGGGGCGAGTTCTGATTGTTGAATGGGATTCGCAGTCGCCAGATGTAACAGTTCTTTGCCCCTTGAAGGACTTCTTCTCCAAGAGCCTTGCAGCCCGAATAGAAGCTGCAGTTGTTCTGACGAAAGGAGAAGTTGGGCGGATCGAGTTCTGTGAAGCCATGTCCGCCGGCTCGAGTCCCCGTGAAAATGCAGCCGGACGACACGTGCCCCCACGGTGTTTCCGTTGCCTCACAGGCTTCCCGGATGATTCCAGGAAGGACAGCGTTTCCGAGCAGACATTCGGTTTTTTCGTCTTCACATTTGTCGACGTTGGGTTGCCCTGTGTAGCCAGCGGCATTGATCAGGAACTGAGGCTTCACTTCACAAATCAGGTTGATCAACTCATCCCGATGCGAATAATTCACCTGGCTTCTCGACACGGTGCGAAACGCCATTCCTTTGGCCGTGAGAGCGCTGGCAATGGATTTGCCAACGTATCCAGTTCCTCCTAACAACAGGATCATTTCCAACATCCTCAAGTCGGCTTGACGTATCGAAAGACTGCCCTGCTTTGGGGGCAATGGACAAGTCGTTCAACACAGGAGCCATGGATCAGGTGAAGATTTACGACCGGTCAGTTTCCATTTCAGCCGGGCGACCCGGTCAGTCGATTTGGCAACTATAGCCCGCAATCTGTGTCCAGGTGATCGAACATTAGCAGCTTGACCTCATCTGAAACATCCTGACCTGAACTCGTGGGAAACGCACTTCCGGAATAATCGTTCTAACCGTTTCAGTTGTGTCACCATGCCGATTCTCGCCAAAGAACCTGATCTCTACCCGGAGAATCTGTTCGAAGATTCGATCGTGACTCCGCAGGACGAGAAGTGGTTTGCCATGTATACGCTGGCCCGTCACGAAAAAGAGCTGATGCGGCAACTGCGTGAACAAAAGATCGCTCACTACGGCCCGATGGTATCCCAGCGAAAGCGAAGTCCTCAGGGGCGAATTCGGACCAGCTGGGTTCCGCTTTTTACCGGCTACGTTTTTGTTCGTGCTGATGAAGTCGGGCGACACAACGCGGTGTCGACCGGCTGCATCTCGCGTTGTCTGCCAGTGACAATGGCTGAGGAACTGGTGACGGATCTTCAGAAGATTCGTTTCATGCTGATCAACGGCACAGAAGCTCGACCTGAACCCAAGCCAGTCGTCGGTCGCACTGCCGTCATCAAACGTGGAGCGATGGCGGGACTGAAGGGCACTGTGACAAAAGTCAACAACGAGCATCGGTTGACTGTGCTGGTGAACTTCATGCAGCAGGGCGCATCAGTGATTGTTGACGAGGCGGACGTCGAGCTGCTTTAAGTTGCGGTTCCCGGCCGTTGCTCCGCTGAGCCAGTACCTTTCCAAACGCGGCAGCCATGAAGACTCACTGCCACGGAAGCTGGCCGGTTTTGAGCCAGTAGCCCCAGACGACGGCACATGTCCCGCCGACAATAATTCCAACCAGTGCATGCAGGCTTCCTCGGGCGGCCTTGTTGCGAGCGCGGTACATGAGTCCCGCACAGCCCAGCAGGAATGCGACAATCCCCATCGGACATGTGACGATGGGATAAGGAATCAAACTAAAGACGCCCAGGTAATACCCGATCAATGCGGGCGGGTTTCGATACGGAATCACACCGCCGGTCGCGTCTGTCTTTGCGGCGACTGGTCGTTTTGTGACAATCGGATTTGCAGCTGGTGCTACAGTGGATTCCTGAGTCAGAGCACCGCAGTGCGGACAGGCATCCGGACTTCCCTCAATTGATTTTCCGCAAACCCAGCATTCCATGAGTTGAAGTTCCTGTGGTTTCTCTGAGTTTCAGTGCAACATTGCCGCCGGGCTCCGTGCCACATGATGGGCGACGGTCGAGTGGAATTATGGCAATCGCAGACGCTCCGGAGAACACCAGCTTTGAAAACGCGAGTATTCCCCTGGCATTCATTCGGAAGTTGAACGGACCGTTGGATACAATCCGGCCCCTTCCGCTGCAGGCCGTACAATAACTCGTTTGGCCTGGCAGCTCAGAGAGGTCGTGGCGGCGCGGCTGAGTTGATTCGAGTCAGTGCGAAACGAAAACCGCTGCGGCCTCAGCGAGGCATTTTGTTTCACCAACGCGTGGCTCTATTCCATGACAGTGTCATTCCCTGAACCTACGGCCGAGTTGAACGACAAACCAATCGTCAATATCTCGTGCTACAAGTTCGTCCGATTTGATAACCTTGAAGAACGTCGCCTGGCCATTCGCCGTCGAGCCGTCGAGTTGAACCTCAAGGGCACCGTGTTGCTCAGCGAAGAAGGCATCAACCTGTTTGTTGCGGGGCCAAAGGATTCCATCGACAGCTTCGTCGAATTCCTTCGCAGCGATCCGGCACTGAGTGATCTGCAGCCGAAGGAAAGCGTCAACGAGTACCAGCCGTTCAATCGCATGCTGGTAAAGATCAAGAAAGAGATCATTGCGTTCGGGATTGAAGGCGTCGAGCCGGGAACTCGAACATCACCCAAGCTGCCGGCTGCAGAACTGAAACGCTGGCTCGATGAAGGACGAAAGCTCCACCTGCTGGATACTCGGAATGACTACGAGGTGGGCATCGGCACATTTGAGAACGCCATCAACCTTCATATCGACCACTTTCGCGAATTTCCCGACGCTGTGGCTCGCCTGCCTGAAGACATGAAGGACGAGCCCATCGTGATGTTTTGCACAGGAGGGATTCGGTGTGAGAAGGCTGGTCCGTTTATGGAGATGGCGGGCTTCCGAAATGTCTACCAGCTCGATGGCGGTATCCTGAAGTACTTCGAGGAAGTTGGTGGCGATCACTGGAATGGCGAGTGCTTTGTTTTCGATCAGCGAGTCGCGGTCGATCCGGCTCTTCGCGAAACGGGAACAACGCAGTGCTACATCTGTCAGGCTGTGGTGACGCCCGAACAACAGCAGCTGCCGGAGTACGTGCCGGGCAAGTCGTGTCCAACATGTTTCCAGTCGACCGATGAACTGCGAGCTCAACGACTTCGGAATCGTGAACGGCAGATTCAACAGCTAACGAACCCGCTTCCGGGCAGCATCCCGGACTTGAATCGTCGTCCGCTTAACGTGCCGCAGCGCTGTGCGGGGCTGTCGCTGATCGACTTTCTGACCACCATTCATCCTCAAGTCTCAAAAGAGGAATGGCTGCAGCGAATTCGAGCCTCACGAATTGTGCCCTCGACATCGACTCGGCGCCGACGTGGTCGAATGCATGTTCCCGAAACGCTCCCGCTGGATGAAAACAGAATCGTCAATGAAGGCGAACGGTTCGATCAGCTGGAAGAGCATTCCGTTGAGCCCGATGTGAACGCCGCTGTCCGATTCCTGTTTGAAGATGATGAATACATTGTGATCGACAAGCCGGCGCCGCTGCCGGTGCATGCTTCAGGACGCTTCGACCGGAATACTCTGCGATATCTTTTGAACGCTCTCTATGCACCACAGCGACCGCATATTGTTCATCGTCTGGATGCCAATACATCGGGAGTGATGCTGCTGTGCAAGCGAAGTCGGATTGCTACGGTCATTCAGAAGCAATTTGAAAGTCGCACGGTTCGAAAAACGTACCTCGCGCGAGTCATTGGGCAACCGGAACTGGACCAGTTTGAATGCCATGCGTCACTAGGACGTGAACCGGAACAGGGCGGGATCCGGTTAATCGATCCTGATGGAGATGAAGCCCACACAAAGTTCACCGTATTGCATCGCTATCCCGATGGAACAACGCTGCTGGAAGTTCATCCAGAGACCGGTCGGACAAACCAGATTCGCGCGCATCTCTGGTCTCTGGGGTTCCCGATTTGCGGAGACCCAGCATATCTGCCGGCCGGGCAGCTTGGACAGAACCGCACTTTGTCTCCCTCGGAACCCGCCATGTGCCTGCATGCGAAAAGGCTGGAACTTCAGGACCATCTGGGACAGAGCCGAAGTTTTGAAGCTGTGGCCCCGGGATGGGCCAGCGTTACGAATCAGGAATAATCCATGTCCATTGAGTTTGACGAGGCAACTCGAGAATCTGCAGAGCATCTGATCGAGCTTGGATTGCAGGAAGACCTTCGGGATCGGGGTGATCTGACGTGCCAGTCAACGATTCCGGAATCACTCAGCGCTTCCGTGAACATAGTGTCTCGACAGACCGGAGTTCTTTCCGGACTCGTCGTTATTCCAGCTGTCTTCAATCGTCTGCCAGGCAATGTCACATGGACGCTGCACCTGCAGGATGGCGATGCCGTTGAACGCGGGAGTCTGGTGGCCACAATCACCGGGCCCGTTCGAAGTCTGCTGATTGGTGAACGCACCGTGCTGAACTTCCTGACTCATCTTAGCGGCATCGCGACTCGTACGGCGGAATTCGTACGAGCCGTGAAGGGGACGAAGGCCGTCATTCTGGATACACGAAAAACAATCCCTGGCTATCGACTGCTCCAGAAATATGCGGTGCGGTGCGGTGGTGGCACGAACCATCGCATGGGGCTTTATGATGGCGTACTGATCAAGGACAATCATCTCGCCGCGCGAGGCGATGCGTCCTGCGCGTCAGCCGTTGCTGATGCTCGCGCGTATCTGAAGTCCATCAGTCTCCCGCCGGTTGTTGAGATCGAAGTGGACTCCCTGGAGCAACTGAAGGACGCCCTGGCACAACAGCCGGACATCGTGCTGCTGGACAACATGGGCCCTGACAGGCTCACAGAAGCCGTTCAGATCCGCAACGCCATATCGCCCACGACTCGGCTGGAAGCGTCCGGTGGTGTAACGCTGCAGACTGTGCGTTCAATCGCAGAAAGCGGAGTGGACCGAATCAGTATTGGCGGACTGACACATTCGTCACCGGCGCTGGATCTCGGTTTCGACTGGCCGTGGTAGACGTCCTTCTCGTCGACGTGACACTCTAAGCGGTGAACTGCGACTGCTTCTTGTTGCTTAACACCGGGTAGCACAGTCGCAGCCTGTGACGCGTAGCGGTCAGAAGCTCGGAGGATGAAACGCAGGGGTTAACCACGGAGGGCACAGTGGGCACAAAGGATAATCGCAGAGGTAGCGGGTGAGGCAGTGAAACGCGAAACACAGGAGAAGTGAAACGCAGAGTTCGCAGAGAACGCGGAGGAATCGCAGGAGTGCTGCAGCTGCGTTTCCTCCGCGGCCTCTGCGTTAATGCCGCGCCGTACTGCGATTCACCTCCATGCTCTCCGTGACCTCTGTGGTGAAATCTGCGATTCCTGAAAACTAACTGCGGTTCTTGCGAAGCTGTCGGCTTGCCTGAGTCAGGATGTTGCGTTCGCGGGCCGTCAGGCTGGCTTCACCCTGCTGGCTGATCTTCTCGAGAATTGCATCGACCTGTTCATCGAGATTTGATTCCGGTGACTCCGTGGGAGCAAAGACCTTCAGCTTTCCGCGGCTGCGTCGTCGACTGATGATTCGACCAGCGAACTGATCCCACCAGCGACTAATGCTCATGTGCCAGCGGAAGTAGAGATAACCGAACAGCACGCCACCTAGGTGACAACTGCCGGCTGTTTGTGTTACGTCGGCCCTTCCCGTAAGAATCGGCAGAGCATCGATGCCAATGAAGATTGCCAGCAGCCAGCGCAGTTCGATGGGGATCGCGCCCATCAGAAGGACAACCTGCCGGGGATAGTGCATAGCGGTTGCAGTGAAGACCGCAAAAACGGCTCCGGACGCACCAACGATTGCAGGCGTCATCCCGATGACGCGGTAAAACGTAACCCCAACGATGCCGGCAAACACTGCGGATGTCACATAGAACCAGACAAACTCCCGTTCACCCATAACCGGCAGCAACATCCGTCCAATGAAGTACAGAGTCGCCATGTTCATGACCAGGTGCAGCAGGTCTCCCGGGTTGTGGCAGAGCGCATAGGTCAGGAGACGCCAGATTTGCCCGCCGAGCACAGTGGCGTCGAACTGGAGTTCCAGCCACTGCGTAACAAACGAGACACCGTTGCGCGTTGTGAAGAGCTGCGCAAGGTAGCAAATAACCGTGACCGCAATGATCTTGCTGATGATCCCCGCAGTGGCAATACGCATCCTCGGAGAATCATCCTGGTAGTCGTCTCGCAGGTAATCGCGATTATCGAGTCCCATAGTGGGTGGCATCTTGAAGGGAGAAAGTACGGCCTTCGAAGCCCGCAGGCTCGAATATCCAGCCGGCTTCCGTCCCGGCGCTGTTCAAGGCATGAACATCAGAATCTTAGGTCGGAATTCGGGGATCGTCGATGTGAGTCTGGAATTCACAGGACCGGACACCATCTTCGGATCGGATGTGGGGTGAGTTCCGCGACCGAAAAATCGGAATTCTCGTAAGGGGTTTCAGCACCGAAGGACCAGGATCAGACGTCCGGTGAGTCTCTGGAGCCAAAATCGTTCGCTCTGAGTGTCATTTGCAGTTCCCGCTGGGTGTTTTCCATCGCAGGAATGGTCTCGAGTTCAGTGAAATCAGGGCTCTTCCTCTTTCGAAATGGTGAAAACGCCGATACCATCCCCCATCTCGAAACACGAGTTGATGTACAGGTGTGCGCGCTGGTGGCGGAGTGGCGGTTGTCGAAACTTCGCATTTATCAGCACAGTTCGCGTCCTGATGACCTCCAAAACGAAGTTATCAGTGCGAAATGACGCCTCGGAACTCAGTCGACACGATCCTGAGTTCATCCGTTGTTCGGCATCGCTGGGACGACGGGACGTCTGGGGTTGACCCCGTGTAATAATGGCACGGGATGCGAGCACTGAGCATCAGGGAGGTTGCATATCTTCGGCGTGATGGGTACAGGATTGTCTGTGTTCTCATTGAGCCGATGGATGACCAGCAGTCTCTTGACTTCCGGTGCGGCCCTGCCGCGATGACTGTCTGTTTTCTTTCATTCTAAGGCACATTGTTCAACCATGGACATTACCCGACTTCGCAACATCGGAATCTCGGCTCACATTGACTCCGGCAAGACCACTCTGACGGAGCGAATCCTGTTCTACTGCGGACGTATTCATAAGATTCGCGAAGTGAAGGGTGGCGACGGCGGCGCGACCATGGACCACATGGATCTGGAGCGTGAGCGTGGCATCACGATTACCTCCGCTTCGACTCGCGTCGAGTGGGAAGACAAGGAACTGGGCACCAGCCACCCGATCAACATCATTGACACTCCAGGACACGTGGACTTCACCGTCGAAGTGGAGCGAAGTCTTCGAGTACTCGACGGAGCCATTCTGGTTCTGTGTGCGGTCGGCGGTGTTCAGAGCCAGTCTCTGACGGTTGACCGTCAGATGCGACGTTACGGCGTTCCTCGAATTGCGTTCATCAACAAGATGGACCGAATCGGCGCGAATCCTGCCAAGGTGATCGCGGCCATGAAGGACAAGCTGAAGTGCAACGCAGTTCCACTGCAGCTGCCGATGGGAGCAGAATCAGCGTTCAAGGGCGTGATCGACCTGATTCGAATGGAAGCAGTCACGTTCGAAGGTGACAAGGGCGAGGATATCATTCGTGGCCCAATTCCAGCGGAGTACAAGGACGCTGCTGAGACGGCCCGCCGCGAGATGCTGGAAGAACTGTCTCTGCACGATGACGAACTGATGAGCCTACTGCTGGAAGAAGCGGAAGTCTCCGTCGAGCAGATTCGTGCGGTGGTTCGAAAAGCAACGATTGCGCAGCAGATCACACCGGTTCTGATGGGAAGTGCTTATAAGGACAAGGGCGTTCAGGAAGCTCTGGACGCTGTCGTTCGCTACCTGCCTTCACCTCCGGAACGCGAAAAGTACGCGATCGACAACAGCAAGCCAGTCGACGAGCATGGTCAGCATCCAAAGATCCTTCTGCAGGACTCTCCTGATGCTCCGCTCGTCTGCATGGCGTTCAAGACCGTCGTCGAGAGCTTCGGCCAGCTGACCTACACCCGACTTTATCAGGGCAAGATCATCAAGGGTCAGTCTTACGTAAATGCTCGTACCGGCAAGTCTGTCCGCTTCGGCCGTCTCGTACGTATGCACTCGAATGACCGTGAAGACATCGATTCAGCGGAAGCGGGCGACATTATCGCTCTCGTCGGCGTGGACTGTGCATCGGGTGACACATTCACCGCCGAAGGGATGAATGTCTCGCTGGAAAACATCTTCGTGGCTAACGCGGTGATCCGTCTGTCAATCGAGCCGAAGAAGCGAGATGACGCGGATAAACTCAGCAAAGCACTTGAGCGATTCCGTCGTGAAGACCCAACCTTCCGAGTTCAGACTGACGAAGAAACTGGTCAGACTCTGATCGCGGGAATGGGTCAGCTTCACCTGGAAATCTACGTTGAACGTATCAAGCGCGAATACAAGTGCGAGTGTATCGTTGGTGAACCTCGCGTGGCTTACCGCGAATGTCCAACGAAGGCCGTCGAGTTCGACTACAAGCACAAGAAGCAGTCTGGTGGTTCCGGTCAGTATGCTCACGTGAAGGGCATTCTGGAACCACTTCCGGAAACTTCTGAAGTGCCCTACGAGTTCGTTGATGAAGTAACCGGCGGACGCATTCCTCGCGAGTTCATTAAGCCATGCGATGACGGTTTCGAAGAAGGCCTGAAGAAGGGACCTCTCGGCGAATACGAAGTCGTGAACGTCAAGATGCGACTGCAGGACGGAAGCTACCACGACGTCGACTCGTCCGAAATGGCGTTCAAGATCTGTGCTCTGGGCTGTATGCGTGAAACCCTGAAGAAGGCTGATGTGGCACTTCAGGAACCATTCATGAAGCTGGAAATTGAAGTTCCTGACGAGTATCAGGGACAGATTACCGGCCACCTGTCCAGCAAGCGAGGACTGGTGACGGGCTCAGAAGTCAACGGCGGCATCTGCGTGATCAACGCGGAAGCCCCACTGGCCAGCATGTTCGACTACGCGAACGAACTTCGCTCGATGACTCAGGGCAAGGGAACCTTCACAATGGAATTCCTCGCCTACCGCCAGGTACCTCGCGGTCTGCAGGGAGAAATCCTTGAGAAGCGTCGTAAGGAAAAGGAAGCCAAAGCTGCAATGAAGTAAGCCTTAGCCGTCCAGCAGCGAATCAGAGAAAGCTCAGCCCTCAAAGGCTGAGCCTTTTTCTTGCGCTGGCAGTTCGCGAATTCTCACGACCAGCATTTCCCTGAACGCCTTACCAGCGATTTTGAATTTGTCTTTCATGCTGGTCTAGAATCCCGTTAGGTTCCGTCGAGCCTACTCAATTCGCGTCCTCTCGTCACAAGGTATGTCCTTTCATGGTCGCTCCCATTCGAGTCGCAGTCACCGGTGCTGCCGGGCAGATTGGTTACTCCCTGATTTATCGCATTGCGTCTGGCGAGGTCTTTGGACCGGATCAGCCAGTCATTCTCCACCTGGTGGAAGTTCCTCCGGTTCTGAAAGCCCTCGACGGCGTTCACATGGAACTGGATGACTGTGCATTTCCAACGCTGCATGGTGTTGTGAAAGCTGACAGCGATCATCTGGAAGACGGCTTCCGCAACTGTAACTGGGTTCTTTGCGTCGGCAGCGTTCCTCGTAAGGCTGGCATGGAACGAGGCGATCTGATCCGCATCAACGGCCCGATCTTCACCAGCACCGGCCGAGCGATCGCAGCTGCAGCAGCACCAGACGTGCGAGTTCTGGTGGTTGGAAATCCCTGCAACACGAACTGCCTGATTGCGATGAAGAACGCGAAGGGAGTTCCGGAAGATCGCTTCTACGCAATGACAATGCTCGATCAGAATCGCGCGGTTTCTCAGCTGGCTCAGAAGGCAGGTGTTCCGACTGCTGCCGTGAAGAACGTTGGTATCTGGGGTAACCACTCCGCAACGCAGTATCCGGACTTCTATCATGCGACGATCAATGGCAAGCCAGCGACTGAAGTCATTACAGATCACGAATGGCTGAAGGGCGATTTCATTTCAACCGTTCAGAAACGTGGTGCCGCTGTGATTGCTGCTCGAGGAGCATCGAGTGCAGCGTCTGCGGCCAATGCTGTTCTTGACACAGTGAAGGGTGTCATTCGCCCAACTCCAGTTGGCACATGCTTCAGCGCTGCAGTTTGCAGCGATGGCAGCTATGGAATTGAAGCCGGATTGATTACCGGCTTCCCACTGGTCAGCGACGGCAACAAGGTCACGATTGTGAAGGGCCAGACTCACAACGAGTTCGCGAAGTCCAAGATTGACATCACCGTGAATGAGCTGAAGGAAGAGCGGGAGTGTGTGAAGGACCTGCTGACATAAAGCAGGCATCGGCCACGAACCGACCTGCGTGGCCAGGTTTTTGAAGTCTATCACAACCGCAATCGTCGAAAGGCGATTGCGGTTTTTGCATTTTGGAGGTCGCCAGAAGCAGAAACGACCAGACTTTGCGGCCAGACGTTCGAGCGATTGAAAATCCATGGCCGCGGCGGCAAACCGGTCCCAAAACGGGGGAATCTCCGGGCGTCGATGTCCCCTCTTTGGTTGGAGACACCGAAAAACACGCAAAAAGACTGAGTTTTTCAGTCAGCCTTCCGTTGGCATCACATCAGGTTCAGTGGATCAATCGGTCTCGGAACGATGCTGAGGGAGAATTTGAAGCGTTTTCTGGCGTTGCTGATTCTGGCAAGCTGTAGTGATCATAGCGGTTTTGTCGATTTCTCAGCGTAGACCAGTCGCTGCCGGTAGTTTCCAACGTGGCATGCAATCGCTCTGACCCCTCACCGGGGAAGCCTGTACTTCAAGGAACAAGACACGATGAACATCCTGAACCGCAACCGAAACCGCCGCAAGGTCTCCGCCAGCCGACTGTCAACGTCTGCAGATCCCTGTGAAACTCGATCGCTGCTTTGTGCGGCTGCTTTGCCTGTCGCGGAGCTGGTCGATACGCCGGAGAATGTGACCGAAGACTCGGCGCAGTCTGAGATGGCAGAACTTGTTGAAAGCTCTGCGTCGGATGAGTTTTGCAACATCGAAGTTTGTACGTTCGACGTCTCTGGCGAACCCGTCGATGTGACGGCTTACTCTGATGAGGCCTTTCCGGTCGACACAGAATTGACCGAAGACGATCTCGCGCGGCTGGCTGCCGGTGTGCACATGATGTTCAACGTATTCGCTTCTGATGACGGAAGTGTTGTGAGTCCGGAGTTCACGGAGGACTATCAGCCGGAGATTGCAATCTGCACTTTCGGACCAGAAATGCAGTTTGACGAGAACGGCAATCCGATTGAAGTGAAGTCCGAAGTGGAATTTGATCCAGCGGTGTATGACATCACAACCCTTGAAGGCTGGGATCCTTCCTGGGCATTTCGAGGTGTGATCGTTGATGGTTCAGAAGAAGTGTCAGGCAATATTCCGGTCGAGGAACCGGTCGGAGAATCGGGCGAATACACAGACGTGGACTGGGTTGCGTCTGGCCTTGAGGATCTCGATGGCGATGGCATTCCTGATGGACTCGCCTGGAGCAATTGCATTGCTGAAGACTTTGTGAATGAGCCTGGCTTCCCGTCAGACTTTCCAGTCGATGGTGATCCCGTCAACCTGCCGATTTACTGGTTTGGAGTTGCTGACGGCGGGACATCTGAAGTTGATGAGTTCGGCAATCCCATTTACTACATGGCACCAGGGATCTCTGAGGACGGAGAGTCACCAGTCGACGGCTTCGTCGACGGTGAGGTCAAGGTCACGTTCGATGACATAGTGGAGTTCGGCGATTCGACAGTGATTGATCCTGCCGACGCGGGTCCAGTTGATGAAAACGGTGAAGTGATACCGGTGATGTACTTCTCGATGGGTGGCCCGGAGATGGTTGCCGTTCAGAGGAGTTTGGATTCTGTGCCGGAGCAGGCGTCAGCACCGGCTTCCTCGTTGCCAGAGATTCATCATGAACCGGCTCGGTTGCCACTGGTTCGAATCCCCGTGATGCGTCCTCAGTTCTCAGTCTTCCAGACACCGACCGGAACACCAGCCACTCCTGCCGTTTCTTCAGCCCGGCTGTCGCCGGTGACTTCGTCTCAACCAACCACCAGCCCTGTAGAATCCATGCCAGCAGTTTCCTCGTCTCGCGTTCGTTCTTTTGCGTCGATGCGAAGTGTTCGACCCTCTGCACTTCCCGCATCTAACCTGAATGAACTGAGCCCATTGCTGGAGACCGAGACATCCGAGGAAGCTCCGGAAGACGTCACTGTTCCCCAGCAGGTTGACGATGTCATTCCAGTCACATCCGAGGGCGAAACCGAACAGCCGACGACCAGGGTTCCTGCTCGCGAACGTCGATCCATCGACATGTTCATGAGTGACTTTGCAGACGACGGCTACATTGGCTGAAGCTCATCATTGACCGACACCCCGACCCGAAAGGCTTGACGGCCTTTCGGGTTTTTCGTGCGCGCTGAATCAACACTTGCGTTGAATCGAACGGCCCCGTAACGTCCGCTGATTGCCGAACGAACTCACCGGCCAGGTGGCGAAACAGGCAGACGCACGGGACTTAAAATCCCGGGCCCCGTAAAGGGGCGTGCGGGTTCGATTCCCGTCCTGGCCAATCTCCAATGAGGGTAGAGCGATTGTTCTCAATCGCTTCAACGAACACGAATCGCCAAACGGCTGAGGACAGCCGTTCTACAAATGGGTAGCACGCACGGAGTGCGTGTGCCGAAGGCGCCGGAAGCCGGTGCCAGGATTACTTGTTGCCAAATTGGCCTGCGTTGGAACAACCACGCATTCACTTCCCCAGGCTTCAGTGATCAGTGTTCAGGAATCGCAGACTTCACCACAGAGGTCACAGAGAGCACGGAGACGAATCGCAGAGGGGCGGGTGGTATTAGCGCAGAGGCCGCGGAGAGCGCAGAGGTTACGTAACGGCAGCTCTCCTGCGATTCCTCCGCGTACTCTGCGACCTCTGCGTTTCACTTCCTTCTTGTCTCATTTCTCCAGCACACTGCCTCTGCGACTATCCTCTGTGTCCTCCGTGCTCTCTGTGGTTGAACCCTGCATTTCATCCTCTAAGCATCCATGTTGCAGTGTTCAGGAATCGCGGACTTCACCACAG
>JAEUII010000086.1 GCA_016795145.1 Planctomycetaceae bacterium
TCTGCTCAGACCGATTGATGTGGTGTCGCATTCGTCGCATTCGCATCAACCTGTGACCATCGCTGTCCAGACGGCGACGCTGATCACCAGGCCGAGCAGCACCGTGAACGCGATTCCCAGGATCGCCGCAATCATTCCGGCGGTCATTGCATCATCGCGATGAAACGAATTGACTTCGTCCTCGGTGAAGTTGACGCCTGCGTCTGGATCCCGCACCACGTCTGACATATCGCGGGCCTCGACCACCATTTGTTCCTGAGCGGGGGGCATTTCTAAAACGGAAGTACTCATGGCTGAACTCTTTCATCTGGAGTGAAGAACTAAACCCTGGCCACCGTTTCCGGTTGGGCAGAAGTCAAATGTGGGGCAATAGACTGCTCGGTCGTGATTCGTGATGGGTTCGATGCGCCAGTGGGGCCTGCTGTTTCGGGTCTGCCGGGGGTGGTGAAATCGCTGGAGTTGACCTGGTACATCAACGACAGCCAGAGGCTGCGTGCGTACCGGAAGAACCAGAGAGGAAACAGAAGGGAGAAGGCCAGGCATCCCCAGATCACCTGGTCCTTACTGAACCCGGCACCGAACACGAGTAGTACGAAGCTGACCGTTGTGATCAGGACCGTCAGGGCATAATTCGCGTAGATCGAACCCAGGTAGAACCCAGGCTCCGGTTCCAGCTTGAGTCCGCACGCCGGACAGTGGTCACTCATCTTCAGCAGGCCGACGAAGAGTTTGCCGTCATGGCAGCGGGGGCAGCGCAAGCGAAGCGCGGTGGCAATTCGTGTCAGGGCATCCATCACAACATCCCACTCAAGGAAGTTCGGTGAAAAGGCGGCATTGAATCGGGAGAAAGCAAACGGCAGACCAAGCAAGATGACAATCTGCAACCCATTGCAAGAGATGGGGTTGCATCCATATGGCTCGCGGACCCGCATTCGTGTAAAATCACAAATGCGTGATTTATAACGAGCTGATTTGTGGATTTTCACGAACGTGGCAACAAAACAATTGATCACCGCCGAGGACTGTCGGCACGTGCTGCTGGCGATGTCGCAGCAGTATTCGGCCGAGGACGTCCTCAACGTCCTGGTGAACGGACTGTCGGAACATTGCGGCGCAGCCCTGGCGCGCGTCTGGCTGGTGATTCCGAAAAGCAAATGTGCGGCCTGTCGCGAACCCGAAATGTGCGCCACCCGGTCCGGATGTTTGCAACTGACGGCCAGCGCTGGCCGCTCACTAGCCGGACGGAACTGGTCGAATATCAACGGTGCATTTGCTCGGATGCCGTTCGGCTACGGCAAGATCGGACATATCGCCGAAACCCGCCAACCCGTGGAAGAAAAGAAGATCGATGAACACTCGCACTGGATTGCCAAACCGGAGTGGATCCAGAGTGAACGGATTCGCGGACTGATCGGGCAACCGCTGCTTCATCAGGACCAGTTACTGGGCGTGCTGGCCGTCTTTACGCGTGAGTCCCCAAGCGACAACGATCTGGCCTGGCTGCGGGCCTTTGCAGACCACGCGGCCATCGCCATTTCAAATAGCCGGGCGTTCGCCGAAATTCAGGAATTGCGGCGTCAGTTGGAAACAGAAAATGAATACCTGCGCAGCGCGATGAAGGAAGTTCAATCCGATGGTGAAATTGTCGGCACCAGTCCGGCGGTACAAAACTTGCGAAGTCGGATCAGTCTGGTCGCACCGACGGACGCCACGGTACTGATCCAGGGAGAGTCTGGCACGGGGAAGGAACTGGTCGCTCGTGCCATCCATGAGCAAAGCCGACGGGCACGACAACCAATGGTTACCGTCAACTGTGCCGCGATTCCACGCGATCTCTTCGAAAGTGAGTTCTTCGGTCACGTAAAGGGCTCGTTTTCCGGGGCGACCCAGAATCGCATCGGCCGATTCCAGTTGGCTGACCGCGGGACGTTGGTGCTCGACGAGGTGGGCGAGATTCCGCTCGAAATGCAGGGGAAACTACTACGGGTGCTGGAACAGGGGACATTCGAACGGGTGGGTGACGAACGAACCACGCATGTCGACGTCCGAGTGATCGCAGCGACCAACCGCGATCTGGCGAACGACGTACGCGATGGTCGTTTTCGGAAAGACCTCTTCTTTCGGCTGAACATATTCCCGATCGATGTTCCGCCGCTTGCCGCTCGTCCCGAAGACGCCACCGTTTTGGCGCAGCATTTCCTTGGCCTGTACTGTCGGAAATACCGCGTGAAGGAGCCTCGTCTGACGCGCGATCAAATCGAACAATTGAATGCCTACTCCTGGCCCGGCAACATTCGAGAATTAAGGAATGTAATTGAACGCGCCGTGATTACACTCCTCTCGCAGGCATCTCCACAGCAGATGGATTTTCGCCATTTGTCACTACAGGGTTCCGGACTGTTGCCTGAACGCAAACGGGCCGCGACGGCACCACGAATCCTGACTGAACAGGAAATCCGCAGTTTGGAACGCGACAATCTGATTGCCGTCCTGAAGCACACGAAGTGGAAAGTCTCGGGATCAGGCGGCGCGGCGGAATTGCTCGGCGTCAACCCGGGCACGCTGGCCTCGCGCCTGCGTGCGTTCGGGATCTCCAGATCGCACCACGAACAAACCACCGACGACTCTATGGGTAGCGAAGGGGGAAGGCCAGGCCATGACGAATAATAAGCGGCGTGTGACTGTCAGTGTTGTTCAAGCCGGATCGGTGCTGTTCGACACGCCACTGACCCTGGAGAAACTCGCCGGACTCGCCGCCGAGGCGCACACCGCAGGAGCGCAATTGGCCGTGTTTCCCGAGGCCTTCGTCGGCGGCTATCCCAAGGGAAGCCAATTTGGAATCAGTCTGGGCCGGCGTACGACCGAAGGTCGCGAAGAGTTTCAACGCTACTTTGAGAGCGCGATCGAGATTCCCGGACCAGAAATCGAATTCCTGGCGAACGTGGCTCGCGAGAACCAGCTTTATCTCGTCTGCGGCGTGATCGAACGAAGTGGCGGCACCCTGTACTGCACGGCGGTCTTCTTCGGTCCGACGGGCGACTATCTCGCGAAGCATCGCAAGGTGATGCCGACGGCGCTGGAACGCGCCCTGTGGGGTTGCGGCGACGGTTCAACCCTCAATGTTCTGCAGACCCCATACGGAAAGCTCGGGGCCGTCATCTGCTGGGAGAACTACATGCCGCTCCTGCGGACAGCGATGTACGCCAAGGGGATTGAGCTTTATTGTGCTCCCACAGTCGATGATCGCGGCACCTGGATCTCGACCATGCGACATGTCGCCTGCGAAGGGCGCTGTTTCGTCCTCTCCGCTTGTCAGTATCTGCCCGATGAACTCCAGCCAGCCCTCAGCGGAACGCCGCTCATTCGTGGCGGTAGCTGCATCATTTCTCCATTCGGTGACCTACTGGCAGGCCCAGCCTATGGATCAGAACAAATCCTGACCGCCGAAATCGACCTGACCAACATTGTGAAAGGGAAGTTCGACCTGGACGTCGTTGGCCATTATTCCCGCCCGGACATTTTCCAGTTGCGAGTCGACGAACGGGAACAACCCGCAGGCGGGTGACGATCGACACCTCGCACGTTGAACGGGTCAACCTGACGACTTCCGCGCTGTTGAAGCGGTTCACGCGGCCCTCGCTGTGCTTTTCCAGGAAGCTGGAGAATCTGGTGGCAGCGCGTGCGGGTGCTGGAAGCGATCGCAGCGGGTCTGCGGAAGTTCACTGGCCAGGACATCAGGACGGACGCGTCCCGAAGGCAGAAATGGCATACCCAACAAGGCCACGCCGATGGGCAGTTGTCGTTGGAATTTCGGCGGTGCAGCGCGCGCCGGTTTGATCGACCGAGCGACGTTCGTGCGACTAACAATACCCGGTTGGTGTCGTCGTTTTGACATCGCATCGGAATGAGATGCGAGCGATGCCGGAGATCAGATTGATGTGACATCAGCGTGTCGGACCGGAGCGTGCAAGACACCTTCCGTGTCCAGCTTCGTCAATGCAAAAATTTCGCGAACAGGCTCTCGACTAGACTCGACGAGAGCATCAGCGGACACTTTATGATCAGCCGTGGATTTGTTCTTATGCATGTCACTCCCGAGCGTGGCTGTGCTTGAGACACAACTATCGCCTGTTTGCGTTTTGTTTCATTGGGCGAATTCACCCCACCTGTCTTCAGTGACATGTTGATTGGACCAGCAATGCCCATGCATTCGGATGCGGAATACAAACACAGGATCTGTCGAGCGATCGACTTCATCAATGCGAATCTGTCGACCAGTCCGACGGTCGCAGAGATTGCGGCGGCAGCTCCGTTTTCGGTGTTTCATTTTCAGCGGCTTTTCCATGCGATTGTTGGAGAGACAGTCGCGGATTTCACTCGGCGAATTCGGCTGGAGACGGCGGCGCGGCATCTAGTGTTTCGGCCTCATGAAGACATTACAAGCCTCGCGATGGAACTTGGATATTCAAGTTCACAGAATTTCGCGAAGGCCTTTCGCAAGCACTTCGACGTTTCACCTACCGAGTATCGACAGCGACATGCTGATTCGAGGGAAGTGCCGCGAGACGAACAAGAGACGCCAGATTCAGCTCAGATGATTTCTGCTTCATTGGAATCCTCGACTTCTGATCTCAATGTCATCGTCAGATCTCTGCCGGAAGTTCGAATCGCATACCGGCGACATTTCGGATCCTACAACGATCGCGGAGTGCAGGCGACGTTTGACGAATTGCAGCGATGGGCAGCAGCTCGGCAGTTGCATGTGGACGATCGATATCTCGGTATCCCGTGGGATGATTCTGATATAACGCCTAACGACAAGTGTCGCTTCGATGTGTGCCTGCAGCTCGACGACGGCATCTGGCCCGGAGCTGGCATGAATACTCAATCCATTCCTGCCGGTCGCTACGCCATTTTTCGATGCGACGTCATACAACACGACTTTGATCTGCCGTGGACTCGCCTGATGCGGCATTGGCTGCCTCGCAGCGGCTATCTGCCAGCGGATGGTCCTCGATTTGAACGGTATTTCTCCGACGGACAGCTTACTCCGGACGGCCGCTGGGACATTGAGATCTGCCTGCCTGTCGTTCCCCTGTGAGGCAGTTATCCACGGCGAGCAGTAGTTGTCAATCCTCTGTTTGTGGGCGGCACCAGGAATCGGGGACTCACGTCGGCTCACGTTCCCCGCTCGCCGACTCCCGCAAAAGCACAAATGGAAACATCCGCAGCACGGACGGAAACGCCGAGATCGTCGAAGAAGTGCATGATTCGGACACGTTGCTGATGTGGCAGCGATGATTCTCAAGTCACACTTCTGGAGACGACCGATGACACTCTTCAATTCTCTGTTCGGAAACAATCGACGACGAAACCATGTCGCCGGGAATCGCTGTGCCTTGGAATCTTTGGAAACTCGTCAGTTGCTGGCGGCCACTTTGACGGCGAACGGAGCATGGAACATCACCGGCACCAATGGCAATGATGAAATCTATGTGGCTCGGGATGACGTCGATCCGTCAGTGCTGCTGGCGGAAATCAACGGCCGGATCGTCGATGAGCACTACGCGGCCGATGTGAAGTCGATCCAGATTTCCGGCGGCGCTGGGAACGATCATATCCAGATTGATGAGTCGGCCAGAAAAATCACAACGCCGACCATGCTGCGCGGCGATAATGGTAATGACGTCATCGTCGGAGGTTCCGGCAACGACACGATCTACGGCGGACGCGGTAATGATCGGCTTAGCGGCAACGCTGGCAAAGATCGCATCTTTGGCGACGACGGAGATGACTACCTCAATGGCGGTCCGGGTGATGACGTGCTCAACGGAGGTACGGGACGAAATCAGCTTGTCGATGAACCTGCCGCGAGCAGCGTGAAGAATCGAGTTCCAGCCGAATGGGAGCGTCACGATTCGACATGGATGCAATGGCCCAAAGGTGAAGAGCGATCTTACCGTGACAACTTCGCCGGGATCATCAAAGCTCTGCAACGCACCGAGCAGGTGAATCTGGTTGTGGAAAGTCAGTCGGCGAAGACCGAAGCGACCCAGTTTCTGACTCAGCAAGGCGTGCCGTTGAACAACGTGCAATTCCAGATCATGCCGTACGACTGGAGCTGGATGCGCGACAACGGAGCGATCTGGGTTGAGCAAACAGATTCCACAGGCGCCAGGAAAATGGCCGTGCAGGACTGGGGCTTCGACGGCTGGGGCGGCGATGGCGGGCCGTCTCGAAAGGACGACGCGGTGCCGCAGCATGTCGCGAGGATCGAAAGCGTTGGATACGAAAAAGTCGATGTTGTGCTGGAAAAAGGGACGCTGGAATTCAATGGCAAAGACACCGTCATAACGTCCTGGACGGTTCTGCATCAACGAAACCCAACCATGAGTCGCAGCCAGCTGGAAACGGTGTTGAAGGATAAGTTCGGCGTGTCAAAAGTGGTCTGGCTGGAGGGGCAAACCGCCGGTGACCTCACTGACGGACACGTCGACGGGATCGCTCGCTTCGTGAATGAGAACACCGTTGTCGTGAGCCGCTACGCGAATCAGAACGACCCGGATGCGGCGTTGTTCGAGAAATCAGCCGCCATCATTGGAGCCGCCGGCTTCAACGTTGTGCGACTGGACATCCCCGGTTACGTGCAGTATCGAGGCGAACGGCTCGCGGCCAACTACACGAATTTTCTTGTGGCAAATGGAGTCGTCGTGGCATCCAGTTACGGCAATGCTCAGTTCGACAATAGCGCCAAGCTGCAGTTGCAGAAGCTGTTCCCCGGTCGTGAAGTGATCATGACCGATACTCGCGAACTGTGGTTCAACGGTGGCGCGGTGCATTGCGTGACGAACGACCAGCCATTGATGATGGCGACAGTTACTGCGTCATCGAATCAACCAGCTTCGACGACGTCGGGCACATCAGCCATCAGTGCCACTTCACCAAACGAATTGTTGATGAATGCGGCCGCGGCCGATCAACAGTTTGGATTGAGGACAACCGGTAAGCTGTTCGAAAACTGGGGCGGTCGCGGGGAGAAATGGATGATGGGTAACGACGACTGGTACTTCGTCACTCCAAACGGAAGCCTCTACCGCTGGAATCGAGTCGCCAATCGAGCGGAAGGAACGCTGGTGGCTCCGTTGGATGCGTCGTTTCACCGAGACCCCGCGACGATCTATGATGCGTCAGAACTTGCCGCGAAGGAGTTGGATTTGTTAAGTCTGGATGGATTATTTGCTCAGTCACTTGAGGCTTTGCAGGTGTAAACACATTTCAGTTGTTGGGCGAGCGGGAACGTAAGTCCTCTGATTCGTTCTGCCAGGGATTCCGGTCAAGCGATTCGATCAGGAGATTGACGCACCGGGTTCTATCAGGCGATTGACATCCCCCGCTCACCAGCGTCACTTTCATTTCCGCAGTCACATAACGAGACACCACAATGGACCGTCGAGAATTCCTTCTCCAAACCATCTGTGCCGCGGCCGCCATGGCTGGGCCATTCCGTTCACTTTCTGCTGACGACAAGAAAATCTCTGCCATGCCGGACTACAAATCGACAGGCACCAAGTTGCTGACAGGCTCAACGCCGGTTGCGGATGGATTTCGATTCCCGGCCGAATGGGAAGAGCACGAGTATACGATCATGGTTATGCCGCCACCACAGAACTGGAAAGACTACGGCATTCCACTAGAAGATGTGCGAGGCCAGTGGGCGGACGTCGCGAACAAGCTCAGCGAATACGAGCCCGTGCTGATGGTCGTTCATCCGAGCGAGCGGAAGCACACTCAGAAGTTGTTCAGCAAAGAAATTGAAATCGTTGAGTTCGCCGTTAACGATGGCTGGGCTCGCGATTCTGGCCCAATGGTCCTCGTCAACGGCAAGGGCGAACGGCGAATCGCAGGCTTCACCTTCAACGGCTGGGGAGCCAAGTTTCCACCGTACAGCGATGACTCGCTGCTCAAAGGGCGGCTGGGTAAACATCTCAACATGCCGCTCTATCCGATTGACCTGGTGCTGGAAGGTGGAGCCGTCGCCGTTGACGGTGAAGGCACTGTGCTGACGACCGAGCAATGTCTGCTGAACAAGAACCGCAACTCTGCCAATGATCGGGCGAAGGTTGAGAAGATGCTGAACGATTCGCTGGGAACGTCAAAAGTTATCTGGCTGGGCAAAGGTCTGGAACCGGACCCCGTGACGGACGGTCACATCGACGGCATCGCGGCGTTCGCAGAGCCAGGAGTCGTCCTTCTGCACATGACGAAGGATAAGAACGACGTAAACTACGAAATTTGTCAGGATGCCAAGCGTCGTCTGAAGGAGACGACTGACGCAAAAGGCCGCAAGCTGGAAGTGATTGAACTTCCGCTGGACTCAGAACTATCGCACATGAACTTTTACATCGGCAACGAATGCATTCTTGTCCCCATCACCACTCGTCGTGAAGAAGACGAACGCCCAATTGGCATTCTCCGCGAAGTCTTCGCCGACTACGAAGTTATCGGTATCGACGGCACCGTTCTTGGCGAAGGCGGAGGAGGGATTCACTGCATTACTCAGCAGGTGCCAAAGGTTTGAGCCAAGAAATTCAATCGCCGGATGGATGTTTAAAAAGATCGGATCACATGGCCGCTTTTTATCCGGCTCGTGTTGTTCGGGCAAACTGCTCCTGTCACATCGACTGGACACACTCCGGGGTGTCGGACCGGAGTAGCGAAGCGAACTCTCGTTCGCAACATCGGTCGTGACCACCGGAGCGTCGAAGAGGTGCGTTCGCGGGCCATTCCAAGAAGGGCTAATCATCAGTCAGATTCGCTCATTCGATGTGGCATGTTCCATTGATTAATTTCTGTTGAACTTTCTGAGATTTGCACTCGACCGAAAACATGAAGGGCTTGTAGGTATCGATACCCCGTTTTGTTGCCTGCTCAGCAAGTGTCTGATCAAACTTCTCGATATCAATTGCCTCACGCAGCATGACTTCCTGTGATTCCGTTACCTGCCCTCCAACGAACAGTGCTGCCTGCAACAAAAAACAGCGAGGTCATTGAAGATAACGGGCATGCCATCACTGCCAACGACGTAACGACCGCCTTGCTGTCAAAGATTGAGATCTCACCCTTGCGTCGCTCAAAAGCACCTACGCCAAAGAAGTGACGTCTCTGCAACAAAAACTCCCGTGTGATGCGTCCCTGCTGCTCTATGATTGTCTTATGCATGGAGCAATACTGATCAATGCCGTCAACCTGTACTTGCGCGTTTGCGATGGGAGCCACAACACCGTGGGGGAGACATGCCAGCTAGACTGCTTTCATAGACCACAGTCTCAGACTTCGTACCGAAGGCCGTTTCATGATCTGCCCTTTTCTGCCCGAATAACGGCACAGTTTGAAAGTTCGTGACCTGTTCTCGAATTGCGACCAAGCCAAAGGATTTCCGGGTTTGTCAGGCCGTTGGCTACCAGACGTTGCAGGAAGTCTCCTTCCACGAGCGCCCCGCCGATACATCTGAACCAGTCTTTGATTTCACTGCGTACTTCGTTCGGCAATTCACTCTTCAGCACAATTTCCGCGAAGATCGTACGACCACCGGGTTTCAGAACGCGTGCAACTTCTCGCATGACCGCATCCTTGTCCGGCGACAGATTGTAGATTCCATTGGCGGTCACCAGATCGACCGAACTGTCTGGAAATGGAATCCGGTCCGCCGGAGCATTGAGCCACTCGACGTTTGCAACGCCCATTTCAAGGAGATTACGCCGAGCTTTGCTCAGCATGTCCGCCGAAAGATCGAGCCCATAAAGCTTTCCCGTCTGGCCAACCTTTTGAGAATACAGATACAGGTCCAGTCCTGCTCCGCATCCAAGATCCAGCACCGTTTCTCCCGGCCTCGCATCGACGAACGCCTGCGGATTACCGGCACCTGTGAATGATTCCCACATTCCCCGCGGCAAGCTGTCCAGTACCGCTGCCACGTACCCGACGCTTTCGGCGAACTTTCGCCCGACCGGAAAATTAAACTTCTCATCAGGACTGGTAGCTACGGAGCTGTATCGTTCTGCAACTGCAGTTTTGATCTCGTCCGGTGTGTATTGTGATAGTGGCTTCATGTTTCGTTTTCCATCTGTTCTTTGAATGCCTGCCAGAAGGTCTATCGCCGCATTGATGTCATCACCTGTCGTCATTCGTCCAAAGCTGAATCTCACAGCGCCCCGACCGACCTCGAATGACGCTCCCATCGCGGCGAGCACAGGACTCATCGTTGCCGCTCCAGCATGACACGCCGATCCTGTTGATGCAGCAATGCTCGGAAGCTGAGCAAGAACATCATACCCGGCGTGATCCAGAAAGCTGACATTTAGTGTATTAGGGAGCCGATCGACAGGATGACCATTGAGAACGATGCGGTCACCAAACTCATCCCGAAGCCTCTCCCAGAACTCGTCCCGCAATTGTCGCACCATACCACGGTCAACACATTCGTCTGCCACTTCGCAGGCTGCGCCCAGACCGACGATCTCAAGGATGTTTTCCGTGCCAGCTCGCCGACCGGATTCGTGCCCGGCTCCATGCAGCAACGGCTCCAGCGGAACTCCTTCACGAACAAACAGGACACCGACTCCCTTTGGCCCATAGAGCTTATGCCCAGCGATCGAAAGCAGATCAACAGACAATAACTCAACGTCGACGGAGACCTTACCAGCCGATTGAGCGGCATCCGTGTGCAACGGGATTCCATGGTCTCGGGCTATCGCAGCGATCGACCCGATGGGTTGAATGGTGCCGACTTCGTTGTTGGCATGCATGATGGTAATCAGCCGAGTGTGTGGACGAATTGCACGTCGCACATCGTCAGGATCGACGACACCAAAACGATCAACCCGCAGAAGAGTAATCTCGGCGCCTAGTGCCTGCAGAAATCGACAAGGCTCCAGCACAGCCGGATGTTCGATACAACTGGTTATGATGTGAAATGGAGCCCCTCGATCCTTCGCCGAGAAGAACGCCCCTTTGATCGCGTAATTGTTCGCTTCTGTTCCTCCGGAAGTGAAGATGACTTCGGTTGCGTCGCAACAGAGCAGGGCCGCGACTTGAGAGCGGGCTTTCTCAACAGCATCGCGAGCAGGACTTCCCGCCCAGTGCAGACTGGAGGGATTTCCGTAGGCCACGCTTAAAAAAGGCCGCATAGCCTCGGCCACTTCCGGAGCGAGCGGTGTGCTGGCGTTGTAATCCAGATAGATCTGCCTGTTCATCTGGCTCGCGACTTCCGCTTGACGCCGCTGCTCGCTACGGCCGGCGCGCCAACTGACCGGGATGATTCACTGATTTCTGCCATTCGTTTCTTATCGGCTTTAATCTCTGCGGCCGTACGAGTCACCATGGGTTCATCACGCCCAACCAGCGTGAGAAGTTCCTTCACCAACCTCGGGCGACAGAGGTAGTAGCATTTCAGAACTCCATCCTGAGCATAGTCCACAAGCCTGGCATTCCGCAGCACAGCAAGATGCTGCGAGATATTGGCTTGTCTTGCCGGAAGGATTTCTTCCATGTCAGTCACGCAGCGTGGACCAGCCAGCAACTCCTGCAGAATGGACAGCCGGGTCGGATGAGAAAACGCCTTCAGCAGCTCTGCTGTGGCCTTTTGTTGTCGAGAATCTGCCATTCTCTTAGATCCATATTGAGACCAGTCGATTCACATATTCGATTTTTTGAATATTATGATGATGCTGAGGCATCAGTCAATGGATCGAGGGGGAGAGTATCATGCATGACAGTTCATCTCGCTGGCTGTGGCTTCAGAGTGGAATTCTTGTTGTTTGCATGGCACAAATCTTGGTGTCTGCTGACGGAAATGTGTCAATCGACAGCAAGAATGGCATATTGCCCGAAGGCACTGTTCGCAACCAAGTCGGCGATGCGGAGCTGGAAGTGCTTTGCCGCACCACAGAAAAGCGGCGACTCGATCTCAGTCAAAGTAAAGTGACTGACATAGGTGTGACTCAGCTTTCCGTGATGAAGCACTTGCTGTTTCTGGACGTTAGCCAAACGCAGATCACGAATACGTCCCTGGTTTCAATTAAGGACCTGCCCGAACTTCGATCACTCATGCTTAATGAGACCAAGGTCAGCAACGTCGGGCTTGCCAGTCTTTCGCAGATGAAATCACTTCGTGTGCTGGGACTTGACCATTGCCGGATCTCCGATTGTGGTTTGAAGCACATAAGGAACATGGAGTTACTGGAATGGCTTTACCTGAATGACACCAACATCTCGGACGCCGGGATTGATCATTTGACTGCCCTTCGGAGGCTAAAGTTTCTCTCTGTGGTCAATACTCGTGTGACACAGGAAGGCATTGACCGATTGCACCTGGCAATTCCCGCTGTGAGAATTCGCTACTGACGAGAGATCCTCACCAATCTTCGAAAGAGTCCAACAATGTCAACTCAGCAAACCAAGCGGTCAATCGTGGCCTCGAACTGGCTGCCCAGACTGCTAAAACTGGTGGTGTTCAGCGTCGTTGCTGGAACAGCCATTTACTGGCTTCGCTTTTCCCCGGTTATCGTGGCAGTGGTTGAGGTGACCGAAGGTGCTATCGTAGCCGAAGTCATGGGAACCGGGACTTTGGAAGCGAAGCAGAAGGCGATCATCAGTCCCAAGATATCAGGTCGGCTTCAGGATGTTCGCGTCGACCAGGGCGATACCATTCAAGCTGGTGACGTGCTGTTTCAACTGGATGATACGGAACTCAAGCAACAGGCTGAAATGGCGAAAGTTGGAGTCGCTGCAGCGAAGGCGGGATTGAATCGCTTCGAAGCCGATCAGAACCAGACTCAGGCTGTGTTCAAACAGGCCGAACAGAATCACGAGCGAGTGGCCATGCTGATCAAATCCAACGCGGCCAGCCCCACAGACATGGACAAAGCACGCGAGCAAATGGATGTGGCTCTTGCCGGAGTCGCCCGTGCGGATGCCGCGTTGCTCGAAGCCAAACAGCAGGAGCTTGTCGCCGAAAGCACACTGGCGTTTCATCAGGCCAGACTGGCTGACACAGTCGTCGCGGCACCGTTTGCCGGGCTGATTGTGCAGCGATATCGCGATCCCGGGGCCGTTGCCGTTCCCGGCAGTCCGGTGCTGAGTTTGATCTCCACCGAAGTGCTGTGGGTTAGTGCGTGGGTGGATGAAACGGAGATGTCTCGTATCGCTGTCGGACAACCGGCTCGCGTGGCGTTTCGATCCGAGAATGCCAAATCGTTTCGCGGCGAGGTCGCTCGTCTGGGCCGAGAAACAGATCGCGAGACTCGGGAGTTCGCTGTCGACATTCGCGTGCTGGAACTGCCGACCAACTGGGCCGTGGGGCAACGGGCCGAAGTCTACATTGAGACCGCTCGCCGTGACAAAGCGAAAACTCTGCCAGCCGGCGCTGTGACGTGGCGCGAAGGAACGGCGGGCGTTTTCGTTCAACTCGATGGTACGGCTCAGTGGCGACCGGTCAAACTGGGACTCAGCAACCGCGAACAGGTCGAAGTCCTGGAAGGCGTCGCTGCGGATGAGCAGATTTTGCTGCCTTCGGAAGCGGCTGCAAAAAGCATCGAAGGCAGGAAGGTTGTCATTCGATGAATCTTGCCATCAAAGATATCCGGCACAATCTCGGTCGCTTCATTCTGACCGTGCTCGGTATCGGCATGCTGCTGATGATCGTCATGGGCATGGCGGGGATCTATCGCGGCCTGTTGGAAGACGCCACGCTGCTGATCAATCGCATCGACGCAGACTTGTGGATCGTGCAGAAGGATACTCGAGGTCCATTTGCCGAAGTGTCACGCGTGCCAAAGTCGCTTGTCTATCGAGTTGAAGCTGTCCCCGGGATTCAGTCTTCCCGCGAATTCGTGTACCACACGATTCAGCGGCAACACAACGGCAAGCCGATACGAATGTCGGTGCTCGGGCTGAGCTGGCCGGTCGATAAAGGCGAATGGCTGCCGCTGATTTCCGGGCGAGCCCTGCGGCAGAATCATTTTGAGATCGTTGCTGACAAAACGCTGGGGCTGCAACTCGGTGAACGAATTCCACTCGGCAAAGAAACCTATACCGTCGTTGGCATCACTTCCGGCATGGTGAGTTCGGGAGGCGACGGAATGGCCTTCACCACGATTCAGGATTCTCAGGCGATCCAATTCGACAGCTCAGGCGAATCCGTGCGACTGGAACGTGCCGCGCGCGATTCGCGTGGACAGGAGAACGAACTGTTTCTTAGCCAGCCGGCACTCACGGAGCAACTCGCGCGGCCGACAGCGGAACTCCCGGGCGTCACACCTCCGCCCTTGAGCGCCGTCATTGCCAAGGTGGCTCCGGGAGCAGACCCGCTGCAAGTTGAGAAGATCATATCTTCGTGGGGCGACGTGTCGGTTTTCAGCCGACATGGACAGGAAGAATTGCTGGTTCAGGGCATGGTCGATAAAGCCAAACGGCAACTCGGGATGTTTCGCGTTCTGTTGACGATCATTGCCGCCATCATCATGGCGCTGATTCTGTATACACTGACGCTGGACAAGATTCACTCCATCGCGTTGCTCAAACTGATCGGTGCTCAGAACCATGTGATCCTCGGACTCATTCTGCAGCAGGCACTACTCCTGGGCGGACTGGGATACGGGATCGCGTGGGCTGTCGGACAAAAGCTGTTTCCGCATTTCCCTCGTCGAGTTGTTCTGACAAATGACGATCTGATTCAACTGGCGGTCATCGTGTGTGTGATCTCCGTGCTTTCCAGTTTGCTGGGAATCTGGAAAGCCATGCGAGTGAACCCGAACGATGCTCTGATGGGATAGCCACAATGTCTGACGAACTGGCGATTGAAACCATCAGTATCAGCAAGATCTATGGAAGCGGCAACACCGAAGTGGTCGCCATGCGCGATGCGAGCGTGCAGGTCCGGCGAGGTGAAGTGATCGCCCTGCTGGGACCGAGCGGTTCCGGGAAGTCGACGTTTCTCACGGCCGTTGGGCTGATCAATCCGCCGACTTCGGGGCAGGTTCGCATCGGTGGCACGCTGGTGATGGATGGCCCTCGTGCGGCCGTCAATCTTCGCAGCTTTCGACGTCGGCACATTGGATATGTGTTTCAGAAGTCGAATCTGATTCCTTTCCTGAGTGCCATTGAGAACGTGCAGATTGCGATGGAACTGAACGGCATGACCAGTCGAGCAGCTCGCACTCGCGCGGCCGAACTGCTGGACGAATTGGGAGTCGGCGACCGTCTGGATCACAGCACAGCGATGCTGTCAGGCGGTCAGCAGCAGCGAGTCGCCGTGGCCAGAGCCCTCGCCAATCATCCGAGTGTAATCCTGGCCGACGAACCTACGGCGGCCTTAGACAGCCATCGCGGCCGTCAGGTGATGGAACTCTTCCGCAACGTTGCCCGCGAGCACGGGGCCGGTGTGATTGTGGTGACTCATGACCAGCGAACTCTGGAAGTGTTTGATGCAATTTACGAAATGGAAGATGGCGTGATTCATCAGCAAAAACGCAAAGTTGAGTCAGCCACTGTGCCTGAGCGGGGCTAGAGGTAGACGATGCCGCCAATGGTGCCTGCACTGAACGGACCATCAAACAAACGCTGCTGCTTAATGCTTATTAAACTGGACACGCCAGTCTGAGTTTGCTTCAACCCGATTCATCATGCTTCTCATGCTCGACCGCGAGGTTCCATGCCGCAAGCGTTCGACTTAAAGTACTCGGGCAGACGGGAAGCTTCAGGAGTTCGCAAAGTTCCCGCATTGAGAGACCGGGATTCGCGTTTCTGGCAGCAAGAATTGCTTTTCGATAGTTCTCCAGTTTTGACCTGGGTCCTGTACGTGCCCGAACTACAAGCGGAGCCTCTGTTTGAGATCGGGCACGCTGCAGGTAGTAGTAGATCGTCCGTCTCGCGACCTGGTAAGTTTCCACCGCTTCAGCGACTGACATTCCTTGATTGATGGAATTTACAATAAGTTCCCGAACATGTGGCGACTTTGGTCTTGGCATTTCGATCCTCGAAGCACAGATGGGCGGCTGCGACTTGCAAATTCTGAAACGATCTAGAGCCAATGCGTAGGATAAGACCGTCCGGGCGACAAGTTGTTAAAGACATAAGTCCAAACGACGATCAACACAGAACCTGCAAGGACTGGAGCGAACAAGAAGTCCCACGAGACTTCAGACATCACGCCCACCAAGGCCACTGCGCCCGAAGGGGGATGGACGGTTCGAGTGATCTTCATCAGAACAATTGTGGTTGAAACGGCCATTGCCATCACCCAGGGAGCTGTCCCGAACGATTGTCCCAGAGCCACAGACACAAATGCACCGATGAAATTCCCACCGATTACGTTCCTTGGTTGAGCTAACGGGCTATGGGGAACTCCAAAGACCAATACCGAGGTAGCCCCCATCGGTGCGGCGATCAGCGGGTATTTGCTGTCGACAGAAAGATAAGTGAGCAGTCCAATTCCCAGAAAGCTACCCGCCCATGACAGCAACATCTGCGTGGAAGAGAATTTGGGTTGAAAGTCACATCCTTTACGATGGCTCCTGCGCGCCATCAGGACAATCCGCCGACTAAGCCGAACTCGTGATGTTCGTCGGCTCGTAAATCTGTTCTGCATAGAAATAGAATTACCCCCGTGAATCAGAGTGAGACCGGTCTTTTGCCAGCACCAGCGACACAAGTAACGACGAAGTCTCAACCGCTTTCAAGGCATGCACTTCATCGGCAGCAAGATAAAGCAAATCGCCGGGACGGAGGTCTCTTGTTGTTCCGTGACACGAAAAACTGACACGTCCCTCCAGGCATTGAACCGTAATTTCACCGCGTGTCTTGTGCGGAGGGATCTCTTTTCCGGCAGGAAGCACCATTCGAATCAGCTCGAATGAAGCAGTCTTGACCAGTGTCGACGTTGCTGATTCGCCCAGAGCCGGACCGAGTGGTAAATGCGTGACAACGCTGGGTTGCAGGTGTTCAATCGCCATGTCTTGTTCCTTAGGAAAACTACTATTTTGCCGGGATGCGGCAGGGACCATCATGAACTCACTTCGTTCGACGGAATGAATGACCGGTCTTCAAGCCGGCAACGAAGAGAACTAGCGCGACCGCTCCCAGGAAGAAAATGGTGTCGCCCGGAACACGCATCCATCGCAGAGTTTGCATCAAAGGTGTCTGCAGAAATTCACTGCTGCGAGCATACCAGTAACCATGTTCAACAGAGGCCGATGTCTGCATCAGACCAACCGGCAGAAGACTGAGCACGCACATCGCCATCAGACCGCCATTCAACGACCAGAAAGAGAAACGCAACATCCGCTCTTTCCATTCGACGCCCGGCACAAGAATTCGCAGACAAACCAGCATGAGACCAATACCCAGCATTCCGTAAACTCCGAACAACGCGGCGTGTCCGTGCAGCGGTGTCGTATTCAGTCCCTGCATGTAGTAGAGGGCAATCGGTGGGTTGATCATGAAACCGAAAAGTCCCGCACCAACCATATTCCAGAAAGCCACTGACACGAAGTAGTAGATCGGCCACTTGTAACGCTGTACCCACGGTGATGTTCGCGATCGTCGCAGGTCGTCCATCGCGTCAAAACCAACCAGCACCAGCGGA
This sequence comes from Planctomycetaceae bacterium, assembly GCA_016795145.1. Classification (GTDB taxonomy): domain Bacteria; phylum Planctomycetota; class Planctomycetia; order Planctomycetales; family Planctomycetaceae; genus SXXK01. Next base: position 17,642 of record JAEUII010000086.1, read on the forward strand.
ACAACTTCCAGTGCGCTGAAGACGGAACCCCAGGCCAGAGCAACTGACGGCGTGCCGCTGAAGTAAAGATGATGACACGTCCCGATGATGCCGCCGGACAGAAAGACCGTGGCCGATAACAGAGCGGCCGATGCCGCGGCGCGTGGCCGAATCAGATTCAGACGCATGAAGATGAAGGCAATCACCGTGGTGGCGAAGACTTCAAAGAAGCCTTCCACCCACAAATGGACAACCCACCATCGCCAATATTCAACGATCGTCAGATGTGTATGTTGGCCCCATGTCAATCCGGCTCCGTAGAACAACGCAATCGCTCCGGTGGACACGGCAAGCAGCAAAACAAGTTGTTTCTGATCGCCTT